>DASYGJ010000065.1:0-28138 GCA_035999915.1 Leifsonia sp.
CTCGCTCCGCGACTTCGCCGACGGCGCCAAAGTCCGGATGCGCGACGAGATGGGCTCCGAGTTCGACGACGTCGACTGGAAGAAGCTCGATCCGCGACAGTACGATCCGCGACGGATCATCCGCGAGGCTCTGCTCGACGACGCCCCCGCCGGCGCCGGAGTCGCTACCGGGGCGGCGATCAAGCCCGTGACGGAGTCCGCGTATGCCGAGCAGAGGCGTAGCCTCCCGGCGGGCGCGGTGCCACCGTTCGACGCGGAAGCCACCTGATCCGCGCGGGAGCCCCCTGCCCGGGAGCCTCCTGCCCGTGAGCCCCTTGCGCGGGAGCCCCTTGCGCGGGAGCCGAGATGTCAATATTCGCCGTTTTGTAACGATTCAAAGCGTAGAGACTGCCATCTCGGCGGCGGGTGCGGCGGGTGCGGCGGGCGGGCGCGGCGCGCGCGGCCGACGGCGGGCGCGGGGCGCGGCCGGCGTGCGCGCGGCCGGGCCAGCACGCGCGGGAGGGGACTGTCGTCAGGTGACGGTGAGGCCGAGCTTACGGCCGGCGAGGCGGCGGCCGCGGGAGGCGAGGCGGGCGGCGATGGCGCGGATGACGACGGCTGCCGGATCTGTGGGGTCGGTCACCACGATCGGCGCGCCCTGGTCTCCGCCGGCTCGCAGCGGGATGCTGAGGGGCACCGAGGCGAGGAGTGGCACGGGCTCGCTCTGACCCACCGACAGCCGCCGTGCGACGTCCTCACCGCCGCCGGTCCCGAAGAGGTCCAGAACGGTACCGTCGGGCTGGGGGAGGCCGGCCATGTTCTCGATCACACCGACCACTCGCTGACCTGTCTGACGTGCGACCACGCCGCTGCGCTCGGCCACATCGGCGGCTGCGGGCTGTGGCGTGGTGACAACGAGCACTTCGGCGTTGGGAAGCAGCTGGCCGACCGAGATGGCGACATCCCCGGTTCCGGGTGGGAGGTCGAGCAGCAGAACGTCGAGGTCGCCGAAATACACGTCGCCGAGGAATTGCTGGATGGTGCGGTGCAGCATCGGCCCTCGCCAGGCGACCGCAGCGGACGACGAATCGACGAACATCCCGATCGACACGACCTTCACGCCGTAGGCGATGGGCGGCAGGATCATGTCGTCCACACGCGTGGGACGCGGCGCGGCGCCGGAGTCATCGACCAGACCGAGGATTCCGGGGATCGAGAAGCCGTGCACGTCCGCATCCACGATGCCGACACGGAGGCCGCGCTCTGCGAGGGCGACGGCGAGGTTGGCGGTGAGCGTGGATTTGCCGACACCGCCCTTTCCGCTGGTCACCGCATACACCGTGGTGAGAGAGTCCGGGCCGAACTGCTGCACGCGCGCTGCCCGCCCGCCGCGCAGCTTCTCGGTGAGCGAGGCACGCTCCTCCCTGGTCATCACCGAAACGTCGACGCTGACGGCCGTGACGCCGGGCACGGTCGCCGTCGCGGTACGCACCTCCCGTTCGATCGTGTCGGCGGCCGGGCAGCCGACGATCGTGAGCTTGACGCCGACCGTGGCGTGCCCGGCAGCATCGACGGAGATGCCCCCGACCATGTCGAGGTCGGTGATGGGTTTGCGGATCTCCGGGTCGAGCACACCGCCGAGGGCACGTCGCACGGCTTCGGCGAGCTCAGACACGGGCCGTCTGGCTTTCCTCTTCCTCGCGCTTGTCGAGATCCTCGAGCAGCGCTCGCAGTTCGGCGCGGATGAAATCCTTCGTCGCCATGTCTTTCACGGCGAGCCGTAATGCGACGACTTCGCGCGCGAGGTACTCGGTATCGGCAAGGTTGCGCTCGGCGCGCTGTCTGTCCTGCTCGATCTGCACGCGGTCACGGTCGTCCTGGCGGTTCTGGGCCAGAAGGATGAGCGGAGCGGCGTACGACGCCTGCAGTGACAGCACGAGCGTCAGCGCGATGAACCCGAGCGCGATCGAGTCGAAACGCCAGGCGGTGGGAGCGAGAGTGTTCCAGCCCATCCAGAAGATCACGAAGACGGTGAGGCCCATGATGAACCACGGTGTGCCCATGGCCCGCGCGATCCATTCCGTGAACCGGCCGAAGCGGTCGCTCGTCTCGATGCTGCCGCGCCGGGCGAGCACGGTGGTGCGCAATCCCTTGGGGGCGTCCAGGCGGTTGTCCTGCTTACCTCGGGCCATTGCCGCTCCTCCTTCCGTTCACGATCGGGATGCTTGCAGTCTCGTCGCCCAGCGCTGTGCGTTTCAGCTGGCGGTCGTCTTCGTCGTCGCGACTTCGCCAGTCGTCGGGTAGCAAGTAGTCGAGGATGTCGTCAATGGTCACCACCCCGACGAGGCGATGGTTGTCGTCGACAACGGGAACCGACACGAGATTGTAGCTCGCGAGGATGCGGGACACCTCGGCCGCGCTGGTGTCGGCCGTGATCGGCTCCAGGCTCGGATCGAGCAGCGTGCCGAGGCGCACATGCGGCGGGTACCGCAGCATCCGCTGGAAGTGCACGATGCCGAGAAAGCGTCCTGTCGGAGCCTCGTACGGCGGCAGGGTGACACAGATCGCCGCGCCGAGCGCGGGGGCGAGATCATGGCGCCGGATGAGCGCGAGGCCCTCTGCCACCGTCGCGTCGGCGGAGACGATGACCGGCTCGGTGGTCATCAGGCCGCCGGCCGTGTCGGGCGCGTAGGTCAGCAGCATCCGCACGTCTTCGGCCTCTTCGGGCTGCATCAGTTCGAGCAGGTGTTCGCCGCGCTCGTCGGAGAGCTGCGCGATCAGGTCGGCGGCGTCATCCGGCTGCATCTGATCGAGCACGTCGGCGGCGCGGTTGTCGTCCAGCTGAGCGAGGATCTGCACCTGTTCGCTTTCGGGCATCTCCTCGAGCACGTCGGCCAGCCGGTCGTCGGGGAGTTCCCCGGCCACTTCGAGCATGCGCTGCTGGGGAAGATCGAGCAGGGTATTCGCGAGGTCGGCCGGCTTCAGTTCCGAGAACGTAGCGATCAGCTGCTCGGCGGACTGCGCCTCTCCGCGCTCCTGCTTCTCGTGCACCTCGCTCCAGAGAGCGAACGTGGTCGGACCCTTTCCGAAGGGGGAGCCTCCCGCTTTCGGACGGCGCACGAAGAGTTCGCCGACGGCCCACTCACCGGTGATCGCCTGCTCGATCGCGACATCCTCGATGGTCGCCTCACCGCTCGCGTCGTTGAAGAGCACTCGGCGGCCGAGCAGCTCGGCGATCACCCGGACCTCACCACCGCGTTGCTCGAACCGGCGCACGTTGATGAGTCCGGTGGTGATGATCTGTCCGCTGCCGATACTGGTGACGCGCCCGATGGAGACGAACACACGGCGCTTCCCCGGGATCTCGACGATCAGCCCCACGACCCGCGGCGGATCGCTCTTGCGGTAGACGACGAGCACATCGCGCACCTTGCCCACTCGGTCGCCGGCGGGATCGAAAACGGTGCACCCGGCCAGGCGGGCGACGAAGACTCGGGTTGCACTCACAGGTTACAACTTAAGCCCTCCAAGGCTTCCCCGCCTGCACGGGTGGAAGAATGGGACGATGACCACACCGAGTCCGATGAACGGACGCAGCCGCGGCCTCTTCCCCACGATTCCCCGAGGTGAGGTCGTCGCCACCTACGAGACCTATCCTGAAGCGCAGCAGGCGGTCGACGTGCTGGCCCGCGCCGACTTCCCGGTCGACAAGGTGTCCATCGTCGGCAGCGACCTGAAGAGCGTGGAGCGGGTCACCGGAAAGCTGACCTGGGGGCGAGTTGCCGTCGCGGGAGCCGCATCCGGTGCGTGGCTCGGTATCTTCTTCGGGCTGCTGCTGGTGATCTTCTCGCCGGCGGTCAGCTACGGGTTCGTGCTGGCCGCCGTGCTCATCGGCGCCGGTTTCGGGATGCTCTTCGGCATCGTCTCTTATGCGATCAACCGCCGCCGTCGGGATTACACATCGGTGATGCAGGTCATCGCCACGAGCTATTCGGTGTTGGTGGATGCCGAACTCGCCAACCGTGCCCGCAACCTGGCGCAGGGCGGTGGCGCGCCGCAGGCGGCATCTGGGCCGACGCATCCCTCGGACCCGCCGGCCGCGCGGCCGGCCGCCCCGCCGGCCGCGCCGCCGGCCGCCCCGCCGGCCGCGCCGCCCATTGCGGGCATGCCCGGGGACGAGCCGTTGCCGCCCCCCTCGACGCCCGAGCGCTGACCCGGACGAGGGGCTTCAGCGCAGGCGTCGCACCCAGGCTTCGACGTCGTCCGCGGTGCGCGGAATGGCGACGGACAGGTTCTCGGCGCCGTCCTCGGTGACCAGGATGTTGTCCTCGATTCGCACGCCGATGCCCCGGAATCGCTCCGGCACCGTCAAGTCGTCGGGCTGGAAGTACAGTCCGGGCTCGATGGTGAACACGAATCCGGGCTGGAGCACGCCGTCGAGGTACAGTTCCCGCCGGGCCTGGGCGCAGTCGTGCACGTCGAGGCCGAGGTGGTGGCTGGTGCCGTGCACCATGTACCGCCGGTGGTGCTGATTGTCGGCCTCGAGCGCTTCGTCGGCGGTCACCGGGAGCAGTCCCCACTCGGCGGTGCGGCGCGCGATGACCGCCATCGCTGTGGCGTGGATCTCGCGAAAGCGGATCCCGGGCCGTACGATCGCGAACGCGGCATCCGCCGCCTCGCGCACTGTCTCGTAGACGAGTCGCTGCGTCTCGGTGAAGGTGCCAGCAATGGGGAATGTTCGGGTGATGTCGGCCGTGTAGTAGCTGTCGACCTCGACCCCGGCATCCAGGAGGATGAGGTCGCCCGGAACCACCGGGCCGTCATTGCGTGTCCAGTGGAGGATGCAGGCGTGCGGGCCGCTCGCCGCGATCGTGTCGTAGCCCACTGCGTTGCCGTCAGCACGGGCGCGGCCGTTGAAGACGCCTTCCACCAGTCGTTCGCCTCGGGGATGGGCGGTGATCCGCGGCAGGTCGCCGATCACATCGTCGAAGCCCAGGGCGGTCGCCGCCACGGCGGAACGGAGCTCGGCGATCTCGAACTCGTCTTTGACCAGGCGCAGTTCGGAGAGGTCACGGGCGAGCTTGTCGTCGCTGCTGGTGTCCTCGGCGCTTGCGTCGTCGCCTGCGCGCACCACGCGGAGGGCGTCGAGCTGGTCGGTGAGGGCAGCATCCGCCTCCCGCACGATCAGGGTGTTCTCGTCGGACGAGTCGACGATCTCCGCCAGCTCGGCGATACCTCGGGTGGAGACGGCGAGGTCGCCCGCGACCTGGGCGAGCGAGGGGCGCGGCCCGATCCAGAACTCACCGATCTCAGAATTCGCATAGAACTCCTCAGAGTCGCGTCCGGCCCGCTCACGGAAGTACACCGTGGCCTCGTGGCCGGCTGCCGTCGGCTCGAGCACCAGAACGCTGCCGGGCTCGGAGTCGGATCCCCACCCCGTCAGGTGCGCGAAGGCAGAATGCGCCCGGAAGGAATAGTCGGTGTCGTTAGAGCGCTGCTTGAGGGCACCGGCGGGCACGATCAGGCGCTTGCCGGGATGCAGCTCGGAGATGCGCGCGCGGCGCGCGGCGGCGAACCGGGCCTGCTCGCGGGCGGCTGGTACGACGTCGTCGCGATCGGCCCAACCGCCCGCGATGTACTCGCGAAATCGATCGGATCCCGGCGTGGTGGAGCGATTGCCGGTGGCGCGGGGCTCGGCGGCGGGTGCGGACTGCTGGCTGGTCGACTGCGAAGACATGGCAACCATTCTTCCACTCCTAGGATGGAGAGCATGGGTGATGTGCGACGCTTCCGGGGTCCCGTCGACCTGCACACCCATTCAAGCGTCTCCGATGGCACCGAAACGCCCGCCGAGCTGGTGCGTGCGGCGGCAGCTGCCGGGCTCGGAACGGTCGCGCTGACCGACCACGATTCCACAGCAGGCTGGCGGGATGCGGCTGCTGCGGGCGCCGAGGTCGGGCTGACCGTCATCCCCGGAATGGAGCTCAGCACCCGGCTCGAGTTCGCGAGCGTGCACATGCTCGGATACCTCTTCGATCCAGCCGACGACGCCCTCGTCGCGGAAACCGAGCGCATCCGCACCGGACGGATGAAGCGTGCCGAAGACATGGTGCGCGGCATCGCCAAGGACTACGACATCTCGTGGGGCGACGTGATGGACCAGGCGACTGACGGCGCGACGGTCGGCCGCCCGCACATCGCCGACGCCCTCGTCGCTCGGGGGCTGGCCACCGACCGCAGTGCCGCGTTCGCCGGAATCCTGCACTGGCGGGCCGGATACTATCTGCCGCATTACGCGCCGGATCCGCTGACGGGTGTGCGGCTCATCCGCGGAGCCGGCGGGGTGCCGGTGCTCGCGCATCCCGGAACCCGCGGGCGCGGGCACGTGATCCCGGAAGAGCGGCTCGCACGTCTCGTCGACGCGGGACTGTTCGGACTGGAGATCGATCACCGCGAGAACACCGAGGACGGCAAGCTGCGACTGCACGAGCTGGCCGAACGCTACGGACTGGTGATCACCGGGTCGAGCGACTATCACGGGTCGGGAAAGCCGAATCGTCTCGGCGAGAACACCACGTCAGCCGAGGTTCTCGACAAAATCATCGAAGAAGCGACAGGCGCGGCGCCCTTCTACGCCTCTTGACGATCCTCGCTTAGCCTGAACGGGGCGAAAGAACGAGGAGAGTGCGTGAAGCGGACGTCTTGGAGTGCCGGTGCGGTCACTGCCGTGATCGTCGCCGCCCTGGTGGTGTCCGGAGGTGTCGCTCCGGCTACCGCAGACACCACGTACCCCTCTTGGGGCGATGTGCAGGCCGCCAAGGCGAACGCAGCGACGGCGCAGGCGGAGGTCGACAAGATCAACGCCCTGCTCGTTCAGCTTCAGAACGCCTCCACCGCAGCCTCCGTTCTGGCGGTCAAGCGTGCCGGCGAATACGGTCTGGCCGAGTTGAACTTGAAGGCGGCGACGCTGAAAGCGGACGACCTCAAGACCCGCGCGGATGCGGCGACCGCTCAGGCGTCGGCGTTGCGGACACAGAGCGGACAGTTCGCCGAACAGCTCAGCCGGGCCGGGGGTTCGGCCATGTCGCTTCAGCTCTTCCTGCACGGTGACAATGCGAAGACGACGACCACCTTGCTCTATCGGCTCGGGGTGGTGGCGAAACTGGGCGATCAGTCGAGCTCCCTGTTCGCCGCCGCGAACGCTCAGATGAACGTGGCCGCGTCTCTCAGCAACCAGGCGACCGCCGCGCAGAAGATCCGCAATCAGCTGGATGCGCAGGCGAAGACGGCCCTCGAGGTCGCGAAGGCCGCACAGATCGCGGCGCAGGCGCTGCTTGTGAGCCAGCAGCAGACCGCGACCACGATGTACGCCCAGCTCGCCCTGCTCCAGAACACCGAAGCATCCGTCGAGCAGAAGTACGCCGAAGGGGTCGCGAAGGCGGCTGCCGATGCCGCGGCGGCCGCCGCGGCAGGCAACAACGGAGGCGGAGGCGGCTGGATCTCGGCCCCGGGGGATGTTGTCGTCGACCCGGCCGCTGCTCAGGCATACGCCTTCGGTCAGCTCGGCAACTACGGCTGGGGAAGCGATCAGATCGGTTGTCTGCGATCGCTCTGGAATCAGGAGTCCGGCTGGCGCGCGAACGCGGTCAACCCGTCCAGCGACGCCTACGGCATTCCGCAAGCGCTCCCGCCGCAGAAGATGGGGGCGTCCGGCCCCGACTGGCTGACGAACGCGAACACCCAGATCAACTGGGGACTCGCCTACATCAGGAGTTCCTACGGTTCACCGTGCGGCGCGTGGGCCCACGAGGTCTCCCACAACTGGTACTGACGGTCGGATCAGTTGGCGGGCGCTGTCGGCGCACCGCCACGCGAGCGGCGACGGCGGCGCGGTGCGCTGTTGCCGTCGTGATGCTCGGAGCCGCCACCGTCGTGGGTTCCCGCCGCCTGCGTCGGGTCGCCCGCGGGAGCCGTTTCGCCGGCGGCCGTTCCGGCCGGGCGGCCGCCACGGGTGCGGCGACGACGTTGGCCGCCGTGCTCGCTGGAGCCGCTGTTCGCCGAGTCGCTTGATGGGTGCGATGCCGTCGCGCCCTGACGGCGCGGTGAGCCTTCGGCGGCCGGAACCTTGACCGTGGGCGTGCTCTTCAGGCGGCCCTTGGAGCCGGCCGGGATGTCGAGGTCCCTGAACAGGTGCGGGGAAGACGAGTACGTCTCGGTCGGTTCGGGCTGCCCGAACTCGAGAGCGCGGTTGATGAGCGCCCACTTGTGCAGGTCTTCCCAGTCCACGAACGTGACGGCGATGCCGGTCTTGCCTGCGCGGCCCGTGCGGCCCGCGCGGTGCAGGTAGGTCTTCTCGTCGTCGGGGATGGTGTGGTTGATCACGTGCGTGACGTCCTCGACGTCGATGCCGCGAGCCGCCACATCCGTTGCGATGAGGATGTCTTTTTTGCCGGCCTTGAAGGCCGCCATGGCGCGCTCACGCTGCTCCTGATTGAGGTCGCCGTGAACGGCTGCGGCGTTGAAGCCCCGGTCGTTGAGTTCCTCGACCAGCTTGGCGGCGGCACGCTTGGTGCGCGTGAAGACGACGGTCTTGCCGCGCCCCTCGGACTGCAGGATTCGGGCGACGACCTCGTCTTTGTCGAGCGAGTGCGCCCGGTAGACGAGGTGCTTGATGTTCGCCTGGATCTGCCCCTCATCGGGGTCGGTGGCGCGGATGTGGATCGGACGCGTCATGAATCGGCGGGCCAGGGCCACGATCGGTCCGGGCATCGTTGCCGAGAAGAGCATGGTGTGGCGGGTGGCAGGCGTCTGTGCGAAGAGCTTCTCGATGTCGGCGAGGAAGCCGAGATCGAGCATCTTGTCGGCTTCATCGAGCACCATCTCGCGCACGTTGCCGAGGTTCAGCAGACGCTGTCCGGCGAGATCGAGCAGACGGCCGGGGGTGCCGACAACGATCTGCGCGCCCGCCTTGAGCTGGGCGATCTGACCTTCGTATGCCTTTCCGCCATAGATGGCGACCACGCTCGTGTCGCGATTCTGGGCGGCCTGCGAGAGGTCTTCGAAGACCTGCACGCAGAGTTCACGGGTCGGCACCACCACGAGTGCCTGCACGCCGGGCTCCGGGTGGAGTCCCAGCCGCTGGATGACCGGGAGGCCGAAGCCGAAGGTCTTGCCCGTTCCCGTCTTGGCCTGACCGATGATGTCTTGCCCGTCGAGGGCGAGAGGAATGGTCTGGGTCTGGATGGGGAACGGTTCGATGATGCCCTTGGCGGCGAGGGCATCGACCATGTCTTGTTCGATATTGAGTTCGGAGAAAGTCACGAATATTGCCTGTCGATTTGAGATGCGGATGGGTCTACGCCCTCTTCTCATCGCAGGCGTAGGGCCGTCGTTCCATCGCCGACGGCGGATCCAGCTTACTGGACGCTCCCCGTTACACTGCTGTACGTGGCAACCTGGTTATCCCGACGCCGGCCTCCGGTGGAACTTCCGCGACTCCGATCGCGCGAAACCCAGACTCAGCCGACCCGGGTGGACCTGCACGAGGTGATGCCCGACCTGCTCCCGTATCTGGGGCAGACGGCGTATCTGCAGCTCGAGGCGTTCGAGACCCTGTCGCGGGTCGTGGGGGAGGTCGGCGATCTCGACGCCAAGGAGCGGGTCGCCGCGGCCGCCGGCGCGTCGTTGTCGAAGCACCAGGGCATCGTGGCGGAGCTCCGTCGCCGCGGCGACGACCCCGCCGAGGTCATGCAGGCCTTCGCGGACGAGATCGAGGGCTTCACCGGGCTCACCAAAGGATCCGATTGGCAGGAGACGTTGCTCGCGGTTCTGGTGACCGGCGGCCTGCTCGATGACTTCTTCATTCGTCTCGCCGCTGGGCTGCCCGGCGACATCGGTCCGCGGATCGCCCATTTGCTCGGCTCGGACGGAGGGCAGGAGGGCATCGTCGACGTGCTGCGCGGCGAGATCGGCGCCGACTCCAGGCTCGCGTCCCGGCTCGCCATGTGGGGCCGGCGACTCGTGGGGGACACTCTGCTCGTCGCGCGGTCGGCGCTTCACCTGTCCGGCAACGTCGCGACGGACGAGGAGCGCATCGAGCCGATCTTCACCGAACTCATCGCCGCCCACACCCGCCGGATGGACGCGCTGGGACTCACCGCTTAGCGGCGACGGCTGTCGCTGACGTCAGCGTGCGACGGCGCCCTTCGAAAGGGCTGCCAGCAGGCGCGCATCGCTGGCGTTGCGGATGCGCCCGACCAGCAGGTCGGTCGCGGTCACCACGATCGCGGTGCCGACCAGCGTTATCCACCAGATCCATCCGCCGTTCCACTTGAGACCGGCCCAGGTGAGCGCGACCCAGAACACGCTGGCGACCATCACGCCGATCGCAGGGATCAGCACCGACCCGTGCGTGTGGCGGCCCGGCAGGAAATAGCGGGCGCCGAGACCGAGCAACGCGCCGGCGAGCGCGACGAAGAGGAGTTCCACGTTCGCCCCTAGCCGACGAAGCCGATGCGGCGGGACTCGTCACTGCCGATCTCGATGTAGGCGACGCCGGCGACCGGCACGAGGTAGACCTTGTCCTTGTCGTCGGTGAGGCGGAGGAATCCGGTGCCGCTCGTGAGCGAAGCCTGCGCCTGCTCGGCGATCTCGTCGACGGTCTGGGCAGACTCGAAGTTGAGCTCGCGGGGGGCGTTGACGATTCCGATGCGGATCTCCACGTGTGGTGCCTTTCGACTCTGTACCGGCGGTGTGAGTTCAGACTACGACACTCGGCTCACGGCGCTGCGACACGTTCTCTGTCGGCGGACGCCGGTAGCGTTCTGGTCATGACGATCCGTGGTTTCCTGCCCCGCCCGACGGCGCCAGGCGACCCGATCGCCCTCGTTCTGGACGATGCCCAGAAACGGGTACTCGCGGTCGCCGACGGCGAGTCGGGGGCCGTTCTGGGTGCGCCTGGCACCGGCAAGACGGCCACGCTCATCGAGGTGCTCGCCGAGCGTGTGCTCGTACGGGGATACGCGACGGACGAGGTCCTCGCACTCAGTGCGTCCCGGTCGGCGGCGACGCGGTTGCGTGACCGGATCGCGCTGCGCATCGGCGTGCCGACCAACGGCCCGCTCGCCCGCACTGCCACGTCGCTGGCTTTCCAGATCGTGGGGGAGCGGGCCCGCGCTGCCGGGACCGAGCCGCCGCGCCTCCTCACGGGCGGGGAGCAAGACCAGATCATCGCGGAACTGCTCACCGGTCACGTCGAAGACGGCACCGGTCCGGCCTGGCCGGAACCGCTCGGCGAAGAGGTGCGCGCACTCCGGGGTTTCCGCACCGAGCTGCGCGAGCTGATGGCCCGGTGCGTCGAGCACGGCGTGAGCCCCCGTCGGCTGTCCGAGCTGGGTGCGGTCGCCGATCATCCCGAGTGGGTGGCGGCGGCGCGCTTCATTCGTGAATACCGCGAGGTGGTGTCGAACTACCGCGACTCCTTCGTCGATTCCGCCGAATTGATCGACAACGCGGTGGCGATCGTCACCCGCGAGGGCGCGCTCTCCCGGCTCCGGCTGATCCTCGTCGACGATCTCCAGGAAGCGACGGTCGCCACTCTGTCGCTGTTGCGAGCGTTCACCGCCCGGGGTGTGGCCGTGCTGGCGTTCGGCGATCCGGATGTCGCCTCGACAGCGTTCCGGGGCGCTGAGGCTTCTGCCCTCGGGCAACTGGATGCGCGGCTCGGCGTCCCCGTCGCCCGCCATGTGCTCACCACCGCCCACCGCCAGACGCCCGCACTCCGTGCGCTCACCGCGGCGGTGACCGAGCGGATTGGAACCGCGGCGGCCGGCGTGCAGCGTCTAGCGGCGGCCGGGCGACCTGCTCCGCAGCCGGGTGCCCCCTCCATCATCTGCGTCGAGGCCTCCTCCGCGCCGGCCGAGTCCGCCCGGCTGGCACGCAAGCTGCGTGAGCGCCATCTGCTCGACGGCGTGCCCTGGGGCCGCATGGCCGTGGTCGTCCGATCCGGTGCCGATGTTCCTTCGCTCGCCCGTGCCCTCGCGGTCGCGGAGGTGCCGACCAAGACCTCGGCGGCAGCACGCGCGTTGCGCGACGACTTCGCGGCACGACAACTGCTTGATCTTGTCGGGGTCGAAGTCGGCTCTGTCGAGCTGACCGCGGCGCTCGCCGCCCACCTGCTCATCGGACCGTTCGGCGGGCTCGACGGCGTGAGCCTGCGTCGGCTGCGACTGGCACTCCGACAGGAGGAGCTCGCCGGGGAGGGCAACCGACCGGCCGACGAGCTGATCGTGGAAGCGCTCGGCACGCCGGCGAGGTTCGCGACCATCGACTCCTCGCCGGCGCGTCGCGCCGGCCGGCTGGCCGAGACGCTGCGCACCGGTCGTGAGAAGGCGGCGGAGGGCGCGACGATCGAAGAGCTCCTCTGGCACGCGTGGGAACGCAGCGGTCTGGCCAAGCGCTGGCTCGAGCAGTCCGAGCGGAGCGGCATCGTGGCCGACGAGGCCAACCGGCATCTCGACGGCGTCGTCGCGCTTTTCACCGCGGCGCGGCGCTTCGTCGAGCGCTTCCCCGAGAAACCGGCAGCGCTCTTCGTTCGAGAACTGCTCGACGCGGAGGTACCCGAAGATACTCTGGCTGCGCAGACCGCATCCGATGCCGTGCTGGTCTGCACGCCGAGCGCCACGATCGGCTCGGAATTCGACGTCGTCGCCGTCGCCGGCCTGCAGGAGAGCGTCTGGCCTAACCTGCGGCTACGCGGCTCGCTGTTGCATCCGCAGAAGCTCGGTGAGGTGGTGGCGGGAACCGCATCCGACACCGTCGACGAACGGGCTCAAGTCATGGGCGACGAGCTGCGGATGTTCGCGCTCGCTGTTTCGCGTGCGCGCGAGCAGGTCATCCTCACCGCCACCGCCAACGACGACGAACAGCCATCGGCCTTTCTGCGGCTCGCGGGCGAAAACGCGACGTACGATTCCGACGACTCGGCACATCCGCTGTCGTTGCGGGGAATGGTCGGCCGGCTTCGGCGTCGGCTCGTCACCTCCGGCTCGGCGGATGCGGTCGACGCGCTGGCGAGGCTTGCCGTGGCCGGCGTCGAAGGCGCCGATCCCGCCGACTGGTACGGCCTGATCGCTCCGTCGACCGAGCAACCGCTGGTCGACCTCACGGATCCGGAGGCGCGCGTGCGGGTGTCTCCCTCGCGGCTGGAGACGTTCGAGAAGTCGCCGCTTGCCTGGTTCGTGGATGCGATGGCGTCGTCGCCGAGCG
Source organism: Leifsonia sp. (assembly GCA_035999915.1). Classification (GTDB taxonomy): domain Bacteria; phylum Actinomycetota; class Actinomycetes; order Actinomycetales; family Microbacteriaceae; genus Leifsonia. Next base: position 13,246 of record DASYGJ010000065.1, read on the forward strand.
GCCTCGCCGCCGGCATAGGCACCGTGGTGCACGCTGTGATGGAGCAGGCCAGCACAGAACCCGACGGCGACCTCAGCGTCGAGCACCTCTGGCGGGGCGTCGAAGAGCGCTGGGGCGAACTTCAGTTCGAGTCACCGTGGCTCGAAGAGAAAGAGCGGCGCCGCACGCGCCGGTTGACCGAAGGCCTCTCCGAGTATCTGCGCGACTTCGCTCGTGACGGCGGTGTGCTGCTCGGTTCCGAGGGTGAGTTCCAGCTCGAACTCGGCGCCGCGCTCGTCAGCGGAAAGATCGACCGCGTGGAGCGGACCCCGGAGGGCACCATCGTCATCGTCGATCTCAAGACCGGCAAAACGGTGCCGCCGGCCGCCAAAGTCGCCCAGCACGCTCAGCTCGGTGCGTACCAACTCGCGCTGGAGCACGGCGCGATCGCCCAGGCGGAGGATGCGCAACTGCCGTCGGGCGGCGCCAAGCTGCTCTTTGTCAGCGCAGGCGTCAAAGGCAAGACCTATCGCGAGGCGACCCAAGAGCGGCTGGACGAAGAGGGCCTCGATGCGCTCCGCGAGCGGGTCGCGGAGGCGGCGGACGGCATGGCCGCGAACACCTTCCTTGCCGTGGTCAACCTCGAGGAGCGGGATCCGCATGCCCAGTACGAGTACCGCATCCACCTGGTACCGGCGGTGAGCGCATGACAGAGGAGAACCCGGACGGCGTGCTGGAGTGGGACGTCGACGAGACCATCGACCTGGTCGAGCTGGCGCTGGCCGAGGAGCGCGCGCATCCACTGCCCCGGACGGGCGGAAATGCGATCAGCGCCGTGCAGATCGCCGAGGCACTGGGCCTGCCGACGCCGACGTCGCAGCAGCAGGCGGTTATCGAGGCGCCGCTGGCACCGGCGATCGTGGTGGCCGGCGCGGGCAGCGGCAAGACCGAGACGATGGCGAACCGGGTGGTCTGGCTATTGGCGAACGGTCACGTGCGGGTTCCCGAGATCCTCGGACTCACCTTCACGCGCAAGGCAGCGGGAGAACTCGCCTTGCGCATCCGCAAACGCATCGAGCAGTTGGTGGCTTCAGGGCTCACCGCGATCGAGTTCGACCCGTTCGACGCTCCCACCGTGGCCACATACAACTCTTTCGCGAACGCGATTTTCCGCGAAAACGCTCTGCTGATCGGCCGGGAGCCGGAGTCGGCCGTTTTGAGCGAGGCCTCGGCCTGGCAGCTGGCCCGGCGGTTGGTGGTCACGAGCACCGACGATCGGTTGGTGGAACTCGACAAGAGCGTGGACGCGGTCACCAGCGCTGTCATCTCGCTCAGCCGGGCGCTCAGCGAGAACGTCGCCGACGCGGCGGAGGTCGAGCGGATGATCGAGAGATTCGGTGCGCTGGGCGAACTCGCCACCGGAAGCGGTCAGGTGAAAGAGATCTACGCCTCGGTCCGCTCGGCGATGACCGTCGTCGGCTCGTTGCCGCCGTTGCTCGACCTTGCCGGGCAGTTCGACTCCGAGAAGGTGCGCCGCGGATTCGTCGAGTACTCCGATCAGGTGGCGCTCGCGCTCCGCGTGACCGAGAAGCTTCCGGCGGTCGTCGGCGACTACCGCGAGCGGTACCGGGTTATCCTCCTCGACGAGTACCAGGACACCTCCGTGGTGCAGACGCGGCTGCTCTCCGGCCTGTTCGCCGACCGGGCCGTGATGGCTGTCGGCGACCCGCACCAGTCGATCTACGGCTGGAGAGGGGCGAGCGCAGCGAACCTCGGCCGGTTCTCGCTCGACTTCACGGGCGACCGTGCGCGTGCGGCGCGGTACGCCCTCTCGACAAGCTGGCGAAATCCGACGAGCGTGCTCGACGCGGCCAACACTTTGGTCGGCCCGCTCTCGGCTTCGTCGCCGGTGCAGGTCGAACGTTTGGAGCCGCGCCCTGGTGCGATGCCGGGTGAGTTGCACACGCGGTTCGAACAGACGGTCACCGACGAGGCGGCCGCGGTGGCCGACTGGCTCGGCGAACGGCTCGGGCGGGATGACGACGGACGGGTTCCGAGCGCCGCACTGCTCTGCCGGTCGATCAAGAAGATCGACCCGTTCACGTCCGCGTTGGCCGACCGCGGCATCCCGTATCACGTGCTGGGGCTGGGCGGGCTGCTGGAGCAGCCGGTGATCGCCGACCTGGTCAGCGCTCTGCGAGTCATGCACGATCCGACGGCAGGCTCTGAGCTCATCCGCGTGCTGGCCGGCGCACGCTGGCGGATCGGGCCGAAAGACATCGCGACCTTGCGCGGGGTCGCCTCCTGGCTGGCTGCGCGGGATCACCGCTTCCGGGAACTGGACCCGGCCGTGCGCGAACGCCTGCGACAGTCGGTGGCCGGCGACGAATCCGCCTCCCTGGTGGATGCGCTCGACTTCGTCGTGGAGGCGCCAGAGGGCCACAGCCAACTCGCCGGCTTCAGTGCGATCGGACTGGAACGGATGCGCGCGGCCGGTCGCCAACTCGACTACCTCCGTTCCCGGGTAGGCCTCGACCTGCTCGATCTCGTCACGCTCGTGCAACAGGAGCTGATGCTCGATATCGAGGTGGCCGCCAACGAGACAGCACAGCTCGGCCAGGCCAGCCTCGACGCCTTCGCCGAACAGGTCTCCTCCTATCTGGCGAGCGACGAACAGGCAACGCTCGGCTCGTTTCTCTCCTGGCTCGCCGAGGCGGAGCGACGGGACAATCTCGCGCCGCGCAGCGAAGAGCCGGAACCTGGAACGGTGCAGATCCTGACCATCCACGGCTCGAAAGGTCTGGAGTGGGATGTGGTCGCCGTGCCGCGGATGGTGGAGGGCGAACTCCCCGGCGGTCCGCTCAGCAAGAAGGGCTGGCTGTCGTTCGGGGAACTGCCGTACGAGTTCCGCGGCGACGCCACCGAGCTGCCGTTGCTGGCCTGGCGCACCGCCACGACGCAGAAGGACGTCGATGAAGCGGTGAAGACCTTCGAGGAGGAGGTGGTCGCGCGCCATGCGGCAGAGCAGCGGCGGCTGGTGTACGTGGCCGTGACCCGAGCGCGTGAAAGCCTGCTGCTCTCGGGCTCATACTGGTCGACCCAGACCAGGCCGCGCGGACCCGGGGCGTTCCTGCTCGAACTGCAGGCCGCCGGTCTGCTGGCCGAGGATGCGTTCCCGCCGTGCGACGAGCCTGACGAGAATCCGTCCGCGCTCGCCACGCAGACGATGGTCTGGCCGCTCGACCCGTTGGGTTCGCGGCGCGATCGCGTCGTTGCCGCGGCCGATGCCGTGCGGTCGGCGATCGAGCGAGGTTCGCGCGGCGGCGGAGTGTACGCCCATGACATCGACCTGCTCCTCGCGGAACGCGCGCGCCGGGCTGCAGAGGCCGAGCTCGTGGAACTGCCAACGCGAATCCCCGCATCGCGGTTCAAGGACTACGTGACCGACCCTGCCTCCGTGGCGGCCGCGTTACGTCGGCCGATGCCGGAGAGACCGTACCGGCAGACCCGGCTCGGCACGCTCTTCCACGGCTGGGTCGAGCGCCGCTACGGAACGATCGGTGGCGGGTCGGATGTGATCGACGCCACCGCCGCAGAGCTCGACGATCCGGTGGGCGAGCCGTTGGAGGGCGAAGCGCTCGTAGATCTGCAGCGCACCTTCGCGGCAAGCGAGTGGGCTGACCGTCGTCCGGAGGAGGTCGAGATCGAGATCCACGTCACGCTCGCCGGACAGGTCGTGGTCTGCAAACTCGATGCTGTCTACCCGGCGGTGGACGGCATCCATGCATACCAGATCGTCGACTGGAAGACCGGTAAGGCTCCTCGGGATGCGGACGACCTCGAACGCAAACAGCTGCAGCTCGCGCTCTACCGCCTCGCCTTCGCCCAGTACACCGGCGTCGATCCGGAGTTGATCGATGCCGTCTTCTACTTCGTCGCCGACGACAGGGTGGTGCGACCGGAGCGGCTCTACTCCGAAGAAGATTTGCGCTCGCTCTGGTTCCTGAGTCTGGAGCGCTGACGTCGGACTTTTCCAACGACATGCCGCTGAAGTCTCCGCCAGAACGGACTCAATGGCACGAAACACTCGATACTTCCGACCCAAGCACCGTCCCCGCTCGCCGACGACAGGGTGGTGCGGCCGGAGCGGCTCTACTCCGAAGAAGTATTGCGCTCGCTCTGGTCTTCGACGACGGGCTTCATGCCGCCGGCGGGACCGTAGTCATCCGAATGGCGGTCGCCGGGGGTGCGGTCGAGCATCGCCTCCACGTCGCCGACCGCCATAATCGGACCCGTTGCGTTCGACAGTGGCGTAGCGGAGTTCGTGTGCACGCGGTCCACGAGGCCGTCGAGCATCCCGACAGCGTCGTCGACGATCGACTGGTTGCGCACTTCGCGGCCGTGGAGCAGCCACCGGGCGACCTCGAGTTCCGCATAGAGCATGGCGCGCTGGGTAAACTGTCGGTCGGTGGCCACCTGACGGGTGGAGGCGTACGCACCGAGAGCGCCGTCAGTGGCGTCGGGATTCATAGCGAGCAGCCAGTGCAGATCGCGGGCGGGGTCGCCCACACGGAGCGCCGACCAGCCGAGCACCGCAGTCACCGACTCGTCTTCGACAAGGAAGGAGTCGGCGGTGAGCGCGCCATTGATCACCGTCGGCTGGAACTGCCAGAGCGATTGGTCGGCGGAGGCGTCGCGCCAACGTTCGCGCAGCGCACTCGGCAAGAGGCCCGTCGACGCGGCCGACTCTATGAGGGAGGTCGTGGACGTGTGGCACTCGGCGGCGGTCAGCACCGGCAGTCCCGCCTCGCCCACGAAGTTGGTCGGCAGAGTGTGGATGGCGGCGATCGCGTGCCCGATCGACCCGGCGAGTCCATCGCCGGGTGGCACATCGTCGACCACGATGTGGTGGCCGCTCAGGTAGTCGTACACCAGAGCGCGGGTTCCGCCTACAGGGCTCTGGCCCAGAGAGGTCGGCACATCGAACGGCAGCCGGCTGCGGATGCCCGTGGTGAGCGCACGGAGCGCGACGAGATCGGCGCTCTGCTCGGTCTCCGCCGCCTGCGACGTGGGAACGCGGATGATGTACGTGTTTCCGTCGCGGCCGGTGAGGAGGGCGGAGTCGAATTCGGCCGCCCCGCCCAAGCTGTAGCTGCGGGCACCGGAGACCTCGAGCCCCGCAACGGCCGAAGTGGCCAGCGCGGCTAGAGTGAGATGGGATCTGGCCATGCCCCTAGGTTAAATGGCTTCCCCGCGTGGGCATGTTCGCCACGCCTTGAAAGGACCCTATGTCGCGCATTCCGCTCTCCGCTTTGCCGCTTTCGCGCCACGCCATGGATCGTGACCACGGCTCCCGCTCCCGTGCGGCCTTGTTCGATGAGCTGTGGGATGAGCCGGGCACCCGCGTTCTGGCGCTCTGGAAGGGGCGTGCGCTGCTCACAGCGGAGAGCGTCGGGGCTGCGACGCCGGCGGTCGACGGCTGGGGCGCATCCGGAGCCGGGCCCGCCGAACTGGAGTTGCTGCCTGTCGAACGCGTCTCCGCCGCGCTGGTGCGGGTCTATCTCGGTCGCACGCTCACGGCTACGGCCGACCAGCCTGTTGGGACGGCGGTCGTGCTCGAGGTACTCACGGATGCGGCTGCCATCGAGCTGGAACCCGACGAGTCGCGCTGGGGCAACCTGCGAACGGTGGCCACGGCGCTGAGCGACCGCGACGCCGGGCTCTTCACCGAGGCTCTCGCCATCGCCAACTGGCATGCCTCGCACACCCACTGCCCGCGCTGCGGAACGCCGACCGTCGTCGAGGAGGCCGGCTGGGTGCGCAAGTGCTTCGAAGACGGGTCGCAGATCTTCCCGCGAACGGACCCGGCCGTCATCGTCACGGTGCTCGACGCCGACGACCGGCTGCTGCTCGGCTCCAACGCGATGTGGGAGAACTCGCGCTACTCGCTGCTGGCGGGTTTCGTCGAGCCGGGGGAGTCGTTCGAATCGGCCGTGGAACGCGAGATCTTCGAAGAAGCCGGAGTGCGTGTGGTCGACGCGCAGTACAAGGGCTCTCAGCCGTGGCCGTTCCCGGCATCGGTCATGGTAGGTTTCACGGCCCGGCTCGCCCACGACCAGGCCGCGGATGCGCTCGCCCCCGACGGCGAGGAGATCCTCGAGCTCCGCTGGTTCAGCCGCGACGAACTCTGGGCCGCGCGGGAGCAGGTCATCCTGCCGGGCCGTTCCTCCATCGCCCGCGCGCAGATCGAGGACTGGTACGGCGGCCCGCTCGACGCGGCACCGGTCTCGCCGTGACGCCGGAGGGCCTCCTCGACGGCCTCGACGCTCAGCAGAGGGTCGCGGCCGAAGCTTTGCTCGGCCCGGTGTGCATCCTCGCCGGAGCTGGCACGGGCAAAACCCGCGCGATCACCCACCGCATCGCCTACGGCGTCGCCACCGGCGCGTATGCGCCCAACCGGGTCATGGCGCTCACGTTCACCAACCGTTCGGCCGCAGAACTCCGCGGCCGTCTGCGGCAGCTCGGTGCGGGCGGCGTGGCGGCCCGCACCTTCCACGCCGCCGCACTTGCGCAGCTCAACTTCTTCTGGCCGCAGGTGGTGGGCGGGAACCTGCCGAGCGTGCTCGACAGCAAGGGGCGCATCCTCGGCCACGCGGCTGAACGGCTCGGCCTCAAGCTGGACACGGCGACGCTGCGCGATGTGGCAGCCGAGGTCGAATGGCGCAAGGTGTCGGGGCTGAGCGTCGAACAGTACGCGGGCCGGGTCGCCGCTCGCACGATCCCGGGCTCGCTGACGGCGAACCAGCTGTTGTTGATGCAGCAGACTTATGAAGACCTGAAGGATGAGCGCAAGCAGTTCGATTTCGAGGACGTGCTGCTCGCCTGCGCCGGCATGATCGAGATCGAGCCCGCCGTCGCCATGCAGGTGCGCGAGCAGTACCGGTTCTTCGTCGTGGACGAGTACCAGGACGTCTCCCCGCTCCAGCAACAGCTCCTCGATCTCTGGCTGGGCGGCCGGCGCGACCTCTGCGTCGTCGGCGACGCCAGTCAGACCATCTACTCGTTCGCGGGAGCCCGCAGCGACTATCTCCTGGATTTCGAACGCGCGCATCCGGGGGCGACCGTCGTGAGGCTCGAGCAGAACTACCGGTCGACGCCGCAGGTGGTGGATGCGGCCAACCGTCTGATGCGCGGCCGTTCCTGCGCGCTCACCCTGCACTCCGCCGTCGGCCGTGAGGACACGACGGCCACCGCCGCGCCTGCCCATGGCGCCCCGTCGTCGGATGTTCCCGAACCGACCGCGTACCCCGATGACCGCGCCGAGGCCCGCGGCGTGGCCCAAGCGATCGCGGCTGAGCTCGCCGCCGGCGCGAAGCCCGAGGATGTCGCGGTGCTCTACCGGGTGAACGTGCAGGCCGCCGCCCTCGAACAAGCGCTCGGCGATCTCGGGATCAGCTACCAGATCCGGGGCTCGAAGCGGTTCTTCGATCTGCCCGAGGTGCGCCAGGCGATCATGTCGTTGCGGGCGGCCAGCGTCTCGATCGGCAACGAGCCGCTCTTCAAATCGGTCAGCGATGTGCTGCGCTCGCTCGGCTGGAGCCAGGAACCCCCTGAGGCGCGCGGTGCGGTGCGCGATCGGTGGGAGTCGCTCAACGCGATCATGGGACTTGTCGACCTCGCGCCGCCGGCAACCACGTTTCGTCGTTTCACCGACGAACTGCTCGCGCGTCAGGCCGGTCAGCACGAGCCGACGATGTCGGCCGTCACCCTCGCAACCTTGCACTCGGCCAAGGGCCTCGAATGGGAGTCGGTGCACTTGGTCGGGCTGAACGAAGGACTCGTGCCGATCAGCTATGCGAAGACATTCGAGCAGATCGACGAGGAGCGGCGGCTGCTCTACGTCGGTATCACGCGTGCGCGCCGCCGACTCAGGCTCACCTGGTCTCAGGCCGGAAATCTGGGCGGCCGCCTCGTTTCGCGTCAGCCTTCCCGGTTCCTGGCAGAGCTCGGCACCCGCAGTCCTCGTGCGGCGGGAGATCCCGCTCGCTCCTGACACCGGTCTCAGAATCGATCGTGAGAATCCGCGAGGTCATTCGAAGAGATCCGTTTCGAACTCGGTCGTTCACGAACCATGCCGCCGCCGACGCGACCGAGCTACTGAGCAGGCTGGTTTCGTTGCGCACCGGACGCGCGCACAGTTGGCTCGCCATCGCGGGCCAATCGGGGTCGGCGTCGGTGCGGAGCCGCTCGCCGCATCCCACGCACGGTCCCGTTCCGGGCTCAACGAGCGGACCGATCGCCACAGTTCGATCGCCGAACACGATCGGAAGATGGGGGATGTCGCGCCGCAGCCAGCGCTGGTGCCGACCAGGCTCGAGCGCGAAGGCGCCGATGATGACCGCGACCCGGGCATGGTCCACAGCGGGATCGCTCCACGCCGGCCCGGAGCGCACATCGAGACCGCTTTCCCGAAGAATCTGCGCAAGCAGGGCGCCGGTCGGGCCGCGCCCGTCGATCACGACGACCGGAGCATCCGCCTTTTGTTCGGCTTCGCGTTCCACGGCGGAGGTGAGCACCGGCGAGACCCTCGCCAGGAACTCGTCGATCCCGGCTGCATCTCCGCCGGCCCGCGTGGCGACGAGCTCGAGTCCGCTCAGCGAGATCCCCGCTTCGAGCGCGACGAGCATCCGCTCCTCGGCATTTGTGAGATCGGTGAGCGTGAGTACCGGCTCCTCCACGCCGAACTGCAGGATGTTCGGGGTGCGCCAGACGCGGTGGATGTGTGGGTCGAGTGCGAACGTCATCCAGGAATCATGCCGCAAACCGAGCGAACGCCGCAGAAGTTATCCACAGGGGCTGCCCGCAGCTGCATTTCAGTCTTCTTTCGGGCGCTCCGTGTCGCCGCGCAGCAGGTCTTCGAGAGCCTGGTCGAGGGCGTCGTATTCCGGCTCCTCGCCGTTCGCCGTCGCCGTGAGCCGGGCGACGAGCCTCGACGGGTCGTCGAGGTCGTCGGACTGGGGGAGCAGGTCGGGGTGCGACCACAGGTCGTCACGGGCATCCGCCCCGACGGCGTCCGTGACGGCCTGCCACATGGCCGCCGCGTCTCGGAGTCGTCGCGGTCGAAGCTCGAGGCCGACGAGAGTGGCGAACGCCGACTCGGCCGGGCCGCCGGACGCTCGGCGGCGCCGCACGGTCTCCGCGATCGCGTCGGCCTTCGGCAACAGCTTGGTGGCATTGGCGGTGACCACGTCGACCCAGCCCTCGACGAGCGCGAGCATCGTCTCAAGGCGAGCGAGCGCCTCCTGCTGTTCCTCCGTCTTCGGCGGGATGAGCGCGCCGCTCACCATGGCCTCGCGCAGTTCCTCCGGATTCGACGGATCGAATCCTTCGGCGAGTTCTTCGAGGCGCCCCGTGTCGATGGTGATGCCCTTGGCGAAGGCCGTGATCTGGGTGATCAGCTGGAGCCGCAGCCATTTGGCGTGGCGGAACAGCCGGGCGTGAGCCAATTCGCGCACCGCCAGGTAGAGCTGCACCTGATCGATCGGGATGTCGAGTCCGTCTCCGAACTCGTCGACGTTCTGCGGGATGAGGGCGGCCGTGCCGTCCTCCATCAGCGGGATGCCGATGTCGCCGCCCGAGACGACCTCCTTGGCCAGTTGCCCGACCACCTGGCCGAGCTGCATCGCGAAGAGTGCGCCGCCGATGGACCGCATCACCTGTCCGGCGTTGGCGATCATGTCCTGCATTTCCTCGGGCGCCTGTTCGGTGAGCACGCGCGTGAGGGCGTCGGAGATGCTCAGAGCAACCGGTTCCGCGAGTTGCGACCAGATCGGCATCGTGCGCCGAGCCCACTCGGCGCGACCGATCAGCAGCGGGGGACCGGTGAGCTCGGCCACGGAAGTGACGTCGTCGAGCCAGAGCGCTGCCACGTTGAAGGCCTGGTCGAGCTTCGCGTGCTCGGCAGGGGTGACCGAGTGGCCGCCTTCGGAGGCGAGTGCGCGGGCCTGCTGCACTGCGACATCCCAGTTGATTCCGCCGTCGCTGGAGCGGATAGCGTTCTGCAATTGGCTGAGGAGCGCCTGGATGGCCGCCGGATCGTTGGGCAGCCCGGCCGCTCCGGCCAGTTGACTTGGGTCGATGGACGAGTTTCCGGAGAGGAACTCGTTCAGCATGTCGCGGAACTCGTCGCCCGGCTCCTTGTCGGGATCCCGGTTGGGTTCGTCGGCCATCGTCATGCCTCTTTCGTGTGGTTCGGCTTTCAGGCTTGGAATCTACGCTAGCTCGTGTACTCCGGCGCCGGGTGAGAATTGGCCTAGGCTCAAGGGTCGGGCTGTGCGCCCGTGGCGAACAAGCGAAAGGGACGGTGTGAGCCTCTTCACCGACGACCATCTCCAGCCTGCAGTGCCGCAGCAGTCCCGCATAGCTCCGCCCAGGCGCGTGATCGTCGGCTGGTCGATGATCGCGGTCGCGTTGGTCGTGACCATCGTCCTCACAGTGGTCCAAGCGCCGTTCGTGATCGAGCAGCCCGGGCCGGTATTCAACACGCTGGGGACGGATCAGCAGGTCGGCGCGACGCCGGACGGCAAAAACCAGCCGCTCATCAGCATCCCGGGCGAGAAGACGTACCCGACCTCGGGGTCGCTCGACCTTCTCACGGTCAATGTGGTCGGCAATCCCGACAACAGACCCGGCTGGCTGGAGATCGCGAGAGCGTGGTTCGACCCGTCCAAGGCGGTGGTCCCCGTCGATGTCATCTTTCCGCCCGGAACCACCACCCAGCAGTCCAATGCCGAGAACGCGGCGCTCATGGTCAACTCGCAGCAGGATGCCGTCGCGGCCGCCCTCAACAAGCTCGGCTACCACTTCCGTGAGGTCGTCGCGGTGAAACAGCTCATCGCGAAGACGCCAGCGGCAAGCGTCCTCAAAGTGGGTGACGAGATCACGAGCGTGAACGGCGAACCCGTGCCAGGCGTCGCCACTCTCCGCAGGCTGATCGCCAAGAACGGCTCCCACAAGACCGCCGAGATCGGCATCGTGCGCGGGGGCGCCGCCTCCACGGTTTCACTCACGCCCACCGAAGCGGACGGCCAGACCGTGGTCGGCATCGGAGCGGGCATGGACTACACCTTTCCGTTCGAGGTGAAGATCCAGCTCAACAACGTCGGCGGACCGAGCGCCGGCCAGATGTTCGCCCTCGGGATCATGGACAAACTGACGCCGGGCGCCCTGAACGGCGGAAAGCACGTCGCCGGAACCGGCACCATCGACAACGAGGGCAATGTCGGGCCGATCGGCGGCATCCAGCAGAAGATGTTCGGCGCCCGTGACGCCGGCGCCACGGTGTTCCTGGCACCCGCCACCAACTGCGACGAGGTGACCGGGCATATCCCCGGCGGCCTCGACGTGTTCGCCGTGAAGACGCTCGGCGACTCGCTCAAGGTGATGAAAGCGCTGAGCTCGGGCGGCAGCACGTCAGGGCTCGCACGCTGCCCCGCCTCATAGGTCCTGCATAGGGTCGCCGAGCCCAGCGTTCTTCGAGTTCGGCGCGCCTAGGATGGATGTCTGACCTTGCCACGCGAGAGCAATGAGGGCCCACAAGTGAGTTCAACAACAGCCGTCCGCCCACCAACGCGCCGTCGGGCAGCGATCTGGATCACACTCGGTGCGGTCGTCGCCCTGGTCATCCTGTTCTTCGTCTTCGCCGGGTTGTACGCCGATGTCCTCTGGTACCAGCAGCTCGGGTACCTCAATGTGCTCACCACTCAGTGGTTCGCCGCGGGAACGATGTTCTTCATCGGGTTCTTCGGAATGGCGCTGCCGCTCTGGGTCGCCATCCAGCTGGCTTACCGGCTGCGCCCGGTCTACGCCAAGCTCAACAGCCAGCTCGACCGGTATCAGCAGGTCATCGAGCCGTTGCGCCGACTTGCGATGTACGGCATCCCGATCGTCTTCGGAATCTTCGCCGGCGTCTCAGCGGGTAGTCGCTGGCAGACCGTGCTCATGTGGATCAACGGCACCGCATACGGCAAAACGGATGCGCAGTTCCACCTCGACATCGGTTTCTACCTCTTCGCCCTGCCGTTCTACCGCAACCTGGTGGGGTTCGCCTCGGCGGTCGTCATCATCTCGCTGTTCGCGACGCTGGCAACGTGCTACCTCTACGGCTCCATCCGGGTCAGCGGTCGCGAAGTGCGCATCTCACGGTCGGCCCGGGTGCAGCTCGCGATCATCGGGGCGGTCTACCTGCTGTTGCAGGCGGCGAGCATCTGGCTCGACCGCTACGCGACCGTGACCGACTCCAACGTCAACGACATGATCAACGGCGCCGCTTACACGGACGTGAACGCGACGATCCCGGGCCGCACCATCTTGGCCGGCAGCGCCGTCTTCGTGGCGCTGCTGTTCCTGCTCACCGCCTTCATCGGCCGCTGGCGATTCCCGGTCGTAGGAACGGCGCTCCTCATCGTGACGGCGCTCGTGGCCGGGGCCATCGTGCCCTGGGTCGTGCAGCGCTTCCAGGTCGACCCGAGCCAGAAGACGCTCGAAACCCCGTACATCCAGCGTGGAATCAATGCCACTCGCGATGCGTACGGACTGAGTGGCATTCAAGTCACGCCATACAACGCGAAGACGACCGCTGAGCAGGGAGCCCTGCGGCAGGACGCCCAGACCACCGCGCAGATCCGAATCATGGACCCGGCGGTCGTGAGCCCTTCGTTCCAGCAGCTCCAGCAGTTCAAGCAGTACTACTCGTTCCCGAACAACCTCGCCGTCGACCGGTACAAAATCAACGGCAAAGACCAAGACGCTGTCGTCGCCGTGCGCGAGCTGAACCAGTCGGGTCTCGGTAATGCCCAGAACTGGTACAACAACACGGTCGTTTACACCCACGGGTATGGGCTCGTCGCGGCGTACGGCAACCAGCGCTCGAGCGACGGCCAGCCCGTGTTCCTGCAATCGGGCATCCCCACGACCGGGACCCTCGGGCAGTACGAGCCCCGCATCTACTTCGGCCAGCAGTCGCCGACATACTCCATCGTCGGAGCCCCCAAAGGCTCGAAGGGCGTCGAACTCGACTACCCTGGCGGCACAGGCGGCGCGCAGCAGACGTACACGACGTTCGACGGAAACGGCGGACCGAAGCTCGACAACATCTTCAAGCGCCTCGTGTACGCGCTGAAGTTCCAGGACCAGCAGATCGTGCTCTCCGACGCAGTGAACAACAATTCGCAGATCCTCTACGATCGCGACCCCATCAAGCGGGTGCAGAAGGTCGCGCCCTATCTGACCCTCGACTCACAGGCATACCCGACCGTCGTCGACGGACGGGTCAAGTGGGTCATCGACGGCTACACCACGAGCGACCAATTCCCCTACTCGCACGTCGGGAGCCTCAGCACTGCCATCGCGGACACGGAGACCCCCAAGCCGGCGTACGCGTTCGACAACATCAACTACATCCGCAATTCGGTGAAGGCCACCGTCGACGCATACGACGGTTCGGTGACCCTCTACGCGTGGGACACCTCGGATCCGGTGCTCAAGACCTGGCAGAAGATCTTCCCGGCGACGGTCAAGCCGATCAGTGACATGAGCGCCCAACTGATGAGCCACGTGCGCTACCCCGCCGACCTCTTCAAAGTGCAGCGCTCGGTGCTCGGCCAATACCACGTGACCGATGCGGGTTCCTTCTATTCGCGCGACGATGCCTGGACAACGCCCAACGATCCCACGTCGGATGCGGGAAGCGCCGCGCCGCAGCAGCCGCCCTATTATCTGACGCTGCAGATGCCCGGTCAGAAACAGCCAAGCTTCTCGCTCTACACGACATTCATCCCCTTGGCGACAGGTGACGCGAGCAGATCGGTGCTGCGCGGCTACCTCGCGGTCGACTCGAACGCCGGTTCGACACAAGGTCAGAAGGCCGGTACTTACGGCAAGTTGAGACTTTTGACCTTGCCCTCGAGCAATATCGTTCCCGGACCGGGCCAGGTGCAGAACAGCTTCAACTCGGATCCGGTCGTCTCCCAGCAACTCAACCTGTTGAGGCAAGGGAAGACGGATGTGATCAACGGAAACCTGCTCACGTTGCCGGTGGGCGGTGGTCTGCTTTACGTGCAGCCCGTCTATGTCAAGTCGACGGGTGAGACCAGCTACCCGCTGTTGCAGAAGGTACTGGTGGCGTTCGGCGACAAGATCGCCTTCGAAGACACCCTCGACCAAGCGCTCGATGTGTTGTTCGGCGGCAATTCCGGGGCGACGGCCGGCGACACCAACGTGCCGACCACTGGTACGACCACGCCCGCTACCGGAACGGGGACCGGCGGAACGGGCACGACGAACAATGCGGCCCTCCAGGCCGCGCTGGCCGCTGCCCAAACGGCGTTGACAGACAAGCAGGCGGCGCTCAAGGCCGGCGACTGGGCCGCGTACGGCGCCGCCGACGCACGCCTGTCCCAGGCGATCGCCGCCGCGCTTGCTGCCGAGGGGTCGAGCGGCAAGTAGCACCGACGTCAAGTGGGCCCGCCCGGGACTCCGGGCGGGCCTACTGGCGTTATCGTGTGCTGCGGTATGTTCGCGCCCTATACAAAGTTCGGCGTAACGTCGGACCCGTCGTGCCTCGAATTTCCGCTGGTTCGGGCCAAGTGAGAGAAAATGCTTGCAAAAACTTTGATTGTCGACTTTACTAACAAACATGCTGGTGGATCAGGGACGGCGCTCAACGCTCGGTGACACGAGCCCGAATCGCGCGGATCGCGGGATGGTCCCCGGCCGGGCTCTGCGGCCAAGCGTGAAAGTGCTCCCGGAGCACGCCCGCAACCACAATCGATCACTCGTGCTCCAGAGCCTCTATCGCTCAGGCCGGGTGAGCCGCGCCGATCTCGCGCGGTTGACCGGACTGACCCGCGTGACG
>DASYGJ010000070.1:0-25498 GCA_035999915.1 Leifsonia sp.
CAGTTCGTTCCTCCGACGTAGAGGATGCGCGCCCCCGGTGCGATGCCGTGCGCCGATTCGACGTCGAGCGTCTGTTCGCCCTGCCATCCACTCGGGAACTGGCACAGCGCCTCATCGGTGAACTCGCTCGGCTTCGGCACCAGCTGCTGGTAGCTGGAGTTGGTGAGCCCGGGCTCACCGTTCGAGGCGGAGTAGGTGTTGACATCCTTGACGATACTCGGGCTGGCGTACGCGTCGATGATGGCGACCGTCTGTCCTGACCCGTTCATGCCCTGCTTGTTCAACCCGTCGAGACCATACGCCGACCGGAGCTGCGAAGGGGTGTAACCGCAGTTGTATGTGCTGTACTGCGTCTGACCGTTGTAGGCGGGAGGCACCGTGACCACGTTCTCCCCGCTGTAATGCGAGCAGGGTGTGGCAACGACGGGAGCGGCCACTGCACGGCTCTTCAGTTGAGGCTCACCGGATGCGCCCAGGTCGCCCTGCTTGATCGAGTCCGGCTTGGTGAGCATGCGCGACTGTTCGAGGCTCACGCCGGACACTTTCGTGCCGACCGCCGCGGGAAGCGACGGGGCGGAAGCCGGCGCCACGAGCTCCTTGCCGGCGTGCTTGAACGAGTGCAGAGACGTGCCGAAGACCGAGCCGAGCTGCTGAGCTGTACCACGGAACACGACGTATTGGCGGCTGGCCGGCACGGCCGTGATGGTGAGTCCAGCCGTCTTGAGGAAGCTCACGATGGCATCCGAGTCGGCCTGGGTGGGCGAGAAACGGTTGATCCACTGGCTCGGGGTCAGCGCCTTGCGATACGCCCGATCGACCGGCGACGAGACCGCCAACGCCTGCGCCTCCGCGCCCTGCTGATCGCGTAACGGGAGGTAGATCTCCCCTTCCACCGTCGTATCCGTCGGGGCTGCTCCTGCGTCGTTGGCGGAGGTGGCCCAGCTGGGCACGGAGCCGGTGTAGGTCACGCGGGCGGCCGCGTTGGCCGCCCCCGCGCCTGTCATCGACAGTGCCACCACGGCCGTCGCTGTCGCGACGATTCCGAGAGCCCTTTTGTGGAGGGCCCGCGGGCTGATGCGAGTTGTCATTGATGTCATCCTTACTCGACTGTGAGACCGGTGCGCGGCACGCACCAACCGCGACAGTAGACCGAGAAGTCCTCCCTCCACAAGAAGGGGTAGACAGTTTCGTTGCGATCGACGCAGTCTGACGCAGCCCGACGCACTCGACGCAGTCGAACGCGCTCGACGCAGTCCCACGCACTCGCACAACGACGAAGGCCCGCTCCTCACGGAACGGGCCTTCGAACGACAGCGTGACTAGATGGCGTTGACGTCCAGCGGGATGCCCGGGCCGAACGTGGTCGAAACGGCGCCCTTCTGGATATAACGGCCCTTCGAAGCCGACGGCTTCAGACGCACAACCTCTTCGAGTGCGGCGTTGATGTTCTCCTGCAGCTGCTCTTCGGTGAAGCCGGCCTTGCCGACGACGAAGTGCACGTTGGAGTGCTTGTCGACGCGGAACTCGATCTTTCCGCCCTTGATGTCGGACACGGCCTTCGCCACATCCGGGGTGACCGTGCCAGTCTTCGGGTTGGGCATGAGACCACGCGGGCCGAGAACCTTGCCGAGACGGCCGACCTGGCCCATGAGCTCCGGAGTGGAGACAGCCGAGTCGAACGAGGTGTAGCCCCCGGCGACCTTCTCGATGAGCTCGGCGCCGCCGACCTCATCCGCACCGGCCGCGATGGCGGCCTCGGCGGCCGGCCCCGTTGCGAACACGATGACGCGCGCGGTTCTGCCGGTACCGTGAGGAAGGATGACGGTACCGCGGACCATCTGGTCCGCCTTGCGCGGGTCGACGCCCAGCTTCAGCGCGACCTCGACGGTCGAATTGAACTTGGCAGAACCGGTCTCGCGAGCAAGCGAAACCGCCTCAGCGGGGGTGTAGTACTTTCCGGCCTCGATCTTCTCGGCCGCGGCCCGGTAGGCCTTTGACTTCTGTGCCATTTATTTCTCCTGTCGAGAATGTGGTGCGAGCCTGGCTGGCTCTGCCACGTGTGTCTGATGGGACGAGGGTTTGGTTACGCCTCGACCGTGATGCCCATGGAGCGGGCGGTGCCGGCGATGATCTTCGACGCGGCGTCGATGTCGTTCGCGTTGAGGTCGACCATCTTCTGCTCGGCGATGGAGCGCACCTGCTCCTGGGTCAGCTTGCCGACCTTGGTGGTGTGCGGAACGCCCGAGCCCTTGGCGACGCCTGCGGCCTTCTTGATGAGCTCTGCAGCCGGCGGGGTCTTGAGTACGAACGTGAATGAACGGTCCTCATAGACGGTGATCTCCACCGGGATGACGTTGCCGCGCTGCGACTCGGTCGCGGCGTTGTACGCCTTGCAGAACTCCATGATGTTGACGCCGTGCTGACCCAGCGCCGGACCGATCGGCGGGGCGGGGTTGGCGGCGCCGGCCTTGATCTGAAGCTTGATCAGACCAGTGACCTTTTTCTTCGGTGCCATGTTTCTTCCTTCTTTTTGTATTCGAGCGTTCGGGATGCATCCCGAACGGCTCTCCCGGTTTCTCGGCCGTTCCGAGATCCGGTGTTCTGGAAATCTGTGGGCTAGAGCTTCGTGACCTGGTCGAAGCTGAGTTCGACCGGCGTCTCGCGCTCAAAGAGGGACACCAGCACGATGAGCTTGCCGCTCTCGGGCTTGATCTCACTGATCGAACCGGGCAGGCCCGCGAACGAGCCTTCCTTGATGGTGATGGTCTCGCCGATCTCGAAGTCGACCTCGGCGGGGATGACACGCTGAGCGCTCTTGCCCCCCTTGGCCGCGCCGCCCTTGGCCGGAGCCTCCTGCACCTGAACGAGGCTCTTCAGCATCGAGAAGGCCTCCTCGAAGCGAAGCGGCGTCGGGTTGTGCGCGTTGCCGACGAACCCGGTGACGCCCGGCGTGTGCCGGACGACGGACCAGCTGTCTTCGTTGAGGTCCATGCGCACGAGCACGTAGCCGGGGATGCGCACACGGTTGACCATCTTGCGCTGGCCGTTCTTGATCTCGACCACGTCTTCCATGGGGACCTGCACCTCGAAGATGAAGTCTTCCATCGACATCGACACCATGCGGTTCTCGATGTTCGACTTCACCCGACGCTCGAATCCGGCGTAGGAGTGGATGACGTACCACTTGCCGAACTTGGCGCGCAATTCGGCGCGGAACTCCTCGTAGGGGTCGACGTCGGCCAGGTCTTGGACGACCGCTTCGTCTTCGTCTTCGACCGCTTCGAGAGCGGCCTCGGCCTCTTCGTCGTTGTCGACCTCGAGGGCCTCGTCGACGGCTCGGTCCGCTTCGGGGTCGACGGCCTCGGCCATCGCATCGAGCACGGCGTCGAGATCGATCTCTGTGCCGTCCTCGGCGACGATGTGCAGCGCTTCGTGCTCTGCGGCGTCGACGGACTCTTCCTGGGCGGCGAGAACGTTGCCGGTCTGCGCCTCATCGTCTTCGGAGGACTGCTCGGCTGCGGTCGCCCAGTCCACGTCGTCGCGATTTGTCTCAGACACTGAATTCATTCCATTTCTGTCGTTGGCCGAATGCGGCCGGGACTACCGTCGTCAGCTGGGATTCCCGAACGCCCACACGACACCGAGTCCGAAGATCCAGTCGAGCAGGGACACGATCCCCATCATGATCACCACGAAGACGAGCACGACGCCGGTATAGCTCAGGAGTTCCTTGCGGGTGGGGGTGACCACCTTTTTGAGTTCACCCATGACCTGTCGGATGAACAGAGCGATCCGTGCGAAGGGTCCACGCTTCGCAGCGCGCTCCTTCTTCGCGTTGGCGACGACTTCCTCGCTCGGCTCGTCGATAACTTTTCGGGCCACCTTGTTACACCTTTCGTGGGCCGGCATCGGAATGCCGGCTTGCAGGGCGGACAGGACTCGAACCTGCAACCTGCGGTTTTGGAGACCGCTGCTCTACCAATTGAGCCACCGCCCTAGGAAAGTGGAATCGCGACACTTGATCGCGCACATCCTCGAACAAGGCTAACCGATCGGGCTCCGGATTTACTGCGGGAGCACTTCTGTAGCTCTGCCAAAAAATGGGCGCAAAAAAGCTTGGCAGATTTCAACTACCGCGACCCAGTGTATGTGACCCGTGCACGACTGTAAAGTTGACGCCCCCGGCGGCGATGTGGCGGCGGGCCGCGGCAGCGGGCGGCGGCGGGCGGCGGCGGCGAATGGCGGCGGGCGGCGGCGAGTGGCGGCGAATCGACCTTCACGGGCCGCCGGAACGTCGATTCGCCGCCACTCGATCTGTGGATGGGAATTCGGGGATGGGGATAACTGCGGGAGCGCCGTGAAGGCCGGGCAAGGTGGAGGCATGAGACCTCGTATCCCCCTCGATCCAGAGTTACGGCGCGGTCCCTTCACGGTGTCCGAGGGGCGCGAGGCAGGGTTCGGCGAGCGCAGACTCGCCGGGCGCGACCTGAGCCGACCGTTCCACGGCGTCCGAACGCCCCGGGACCTCGGCGACGGCATCGTCACCCGGTGCGCAGCTTTCGCTACGCGCTGCACGCACGACGCGTTCTTCAGCCACGTCACCGCCGCCACACTGTGGGAGGTACCTCTGCCCACACGGATGCTCGACTCACGGATGCTCGACTCACGGATCGACGTCTCGGTGCCCCGGCCGCGGCGCGCGCCCGAAGGCACAGGAGTGCGCGGGCATTCGGTTCGGGTGAACGAAGCGGATATCGCGGAGCGCCACGGCCTTCCGGTGAGTACCCCCGCCCGACTCTGGTGCGAACTCGGCTCTGTGCTCGGTGTGGACGATCTGGTCGTCGCCGGCGACTTCCTCATCCGGCGGGCTGATCCGCTCGTTTCGCCCGACGAGCTTGCGACAGCGCTCGAGAGAGCCCCGGGCCGGCGCGGGCTCTGCGGTCTCCGCGAGGCCCTCGACCTGATCGATGACCGCGCGGAGTCTCCGCAGGAGTCCCGGATCAGGATGGCGCTGGTCCGGGCGAAGATCCCCGGCATGGGTGTCAACGTGCCTGTGCGGGGAGCCAGCGGTCGCGTCTACCGGGCCGACTTCGCGTTCCTCGATCGGGGCATCGTCCTCGAATACCAGGGTGACTACCACCGCGAGCGGAGTCAGTTTCGACGCGACCTCACCCGGAGCCTGGACCTGCAGACCGCCGGCATGAAGGTGATCCTGCTCGGACCCGACGACACCCGATCGGAACCCGAGTTCGTCGAGCGGATGCGCACTCTGCTTCGGTTACACCCCGAGCGGCGGCAAATCGACCTTCCCGGGCCATCGGAAGGTCGGTTCGCCGCCACTCGGCGTGAGGGGGCGCGTGAGGGCGCGCGTGAACGCGCGTGAGAGGGCGCGTGAAGGGATGCGGGAAGGGTCTAGAGCAGCTTTCGTTCGAGGGCCCACGCGGTGAGTTCATGACGAGAGGAGAGCTGGAGTTTGCGGAGCACCGCGGAGACGTGGGTCTCTACCGTTTTGATCGAGATGAAAAGGTCGGCGGCCACCTCCTTATACGAGTGGCCCCGCGCGATCAGCCGCATGACCTCGCGCTCTCGTGCGGAGAGACGGTCCAGTTCCTCAGTCGTCTCTGCCAGTTCGCCGGCGGCGACGCCGAACGCGTCGAGCACGAAGCCCGCAAGGCGCGGCGAGAAGACGGCGTCTCCACCGGCGACGGCCACGACGGCGTCGCTCACTTGGCCGCCGGAGCTTCCTTTCGTCAGATACCCGCGGGCACCCGCACGGATGACGCCGACCACATCCTCAGCCGCATCGGAAACGCTGAGAGCGAGGAAGCGGGTGTCCGGACACTGCGGGAGCGTGCGTCGCACCACCTCAGCGCCGCCGCCACCGGCGCCGCCCGGCAGGTGCACGTCGAGCAGCACGACGTCGGGCCGGGAGGTCTCGATGGCCGCGACGGCGGCATCCACGTCCGCCGCCTCCGCGACGACAACGAGCCGCGAATCGAGGTCGGCGCGCAGACCGGAACGGAAAATGGAGTGGTCGTCGACGATCGCCACCGAGATCCCCGGGGACTTGTCGTTCGGTTGGCCGGTCATGGTGCCTCGCTAGCAAACTCGATGGTCAAGTGGATCTCCGTTCCGGATTCGCGGGAGGTGACGGTCGCCGTTCCGCCGGCCCGTTTCATCCGGCCGATGATCGACTCTCGCACACCGAGACGACCTTCCGGCAGGGCATCCACATCGAAGCCCGGTCCGCGGTCGCGCACGAACACGTCGACGGCGCCGGGACTGCTCTCCACATACACCGAGATATTGCCGCCGGCGTGGCGAGCCGCGTTCAGCATCGCTTCTCGAGTCGCCGCGGCGAGTTCCGCGATGCCCCGTTCCACCGGTTCGCCGACGGCCACGATGTCGATGTGCACCGGATGATCGGCCTCCAGCGTCGCGGCGAAGTCGCGGAGACCCGTGGCGAGGTCGGCGGCAGGAGCTTCGGACCCGGCGAAGAGCCACTCCCGCAACTCACGCTCCTGCGCCCTGGCGATTCGCGCGACCTCGCTGGAAGCGCCCGCCCGATTCTGGATGAGGGCAAGTGTCTGCAGTACGGAATCGTGCAAGTGGGCCGCGATCTCCGCGCGCTGTTCCTCCTTGATGCGGGCCGTCCGTTCGGCGATCAACTCCCGCCACAGCCGGAAAACCCAGGGCGCAAGCAGAACGGCCGCGCCGGCGAACGTGACGGCGATGACACCCAGCCACACCCATGCGGAGCCGACCTGGTCAGGCGTCGCGGTGAGCGCCGCAGCGATGAGGAGCAGAAACGCACCCGAGGCGATCCGCAGCGGAACAGAGGATGCGCGCCCTCGCCCGGCGTCGCCGACATCCACCAGCTGGTCCCACGTCACCGCACTGACGGCGAACGCGATCATCAGGCCGGTGAGGCTCAGCATGGCGAGCGCGTCGGCACCGAAGATCGACGTGACGATCGTGCCGATCCCGGCCACCGCGGCGAATGCCATGAGCAGCCAGGCGACCGGTACGACGCGTTGCACGCCGTCGACCGGGTCACCGAGAGCCGGATTCCGCAAGGGCACCAGCGCCCACAACCACAGGTAGAGCAGCGCTCCGGCGCCACCGACGAGGGTCAGACCGATGAATACCCAGCGGACGGAAGCTACGGACCAGCCCAGATGGCCGGCGAGCGCCTCGCTCACTCCGCCCAGCACGCACACGCGCGGGCGCGCAAGCGGTATCCGCGTGGGGCGCGGCGGGCGCGCGTCGTGGGGAAGAGCGGCCTGGGTCACAATTGAATCCAAGCAGACCGGGGGCGGAGTGGACACCCCGCAGTCGATGAATCAGGGGCGGGTCAGGGTGTTACCCGATAGCGGCGGCCGGGGGTCGAACGCCACGATCGAAGCATGTCACAGCATGATTCGACGCCACCGTCCCCTCCACCGCCCCCGCCCCCGCCCTCGGCGGGCAGCGGCACGCCGCCCTCGGCGGGCAGCGGCACGCCGACCTCGGCGGGCAGCGGCACGCCGACCTCCCCATACGGCGGCCCACGTACCGGACTCTCCGGTCGCGGTACGCGTTTCTTCGACTGGATGCGCGGCTTGCGCCTGGTTCGCACCGACGGCTGGATCGGCGGCGTCTGCGCCGCCATCGCCAATCGTCTGGGAATCGACCCGCTGATCGTGCGCGGCATCGTGGTCGTCGCGGCCATCCTCGGCGCGCCCGCGCTGCTCCTGTATGCGGCCGCCTGGGCGCTCCTGCCGGATGCCGAGGGGCGCATCCACCTGCAGCGATTGATCGAAGGCGAATTCGAGCCGGCAGTCGTCGGCATCGGTGCACTCACATTGCTCTCGCTGCTCCCGGCCGCGTCGGGCCTGTGGTGGGTCGGCGGCGGATTCTGGGCCGGGCCTTCGTGGGGCGCCATCGTCGGACGTGTGATCTGGACGAGCATCGTCATCGGCGCGGTGGTCACGCTGGTGATCGTGGCCACGAATCGCAGCCGCGCAGGATGGGGCTCTTCGTCGGCGACGGCCGGCAGCACGGCCCCAAAGCCCTCCCCCGCCTCGTCGGCCTCCCCCGCCTCGTCGGCCTCCCCTGCCTCGTCGGCCTCCGCCGCCTCCGCCTCCGCCGCCTCCGCCACCGCCGCCACCACCGCCTCAACAACGATTCCGGCGGAACCGTCCGCCGAAGAAGTGAGTACTCCCGTCGTCCCCTCACTGGACACCTCGGCCGAACCGACGGAGCCGCCTTCCCCCACGGCCGAAGCGTCGTCGCAGGATGTCGCCGACTGGCAGGCGCGGCACGCCGCCTGGCAGGCCGAGCACGCACAATGGAAACAGCGCCTCAACGAGGACATGCGTGCGGTCAAAGCTCAGCGAGCGGCCGAGCTCCGCGCGCAGTCCGCCGCTGTGTCCGCGCAAGCCGCGGCCGAGCGTAACGCGCGTCGGGCGGCAAATCCGAGGGTCGGTGCCGTTTTCGGCTGGGCGATCGTCGGGATGGCCCTCGTCGGTGCGGCGCTCACGGTCGCATGGTGGCCGACGACAGCTCTGCCCGGATACAGCCTGACTGCGGCGTTCGCGGTCGCGACGCTCGTGTTCGGCCTCGGCGTGCTCATCGCGGGTCTCGTGAAACGGCGGAGCGGTTTCCTGATCTTCCTCGGCATCCTGCTCGCCGTTGTCACACTCGTGAGTGCGTTCATCCCACGCGACCATCAGCTTCTGTTCGACGGCGCGAGTGTGAGAGTCCAAACATCCGACCAGAACCAGGAGGGCCGACTGTGACCGACAACGAAGAAGAACGGACGGGCGTCATGACTAGCCCCAGCGTTCACCGTCCGCAGACCCGCTGGGGCGGAGTGGTGTGGGGCGCTATTCTCATCGCGATCTCGGGATTTGTGCTGTACACGCTGTCGTCCCGGGATCGCCAACAAGGCTTCGAGTTCTGGTTCAGGCACCTGAAGCCGGAAGCGGCGTGGGCTCTCGCCGTGGTCGTCGTCGGAATTTTCATCCTGATCATGGCCTTATTAGCCGCAGTGAGGAGCGCTCAGCGCAAGCGCCGGGCATGATGGTCAAATGACCACTCTGCCTCCAGCCGTTTCGGTACGTGATCTTCGCAAAAGCTATGGTTCGTTCGCGGCTCTAAGCGGGGTCTCATTCGACATCGAGGCCGGCGAGACCTTCGCGCTGCTCGGTCCGAATGGCGCGGGTAAGAGCACGACGATCGAGATTCTCGAAGGGTACCGGGTTCGTTCCGGCGGCGACGCCAGCGTGCTCGGGATCGACCCGCATCGCGGCGGCCTCGACTGGAAGGCGCGCATCGGTATCGTGCTCCAGTCCAGCGGCGAGGCTGGGAACGTGAGCGTGCACGAACAGTTGAGCCACTTCGCCCATTTCTATCCGAATCCTCGCGACGTCGAGGAGGTGATCGCTGCGGTCGGCCTCGCCGACCAGGCCAAGACCCGCATCAAGAACCTGTCCGGCGGGCAGCGCCGGCGGGTGGATGTGGCGCTCGGCGTGATCGGGCGCCCCGAGCTGCTTTTCCTCGACGAACCGACGACGGGCTTCGACCCGGAGGCGCGTCGCCATTTCTGGGAGTTGATCCGTGGCCTGAAACGGGAAGGGACGACAATCCTGCTCACAACGCATTATCTCGATGAGGCGGCGCAGTTGAGCGACCGCGTGGCTGTGATCGCCCACGGCAGGCTCATCGACATGGGGGACGTCGACTCGATCGGCGGGGCGGATGCGCGGGTGCCGATCGTGCGCTGGCGCGGTGCGGACGGGCAGACCCACTCTGAGCGAACGGATGCGCCAGCCGCCCTCGTTGCCCGGCTCACCGTCGAGTCGGGCGGCGAACCGCGCGACCTCGAGGTGATCCGGCCGAGCCTGGAGGACATCTACCTCGACCTTGTGCGCGAAGCCACCGAGTCGGAAACAGCCGGAGTGCTCTCATGAGGCCGCTGCGGTTGGGCCTCGACCGGGTGCGCTACGAGGTCGCCGTGTACTTCCGTCAGGGCGACACGATCTTCTTCACCTTCCTTTTCCCTGTGGTCATGCTCGGCATCTTCTCTGTTGCGTTCCAGGGGCTCGGTAAGGTCGGCACCGCGCCGGACGGTTCGGGTGGGATCACGCAGGCCGCGTATTACCTGCCCGGGATGATCGCCGCCGGCATCCTGCTGAGCGGCGTGCAGAACTTGGCGGTCGACATTGCGGCGGAGAAGAGTGACGGAACTCTGAAACGCCTCGGCGGGACTCCATTGCCGGTCATCTCGTACTTCTTCGGGAAGATGGGGCAGGTGATCGTCACCAGCGTCTTGCAGATCATTCTCCTGCTGCTGGTGGCGCGGTTCGCCTTCGACGTCGCCCTGCCGTCCGATCCAACACTGTGGTTGCGGTTCGTGTGGGTCTATCTGCTTGGCATCGTGACGTCGGCCGTGCTCGGGATCGCCCTGTCTTCGGTTCCGCGGACGGGCCGGAGTGCGACGGCCGTGATCATCCCGATCGTGCTGGTGCTTCAGTTCATTTCGGGGGTGTACCTCGCCTTCAATCTGCTGCCCGAGTGGCTCCGCAACGTCGCCAGCGTGTTTCCGCTGAAGTGGATCGCGCAGGGGATGCGCAGCGTGTTTCTGCCTGCGGGTTTCGAAGCGCACGAGCCCGGGGGAAGCTGGCAGTTCGGCTGGATGGCTGTCGTGCTCGCCATCTGGCTGGTGGTGGGTCTCATCGCCTGCCGACTGACCTTCCGGTGGATTCGCAAAGACCGCTGACCGCCCGTCAGCTGCGCACCGCCGCCGCGAAGGGAAGCACCGCCGACGCGCCCGCCCGACGCAGTTCCCGTCCTGCCACCGTGATAGTCCAGCGACTATCCGCAAAGTCGTCGACGAGGAGCACCGGACGGCCGGGCGGGATGTCCAGCTCCCCTACGGCGAACCGACCCCAGACCGAGGACAGTCGGAACGCGCTGTTTCCGCCCGCCCCTGATATCGGGCTGCTGCCGACCAGCTGAAGCTCGCCGAGGTAAGGGAGCCGACCAGCCTCGGCGAAGCCCTGCGCCAGTGAGGAGACGAACCGGGGCCGCCGTCGGGACGGCATACCGACGACAGCGACGGGGCGCTCCTCCCAACTCCAATCGGCCAGCACCCGGATGCACGCGGCTAAGAGGTGCGGCGGGCACGGCTGATCGGCCGCATCTGCGTCGAGGAGCTCGCGGAGGGGCCCGCCCCAGCCGAGGTCGGTCAAGCGCGCGAGCGCTCGGCCGGGGGCGAGGATCTCCTCGAGGGAAATCTTGCCGCGCACGGGAACGCCGAGCCGGTCCGCACCGGTCGGCCACAGCTTGCGCGGTTCGATCTCGACACCCACGCGGTCGAGCGCCGAGGCGACAGAGGCCGCCGCGCCCGAGGCGACCTCGCTCGGGTACCAGACTCCTGCGCAGCGGTCGCAGCGCCCGCACGATTCGGTCGCCACGTCATCGAGCGCCCGTTGCAGAAACACCATGCGGCAGCCGGTTGTGCTCTCGTAGTCGAGCATCGCCTTCTGCTCGGCCTGACGTGCAGCCGCAATCCGCGCGTAACGCACCTCGTCGTAGGTCCACGTCTGGCCGGTCGAAATCCAGCCCTTGGGGACGCGGCGCACGGCACCGTCGACATCAAGCACCTTCAACAGAAGTTCGAGCGTCGACGCTTTGAGGTCGACCTGACTTTCCAGCGCGCGAGTCGACTGCGGTTCCGAGCCCAGTGCGCCAAGGACCGCATCCGCTTTCGGCTTCGAGGGCATTGAAACCGTCGCGAAGTAGTCCCAGATGGCCTCGTCTTCCTTTCCCGGCAGGAGCAGTACGTCCGCGTTGTCGGTGGCACGACCCGCGCGGCCGACTTGCTGGTAGTACGCGACCGGAGAGGACGGCGCGCCGAGGTGCACGACGAACCCGAGGTCAGGCTTGTCGAAGCCCATGCCGAGAGCGCTGGTGGCGACCAGTGCCTTGACCTCGTTGCGCTTGAGCTTCGCTTCGAGCTCCTCGCGCTCAGCGGTGTCGGTCTGCCCGGTGTACGCGAAGGTTTCGTGCCCGGCTTCGCGGAGGAGCCGGGCAGTGTCCTGCGCGGCGGACACGGTCAGCGCGTAAATGATCCCGCTGCCCGGAAGAGCGCCGAGGTTACTGACCAGCCAGCCCAGCCGTGCTCCCGCATCCGGAAGCGTGAGAACACCCAGCCGAAGGGATTTGCGTGCGAGCGGCCCGCGCAGAGTCAGAACCTCGTCGTGACCGCCCGCACCCATTTGCTCCGCGACATCGGCGACCACCCGTTCGTTCGCCGTTGCCGTCGTGGCAAGCACCGGCACCCCCTGCGGCATTGCCGCGATGAGGTCGCGCAGCCGTCGGTAGTCCGGCCGGAAATCGTGCCCCCAGTCGGAGATGCAATGAGCCTCGTCGATCACAAGCAACCCACTTCGCTCGATCAACGACGGCAGATACCTGTCGCGGAAATCCGGATTGTTGAGCCGCTCCGGCGACACGAGCAGGGCATCCACCGTGTCGTCTCGCAGACGTTCCATCACGTCTTCCCACTCGTGCCGGTTCGACGAGTTCAGCGTGACGGCACGCACTCCGGCGCGCTCAGCGGCCGACACCTGGTCGCGCATCAACGCGAGCAGAGGTGAAACGAGGATGGTCGGCCCGGCTCCCCTGGCGCGCAGGAGCATCGTCGCGACGAAGTACACGGCCGACTTTCCCCATCCTGTGCGCTGGACCACCAGTGCTCGGCGACGCTCGTCGACCAGCGCCGCGATCGCCTCGAACTGACCGTCGTGGAAAGACGCGTCTTCGCGGCCGACGAGGACGCGCAACGTGCTGAGTGCTTGGTCTCTGGTGGTGCTCATGGCTCCATCGTTACAGAGCCAACCGGCAGAGCCGCCAGGGGGACAGAATCTCTGGAAAATCCCGAGGTGGAGAAAGTCGGAGTTCCTGGCCGACACGCCGAGGGATAGTCCGTCCAGACGGAAACTCGTAGCGGCTTTGGGCAAAATCTCCGACTTTGCGGCGGGAGAAAGGGCGGGCGGGGTGGGTGGGGGGCAACGGGGCGGGGTGGGGCGGGAGAAGGAGGGTGTCAGAAGTCGATGCCTACAAAGATCGGTTCGGGCTGCAGCAGGACACCGAACTCCGACTGCACCAGAGCCTGCACGTAAGCGGCCAGCTGCACGATCTCGGCCGCCGTTGCACCGCCGCGATTGGTCAGCGCGAGCGTGTGCTTGCCGGAGATCGCCGCGCGTGACCCTGGCAGCGCGAAACCGCGGCGGATCCCGGACTTCTCGATCAGCCATGCCGCACTGAGCTTCACGTCGTATGGGCCGCCCGCGAGCTGCGGGATGTCCAGCGGATGGACGCCTCCCGAACTCAGCCCGAGCACGGTGTCCGCTTCGGGAGGGGTCACGGGCCAGCGGGGCGCCGAAGCCGGCAAGGACCGCGCGAAGTTCTCGGACACGATCGGGTTGGTGAAGAAGGAACCTGCACTCACCGTGTCTTGATCGCCCGGGTCGAGCACCATCCCTTTGGAAGCGCGCAGCGCCAAAACAGTACGCCGCAGTTCGGCCACCGGGACGCGCGCACCGAGGGCGACGCCGAGCGAGTCCGCGAGCTGGGAATAGGCGACAGGAGCACTCAGCGGGGCGCCGAGCCCGCCGGGGGCGTTGCCGTCGGCGAGGTCGAGGTCGACCGAGAGGACGACTCCGCGCCTCCCTCGCTTCAGCACCGAGGTGCGGTACCCCAACCCGAGATCGGCACGCGAGAGCCACTGGACGTCGTGTGTCTCCTCGTCGAGGAACTCCACACCGACGAGACTCGACTCGAGTTCCTGACCGTAGGCGCCGATGTTCTGTACGGGAGCGGCGCCGGTCGACCCCGGGATGCCGGAAAGCGCCTCGATACCCGACCAACCGTTGCGGACCGTGTGGGCGACCAGCGCATCCCACGGCTCGCCCGCCTGAACCCTCAGCCGAACACGACCTGCGGGCGCCTCGAGACGTTCGATTCCGCGAGTGACGATGCGGATCACCGTTCCGGCGAAGCCGTCGTCACTGACGATCGTGTTCGAGCCGCCGCCGAGCAGCAACCAGTCCGCATCCCCGGACCAGACCTTTTGCACTGTTGCGATGAGCTCGTCGCGGCTCGCGGGGGCGAGCAGCCGCTCGGCGGATCCTCCCACCTGCATGGTGGTCAGGGACGAGAGCGCCGTCATCGCGGAAGCGAGACGCGCACCTGCGCCTTGCCGAGCACGGTGTCGCCGTTGAACGTCACGGTGAGGTCAATGCGCGCGACGCCCGCGTCCGCATCCAGGTGCCCCACCTTGGCGACCACCGCGACGGATGCGCCTCCGAGAGGGTCGACGGCGACGGGTCGCGTGAACCGCACCTGATAGTCGGTGATCAGCGAGGGGTCACCGGCCCACTCCACGACCGGCTGCACGGCGAGGCCCATGGTGAGCATCCCGTGGGCGATCACACCGGGGAGTCCTACCGACGTTGCGAAGTCGTCGCGATAGTGGATGGGGTTGAAGTCGCCGGACGCGCCCGCGTATCGCACGAGCGAATCTCGTGAGAGAGGGAACACTCGTTCGGCGACGACCTCGCCGACCGTGAGGTCGTCGAACCGGGGCATCACTCGTCTCCTCGGATGACCAGGGTGGACGTCGCGGTGACGACGTGTTCGCCGTCTGCGCCGACGATCGTGGATTCGGCTGTCACCATCGAGTGCGCACCGAGCGTCTTGACGCTGGTCACCGCGAGCGTGGCGGTGAGTTCATCGCCGGCGATGATCGGGCGCGAGGAGGCGAACCGTTGGTTGCCGTGCACGACGCGGCTGAAGTCGATCCCCGAGTCCTCTTCGGCCAGCAGTTGTGCGAGGGTGCGTTCCTGAACGACGATCGGGAATGTCGGCGGCGCGACCAGGTCGGCGTGACCTGCGGCGCGCGCCGCCTCGACGTCGAAGCTGAGCGGGCTGGTGGCGAAGACCGCCGCCGCGAATTCGCGGATCTTCTCCCGGCCGACAAGGTACGGGCCGACGGGCGGGAACGCCCGCCCCTGCAACTCTGGGTTCACTGGCACCTCACCATTCTAAGGATGCGCTTTCGCGCCCCCGTCAACGAGAAGGCTGCAACGCCCGGGACGCAGAAACCCCGGCGGCCTGACGGCCGCCGGGGTTTCGAGTTCAGTACTAGCGCCTTACTGGCAACTGTCGCACTGCAGCAGGTCCATCGGGTCGACGGGAACCGCGTAACCGCCAACGCTGTCGCTGTTTTCGTAGTCCATGATGGCCTCCCCTTGAAGTCTTTGTTCACCGCTTCGTGCGGTGCTCACCACTATATAACCCTAATGACACTCTTGTCATTCCACTACATGTAGTGTTTTCAAACTTTTTTTGGGCTTGGAGTGAATCTACCCCGAACCACGGACATTTCGGGAAGTCGGCGTCGCGGCGGCGAACAAGCGCTCCATGGCGCCCGCTGCCGGCAGGGCCTTGCCGCTCTGGAGAGCACGAACGAGTTCTGAGAGCGACACCCCCATGGTTGCGATGTCCGCCGGATCTGCGAGAGCCGCCAGTTTGTATTCCAGGGTGGGGCCGAACGTCTCGAGCGTCAGACACACGAACGGGTTCGCCGTCTCACGCGCCAGAGTCGTCAGGCCCTCCACGAAGCGCGTCCAGAAGGCGCCGGTGATCCCCTCCCGCGAGAGCGCCCGACCAGCGAGCTGCAGTTGATCGAGAACGGCACACGAGCACCGTGAAACGCCAGAGGTCGCGAGCACGGAACGGGCGAACTCCCTCAGCGCTCGAAGCGCATCGAGCGCCTCCCCTGCAGAGCGTGTGGTGACCTTGGTGTATCGGTTCGGCCGGACTTCCAGCAGCCCCACGAGAGCGAGTTGCTCGATCGCCTGACGCAACGGGGCTCGGGAGACACCGAGCCAGCTCTGGAGGCCCGCGTCGAACAACCGCTCTCCGGGATGGAGCTGGCCGTCGAGGATCGCCCCCTGCAGCCGGTCGAACGCCAACTGCTTCACAAGCGTGGGATTGAGATCCAGCGCTGGAGCCGGAACCGGCATTACTCCCCCTCGTCCACAATGATCGACTGTCGGGTGGCCATCGAATGTTCACGGAACCGGCGGAGACGGCCGCCTACCCGCTGCCTGCCGCCCCCGCCTTGGTGCGATCGACCGGACTCCTGCACCGAGGCCCGAAGCCAAACTCGGTAGACAGAAGCGACTATGTTGGAAGTCGTCACACTCACAGACCCGAATTTGTGTAGGTGCTCCAGGACGATTCGATCGCTTGTTGAGCGTACGCAGCGAATGACGTGACTCTCCGGGGCTTCACGGGACTGCAGTGGTCGTGCGCGTCAAGTTAGGTGGATTCCGCCGTCATCGTCGGTGCCGATCGTTCAACCAGCCCGAGCTTTAAGTGGTGGAGGAATGATCGTCAGTGACTGGCGTCGGACCCATCCTGAGAGCAGGGAGCCCGATGAGCAGGAAGAAGCTAAGAATGATCGGCCGTGAGTCGTCGCTGTCGATGGCAATCGACTTGGTCGAGTCCGGATCGAGTGTTGACATCGTCGGAAGTCGCGGCAGCGGGCGGAGCGCATTTCTCGCCGAATTGAAGCGTCGTCTCGAGGATCAGGGCTGGACGGTCTTGGTTGTGCGGGGTGTCGCGTCATTGAAGACGAATCCGCTGGTGGCGATGCAACTGGCGGGGATCGGCGAACCATCCGATTCGAGGCGTCCGGTCACGGTGCGCCGGATGGCCGATGCTTTGATTCAGCGAATCCGCGCACCGAAGACGGCTCTCTTTCTGGACGACTGGGACGACCTGGACGAAGCATCCTGGGGCGTTGCCGAATCTGTTCGGCGTTGGCAGGACCTGCCGATCGTGCTCTCAAGGCTGCAGGGCCTTCGCGCTCGCCACACTCCGAGCGGACTCGAGGCGTCGACCATGGAGCCCTCTTATGTGATTGACATGGTTCCGGTGAAGTTCGAGGAGCTCGAAGACGTGGTCTCACAGTGTCTCGGCGGCCCGATCGACGCCGGCGCCATCAGCCGCGTGTATGCGAAGTCGGGAGGCGTCGTCGGGCTGGCGCTCAACCTGGTCGATGCGGCTGTCCGCGAGGGGCGCATGACACTCGAGGGCGGGATGTGGATTGCGACGCGTGACCTGTGGAGTCCCGGATTGCGTGGCGTGGTCGAGGCCTACCTGGAAACACTGGACAACGGCGCCCGGGATGCTCTGGAGATCATCGCCCTGATCGGAGTGAGCGATACCGAGACGGTGCGTCAGCTCGTCGACTGGGAGACCCTCGAACGCCTGGAAGAGCGCGCCATGATCCAGCTCTATTCGTCGGGGTCGCGTCAGCTGGTGACGGTGGTTCCACCACTGCTCGTCGAGTTCTTCCGCCACGAGCCGCTCGCCGCAAGACGCATCCGCTTGACGGAGCACATCGTCGAGCAGCTGCAGTCGGCGGAGATGTCGGAGTTCTCGGACGCGATACGAATCGCCCAGGTTCCGCAGGAGGCGGTGGCGGACTCCGACGCGGTTTTCGTCCGTCTGGTCCAGGAACTCGCCCGCACCAGACGCCTCGTCACACGCTCGGAGTGGCTCCGGTCGCCGAGTCCTGCAACAGCGGTCCCGTACCTGAACGCGTTGATGACCGTGCATCCAGAGGTCGACCGTATCGAAGACGTGCTGGATCGCACGCGCGACGGCAGCGCCGACCGTGACGAAAAGGCGCGCACCGAATTCGCCATTATTCGTGCCCAGTGGCGTGCCTACGTGCGCGGCGATGTGGAGGGTGCCCTCGCCGACCTCGCCGTCGTCGCCCGTGAGCATCCCTTCGGCCGAATGGCCGATGCGGCCTCGGTCACGCTGGAGACGAATCTGAGCGCAGTGCCGACGGATTACGCGGAACGGCTCGAGGTCACCGACGACCTCCCGTCGTCGATTCGTCTCGCCCTGTGGGAGGCGCAGATGGTGCTCCTCCTCGTTCAGGGCCGATTCAACGACGCCCGCCGTGTGTTCGGCAGCATCCGGCAGAGCGATAAGAGCGCGGTCGGCTTTCTGCCGAGTGTGCTCTACGGGCTGGTCTTGCTGGGCG
This sequence comes from Leifsonia sp., assembly GCA_035999915.1. Lineage (GTDB taxonomy): Bacteria > Actinomycetota > Actinomycetes > Actinomycetales > Microbacteriaceae > Leifsonia. The sequence goes on from DASYGJ010000070.1 coordinate 18,116, forward strand.
AGGGAGATCACGCGGGCGCTCTCGCGTGGGCTCAGCGCGGTTACGACGAGGCGCAGGGGTGCCTGGATGTCGAGGGGATGCGCGCTCACGCCTCTGTCGTCTGCCTTTGCCTCACGATTCAGGGCGCATACGCGCGAGCCGAAGAGATACTGGGCACGATTTTCGCCATCGGGGACCCGCCTCCGTTTCCCCGTTCCAGTCAGCTCGCGTTGCTGAACACGGCCTCGGTCATCGCGGTTCGCCGGGGCCGGAGCGCTCTTGCCGAGCGCTACGCGAGCGAACTGTGCGCTCTTCCCGTACCCGATGGGCCGTTGCCGGGACAGGCCCGGTTCTGGTCGCACGCCCAGCTGAAGGTCTTCGGTGGTAACACGGCCGAAGCGGCGGCCGAGCTCTGGGAGGGGTCCGATCGCCTCTGGGAGCGCGGTGCTCGTTTCTCTGCGGTGATGGGGTATCTGACCTGCGTCGAGGTCGAACCCTCCCCGGGGCGGCTTCGCAGCGCACTGGACAAAGCGCGCGAGGTCGGCGGAGAGTTCTTGCTCGTGCACGCTGAGTATGTTGAGGCTGTCGCCGAGTCCGATGTCGACGCGCTGTTGGCGATCGCCCCACGGCTGGCTGCGAGCGGACGCACCGGCCACGCGGTGTCCGCGTACACGCACGCCCATGACATCCTGGCGGCACGGGGTGACAAGGCGGCGGCGAGTGCGGCTGCCGCCGACCGGCAAGCTTTTGTGGATGCGCTCGGTGACGACGACTACGACATCACGCGATTCCTGACGCGAGCGCTCACCCTCTCCGAACGCGAGTTCGAGATCGTCGACCTGGTCAGCCGTGGCATGTCGAACGCACAGATAGCGTCACAACTCGTCCTCAGTGTTCGAACCGTGGAAAGTCACCTGCATCGCCTCAGTCGGAAGACGGGCGCCCGCAATCGCAAGGAGCTCACCGAGCTCGTTGACAGCGCACGAGCCTGACCGTGCCCGGAAGGCGTCGCCCTTAGAGACTGTCGGGATCGAGATTCAGTGTGGTGGCTGCGTCGAGCGTGGGGACGCCGCCGACCTGCGGGAGGTCCGGGTTCAGCCAGAGCAGATACTCGGCGGGGATTCCGAACCGCTGGGACACGAAATCCGTCGTGTCTCCCTGCGCGACGAGGTACCGCTTCGGCGCACCGCTCCGGGTGGTCGCGGTGACCGTTCCGCCCGCGTATTGCCGGGTGCCGCCGTCGACCGGATGCACGTTCGACGGCCGGACGGGAACCGACCAGCGCACACTGTTGACGGCGAGCACCTTGTTTGGGCCGAGCTCGACCGGCACGCCGTCTGCAGAAGTCACCGACGAGTAGGTCACGAGCGTCCCGAGATACGAGGGTTGGCCGACCGCGCCGAGCGAAGCCGAGGACGGCGCGGCAACGGCGGTGGTCGGACCGCCGAGCACGTGGTCGCCGACACCGTGGTAGGTCAGCCCGTCGCCGACTCTGGGTGGCACGTCGATCAGCGTGACGGATACCGGCACAGGAACCGTCGAGGTGAAGCGGGAGTACTCCGCCGAGTATGTATTGTCGCCGCCAGCGACCATCCGGTAATGGAAGTGGATGCTGCCCTTGGGCGAGGCGACGTCCCCCTCGGCCACGACCGTGCCGCGCGGGACCGGGGTCAGGGTCGGAGCCGGGATCGGGGTGGTCGACGGCGATGGCGTCGCCGATCCGAGAGCGGCATCACTCGACGCAGAGGCTGGCGTCGGGGAGGCTGTCGGCGTGGTGTGCCGAGCGCGCGTCGGCGAAGGGTGGGAACCACTGCCGAACAGCGCGCAACCGGTGAGCACGGTGAGCGTCACGACAGCGGCAACGCCGGCCGAAAGGAACCTGCGACGGCGCGCGGACCCGTTATTCGCGGTCGCCACGGCCCGGTCCTGAATCCCCCTGCGAAACATGCTTCCCTCCGGTGCAAAATACTAGCGCGGACGCGACGTCACTCGTCGTTCTCGGGCGCGGCCTCGGGCTTGGGCGCGGCCAATGTTGGGGGCCTATCGAAGAGGGGCGGAATCCGGCCACTCAAGCGGGTTGCTTTTCGGCGCGGTCGGTGTTGGGTGGCGGGAGACCGAAGGAGTATTCACCATGTCGTTTCCGGAACAGAAGCAGCAACCGCCAGGACTCACCGAGAAGATGAATCCCCGCCCCGATCACGGCGAGACGAGCTACCGAGGATCAGGCAAGCTCGCGGGCAAAGTCGCGCTCATCACCGGAGCCGATTCGGGGATCGGGAAGGCCGTCGCGATCGCGTATGCCCGCGAAGGAGCCGATGTGGCCATCGGCTATCTGAGCGAGACCGAGGACGCAGAAGACACAGCGAAGTGGGTGCGGGATGCCGGGCGTCGCGCCGTCGTGATCGGCGGAGACCTGGCCGACCCTCAGACCTGCCGGGACCTCGTCGCGCGGACGGTGGCGGAGCTCGGCCGTCTTGACATCCTCGTCAGCAACGCCGCGTTCCAGATGACCCACGAGACCATCGAAGAGATCCCGGACGACGAATGGGACCACACGATCGCGACGAACCTGTCGGCGTACTTCCACCTGGTCAAAGCGGCCCTTCCGCATCTGGGCGAAGGCGCGTCGATCATCGGATCATCCTCGGTCAATTCGGACTCGCCGTCGCCGACGCTGATGCCGTATGCGGCCACAAAGGCCGGCATCGCCAACATGAGCGCATCGATGGCACAGCTACTGGGTCCGCGAGGCATCCGCGTGAACAGCGTTGCACCCGGACCGATCTGGACACCGCTGATCCCGTCGACGATGCCCGACGAGAAAGTGACGAAGTTCGGCGAAGACACTCCACTCGGCCGGGCCGGTCAGCCTGCGGAACTGGCGCCGGTGTATGTGCTGCTCGCATCCGACGAAGGCAGCTACATCTCGGGCGCACGCGTGGCCGTCACAGGGGGCCGCCCCATCCTGTGACCGGCACGCCGTCGACGCGCCGTACCCTCCGCCCCAGAAAGGCACTGTGTCAATCCCCTGACCAGGTCTCGGCGCGAGTCGTACCGTGGACGACGGATGAGAGAAGGAACCACGTGCTGGTAGACGATGGAGAAGGCACGGTCGATGACGCCCTCGAGGTCATCGACCTGAGCGAGTGCACGTGGCGGGTCACAGACAGGCGGTTCGAGGCGGACGGCCGCGGCGTGCTCGCCTACCTCGAACGCATCGATGACAAGATCGCCGTGAGCATCGTGTATCCGCCGCCGATGACGGATGCGGTGGCCGATTGTCTGGCCTCGGCCCTCGCGCTGATCAGCCAGCGCTCCCGGACATCCCGTTGCGCGTGATCACCCGACACCGCGGAGCAAGCTGGCGGCCGATTCCACGCTGCGTTCACCCCGAAGTCGCAAATCCGGTCGACGCGTCGTCTGCCGGTCCGCTCAATTGCGGATCGAGCGCTCGCACCAGTTCGAGCGCCCGATAGGCGCGCTCCCCCGAGTGGGACGGCGTAAGCGGCACCATGGGCACGAGCAGTTGCGCATCCGCGCGCTCGGTGAGGGAACGGATCGTCGACCACAGCAGCACGCCGTCGGGCTCGGCGCGATTGCGAACGGATCCGTTGGTGATACCGAGACACGATGCGATCGCCGTAGCGCTGAAGCCTGCTTCCAGTAGCGCGCCGATAAGGATGCGGCTCGTCCGGTACGCGCGAAGCCGATCTGCCCCGGTGGCCGCCTCTTCGAGTTCGCGTGCCTCGAGGAGCAGGCTGCTCAGCGGTTCGCCGAGTCTGGATCGCACTTGCGTCCTATGCGTCATGACAGAACAGAACCGTGTCGGCTCGCTCCACCACAAGTAGTCGCGAGGGTTTTCACCCCCCGATCACCCCCGCATCCGCTACGCGCTTGTTCTCTCCTCTTGAGGTGCGGCGACCGGGTCGATGATGCCGGCGCGGCCCACCCGCCGGGCGAGCAGACCTGCCAGAAAGGATGCCGCGAGTTGCCCGGCCAGGCGTGCACCGAGCGTTGCCGACTGCACCGGCAAGGTCAGATGCTCCGGGGACATGACCGGGAGGGAGACGAGGAACAGTGCGACGGCGGACGCCGCGGCTGCGAGCGGATAGCGCCACCGGGAGGTCGGACCGACCGGCACGACCCTGTTGGCGATGAGCAGCGTGAGGTCATAGCTGAAGCCCGAAAGCGTGAGCGGGATCATGATCAGGAGCCCGATCGGAGTGAAGGCGCCGCCCAGGAACCCCACGCTGGCCGACACCGCCGTCGCCGCGAACGGAAACCCCAGAACGCGACGGGCGAAGAAGGGCAGGATGCTGTGCATCCCGGCGGCGAGACCGTACAGCGGGGGTGAGAACACGGCGATGAGCGAGGTGAAGGGTGCCACCACGATCAGCAGAAGCGCTCCCAGCGCTCCGAACGCCTGGCAGAGCAAGAGTGCCCTGGTGCTGGTACGCGCCGTCATTCGTCGCCCTCCGCGAGCAGGTGCCGATGCAGGGCGACCGCGATCGCCTCATCTCTGCTCGAGACTTCGAGCTTGCGATAGATGCTCCGCAGTTGAGTCTTGACCGTGTTGACCGACACCACGAGGTCGGACGCGATCCGGGCCGGTGAACCACTCTGCATCAAGGCACTGAGGACGACGAGTTCCCGTTCCGTCAGTAGCAGCCCCCGGCTCAGGTCGGGAAGGACGGACCGGATCGCGAGCCCGTCGAAGAGCTGACCGAATCCCCGATCGATGAGCACGGATTGCACTCGCTCGAGATCACCGGGCGGCACCAGAGTAAGCGGCAGACGCTGCTCGGTCTCAGCCAGGAGCGCACCCAGATGCTCGACGACGGCGGTCGAACGAGCGCTCGACGAAAGGCGCAGGAGAGCAGAGGCTTCGATGGTGGCGGCCTCCGCCACCGCGCGCGAGGAGAGTTCGGCGCCTGCGACCGCCCGCAACTCGCGCAACGCCGCGCCGGTCTGGCCGAGTACCAGCGCGAGGCGCGCCTGGGCGACGTGCCGTGACGGCCCGGCGGGAGCATCCCGTTGAAGGATCACCCCCGCCGCATCCGTGCTCCCGAGGGCAAGCTGCAATAGCGCCCGCATGGTGGCGAATTCACCGCGCGTGGCCGAGGATCGGCCTTCGTTGCGCGTTGTGGCAAACGCATCCAGACGGGCCAGCCCGGCTCCGGCCCGCCCCGCAACGAGCTCCGTCAGCGCCTCCGTCTTGGCGATCGTCGTCCAATGCTCGATCGTGCGGGGGTCATGCACCATCGCGTCGAGGTGTGAGCGGGCAGTGACCGGATCGAACTGTTCGAGCGCCGCGATCGCCTCCGCGATCCGGTAGAAGGTACCGGTGTACATCGACCGTTGTTCGTCGGACCAGTCATCCGAATGGGCGAGGTCGATGTAAGTGCGTGCCTCGTGCAAGTCGCCCCTCAGCGCATGGATGCCGGCGAGCATCGAAAGATTGCCGAACCCCTCTGACTGTCGATTCTCCAGCGACTCGGCCAAACCGGTGACGAACGCGCTGAGAGCCCCTTGAACTTCTCCGCCGTAGTACAGGCTGAGCCCGGCCTGCGAATAGAGGCGCGGCAACGAACTCACCGACTCGAGCTCGGACTCCGTCATGGCGTCGAGCACGCGGATGGCCGAACGCGCCGCGCCGACGCCCATGGCCGGGTGACCGATCAGGCGGTACACAGCGCTTTCGCTCGCGAGGATCAGCGCGCGATCCATCGGGTCCAGGTCGAGCCGTGCGGATCGCGCGGCCCGGACTGCCGTGGCGAAGTAGCGCAGCGCTTTGACCCGCTTGTGGGGTTCGGCGTTGTAGACCACACCGAGCATCAATGTCAGCAGCGGATGACCGCGCAGTCCCGCCGCTGGAATCCGGTCAAGCACTTGCTTGATCCCATCCCCGTGCCAGCGGAGCAGATCGAACCAGGACTTGCGGACGATCGCGGTCGCCGCCGCCAGGTCGTCAGTGGCGATGGCGGCCGCGAGCGCGGACAGTACGGTCGAGTCGGCTGCGTCCTGCCCTGGACCTTGACCCTGCAGATCTCCGGCGACGACTTTCTTGGGATCGTCCGCACGATCGCTCAACATATCCTCCGGCTCGGGGTGCGACTCATCACCGATCGGGCCACGATGGCCAGCGCATCGGCGCCAGTAATCCCGGATGTGTAGCCGTTACCTCGTGTCGGACAACAGGACGCAAGCGGGTGCGTCGGGGGTCACGCCCTCATCCGAAATGAATGTAATACGTTCACATTACCCGACGCCGTGAGCGTTCTCCGCGATCGGCGACTATTGGGCGAGGCTCGCGACGAGGTTGACAGCGACCGCGAGAATGACCGCCCCGAAGAGGTACGACAGCATCATGTGCCGAAGAAGTGTGGCGCGGATCGCCGTAGAACTGATGTTCGTATCCGAGACCTGGAACGTCATCCCGACGGTGAATGCCAGGTAGGCGAAGTCGACATAGCGGGGCAGTGCCTCCTGATTGAAGTCGATGGGTTTGTCGCCCTCTGCGTAATAGAGCACCGCATAGCGAAGCGTGTAAAGGGTGTGGACGAAGAACCATGACGCGGCCACGCTCGCCGCGCCGAGCAGAGCGAGGACGTACTTACCGGGCGGGGGCGCGGACTTCGCCTGGGTCGCGACGATGACGAGCGCGATGAGGCTGGCCAGACTCGCCAGCAGCAGCAACGTGTCGCTCGTGGTCTTCGCCGGATCCTCCTGCGAGGCGTGACGTCTCGTGCTCTCGCCGTCCTTACGGCCCATCACCATCCAGACCCAGACGAGGTAGATCACGCATGCTGTGCCCCAGCCGACCGAGAACGCGTACCACCAGGAGCCGACCAGGCCCGTTGCGACCGCCGCGACGACGCCGCAAGCCAGCACAACGATCGTTCTGCGTTTGGATGCGCGGTTGTTCCTTGGTCCTTCTTCTCCACTCATGACCCGATCGTCCCACTCACTCCCCCGAAGTCAGAGGCCTTGACATCCTGAACGCTCTCCCAGGTTTGTTTTGCCGCAACACGGCAGAACGCGTCTACAGTGCATGGCGAAAGGTGCGGCTCCCCGCCCGAGGAAACGAGGAACCATGGACACGAGACTGACGCCGGACGACCGCAAACGCCCCTCTGACGTGGATCGCGAGAACAAGGCGAACCCGGTCGTGCGATTCTTCCGTGTGCTCGGACCGGGTCTCGTCACGGGAGCGGCCGACGACGACCCGTCCGGAGTCGCCACCTACGCTCAGGCGGGCGCGACCTATTCCAACGGGATGCTGTGGACCGTACCGGTAACGCTCCCGATGATGATGGCATCGCAGGAGATCACCGACCGGATGACCCTGGCCACGGGCGACAGCCTCGGCAAGCTCATCCGCCGTCGATTCACCCGCAACTTCCG
>DASYGJ010000073.1:0-5352 GCA_035999915.1 Leifsonia sp.
AACATCACTGTCGACCTCGGGGAGGGCCGACGCTTTGTCCTTAATGTCTGGAGGAGTGCGGAGGACGCTCAAGCCGGTCTGTCCGTTCTCGGGCGAGAAGTCGTGCGCCTCATCGAGCCATTGATGTCATCGCCCTCCGAATTCATCGGGACCGGCACGATCATCAGTTCGGACTTCGTGCCAGCCGGGTCCGAGTGACCGACACGCCAGACCGCCGCAACCTTGACGAGCGATTCCGCGGCAGGCGAGGTCGTTAGTGGGCGATCTTGATATCTTCTCTCCGCATAGTCCGTGCTTCCGCCCCTCGCCACGAACCGTCCCATCCAGGGATCCGCTTACCGACAGCCGGGGGTGACATTAAGCGCTGCACGCCACAACGTCGGTGCGCCCCGCAATGGGACCTCACCGTAAAGGATGGCGGTCTCAACCGGTGAACGCACCACTGATAGCTACTACTTTGACGGCCTTCACGTCGAGACTGAGCGCGCCGAGCGCCGTTGTTCAACGAGCACGGTGACGGCCAGCAGGTCTGATGCTCGATCGGTCGTGGGTCACCACGCTGCTGTCGCGTGGATCTCGACGAGCAGCTCGGGGAGCGCGAGCCTCGCCACGCGGATCAAGCTCGCGGGCCGCTTGACTCCGGCTTTGCCCAGGCGCGCTCCGACCGCAGGTGCCGCTTGCATCCTTTACTCCAAAAGTGGCGGATACCGCGTTTCCGCCGACCGTATCAGCGGCGACCGCTGCGAGCGACAAAGTGTGCGTTGGGGATCGGCGACCGGTTATTTCGTCGGCGGGGGGCTTCTTACCTGATAGCCGGCGAGGAAGAGGTCGACGGCGGCCGAGAGCGCAACTGGTCTTCCGCGCCGGGGTGACTCGCCGGTCAGTAGCTGCGCATTGAGAGGGGCACCGATGATGAGCCAGGTGAATTGGTCTGCTGCTAAGCGGGGGTCTGCGACGGCGAGGCGGCCCCGGTCAGCTAACGCGGCTAAGCCATCGGCGAGCGTGTCGATGTTCCGGTCCCAACTATCGGCAAGATAGTTGCGTGCCACCTCGGGGTGATTCTCCGCTTCACTTGTAACGAGCCGCCGCATCCGGAGTACCTCGGGACTGAGGATGGCGTCACGCATTGTTTGGGCGAGGTCCAGAAGCGCCTCTTTGGTCTCGGGGTTGTCGACCATGCGGGTCACGGCCGGTCGCATCGCGTCGCGGCCGGACGCGGCCCAGTCGCTCACGACCGCGGCATAGAGCCGCGCCTTCGACGGATGCTCCCGGTAAAGAGATACTTTCGAGATCTTCGCTCGAGACGCCACCTCCTCCATGGAGGTGCCTGCATACCCGCGTTCGAGGAAGACGCCGCGGGCGACCGCCAACAGTGCCACGCCCGTCGTCCCGGGCGGACGCCCGCGTCTGCGTTGCGTTTCGGTCATGAGCCCATATTAGTACTTGACAGTTCTAAAATCATCCTCGACACTGAATGAGTACCCATCAGTATCAAAAGGAGCGCATCATGCTCGCCGGCATCCTCATCGCCACAGTGGCCTCCTTCGTTGCCAGCGCCGTTCTCTACGGGGTGCCCGCCATCTCGCGAGTGATCACGCATTCGAGCCATCCACGTCCCGGCGTTCCGAGGATCCTGCAGATGGCGTCGGTCGCCTTAAGGAGCCTGATCGCCTCCGCTCTCGTCGCTGGTCTTCTAACCGCCGGCGACTGGCACGGTCCGGCTGCCGGAGCCCTCCTCGGGATCTCCCTCTCGGTGCTGCCGGCCATCCTGCTCTTCGGCGCCATCATCCACGAAAACACACCGATTCCTGTCGCGACCATCCACCTCACCGATTGGATCCTCAAGCTCACCATCATCGGCGCCGTGATCGGCCTCTTCCTCTGAGTCCCACCCGTCAGATCGGAGATAGACATGGCTGCAGAACCCAGCCCGCTCGACATCACCTTCACCGCGACCCTCGGAAAGGTCCGGGCAGGCGACACCTGGACGTGCGTCCAATTGCCGGACTCGGCGTCGATTTTCGGAACCCGCGGCCTTGTCAAAGTGATCGGCACCATCGACGGAGAACCATTCCGCGGGTCCTTCATGGCGCTCGGCGACGGAACACACAAGCTCCCCATAACCGCCGCGATCCGGGCAAAGATCAACAAAACCGACGGTGAAACTGTCACCATCCACCTCAACCAGCGACTCAACTAGAGCACTTGGGCACCAAACGCGCCGGCACGCTTAGCTGATCCGCTTCCACCCAGCGACTCACTACGCGACCGGGAGCCTGTCGGCTTATGGGCCGCGTTCCGGGACCGCGGTGCGGGTGGGAGGTGGCCGAGGTGGCGGCCTAGGCAGACCTAGCCGGCGGCTAGCAGAGATCCGCCGTCGACGCCGAGTACTGTTCCGGTGACGTAGCCGTTCTGCATCAGGTAAAGGTGCGCCATCGCGATCTGCTCCGGCTCGCCGACGGTTCCGACGAGCGTGCCTTGCGCTAGACGGGCGAAGACAGCGTCGCGCTGCTGCTCTGGGACACGGTCCCACATGGGCGTCCGAAAGGCACCGGCGCGGACGGCGTTCACTCGCACAGGGGCGAGTTCGACGGCCAGCCCGCGCACGAGTGCCTCGGCTGCGCCCGCGCCTGCGGCGGCAAGCGCCGCGCCTGGCATCGGACGCTGACCGACCGTGCCGGTGGTGAGCGAGATCGAGCCGGTCGAGTGCAGGCGCGGGATCGCGTGCTTGATGACGGTGACGGTGCCCCAGAAGCGGACATCGAGGATCGCGTGCGCGTCCGGGAGGTCCAGGTCGGCCAGTGGGCGGGGCGTGAAGCTGTCGCCGGCCGTGAATACGAGGTGGTCGATCACCTCGAACCGCTCAAGGGCCCTGGCGACCTGCGCCTCGTTCCGCACGTCGAATACTGCGCCCGCGCATCCGTTGGGCAACTCACGCAACGCTGCGTCGACGCGCTCTGCACTGCTTGACGCGATCGTCACGTGTGCACCATCGAGGGCCGCGGCGCGCGCGGTCGCCAACCCCATGCCGGAGCTGCCTCCGACGACGATGATCCGCTGTCCATCCATGCTCATGCGTGTCTCCCATCGTTTGATGTCTCATTGCGACATCAATGCTAGCACAGGGATGTCACGACGGGACATCGTTGGTAGAGTGGTTCCATGGTCAGGTGGGAACCGGGGAGCGGCGAACGCCTGCGCAGGGCGGCCATCGAGTTGTTCCTTGAATACGGATACGAGAGCGTCACTGTCGCCCAGATCGCCGACCGCGCCGGCCTGACGCGACGCACATTCTCGCGCTACTTCGCTGATAAGCGTGACGTGCTCTTCGCTGGCTCCGACCAGCTTCCTAGCGCGTTGGCCGAGGCAGTGGGCCGTGTCGATCCCGAGGTTCCGCCATTCGAGGCCATGCTGCAAGCCCTGGCGGACGTCGCCGGGGTGCTCGGTGAGTGGGTTGCCGAGCACGCAGCGCAGCGCCGCGAGATCATCGCTAGCAGCCCGGAGTTGCAAGAGCGGGGACAAGCGAAGTTTGCCGCCGTTGCCGACGCGCTCGCCGCAGCATTGCGCGAACGCGGTGCCGACAGATCGACATCCGCACTGCTCGCAGACGTGGGCGTTGCGGTCTTCCGCAGCGGCTTCGACCGGTGGGTGGACGCCCCCCATGAACTCGATCTGGCGTCACGCATCCGGCGAGCAGGCAATCAACTGAAATACGCTGCAGCACAAAAGGGTTCTATCTGATCCGACCACCGAGCTTTCAGGCCTGGCGGCGTGCGCGGTAGAACGAGCGGATGTCGTGGGCGAGGACTTCTGGTCGCTCGAGGGCGGCGAAGTGTCCGCCTTCGTCGAAGCGGTTCCAGTGCACGATGTTGTCATTGTCGCGTTCGGCGAAGGTCCGGATGGTTTGGAAGTCGTCTTTGAATATTGCGACTCCGGTGGGGCGTGGTTGATTCTCTGCTCGGTCTGCGCGTGCGCGTTTTCGTAGTAACTGCGGCTCATCCCGCTATCCGCGTTCGCGAACCCGTTCACGCTGACCTCAAGGAGGATCTTCTCCATGAGCAGATCATGGCGAGCGCTGGGCGGCGCGTAGACCGATCCATCATCGGCACACGTCGCCTCACGCTGCTAATTTGAGGACGTGGAACAGAGTCGAGGCGACCCCGGCCATCTTCCGCGGCCTTACGGCGGTGACTACCCGAGGCAGGGATTTGCCGAGTACGAGCCTGTCGACGCCCGGCCTGATCCCCTCCGAACGCTCGACGTCGAACGTATCGGCCGCTACCCCCTCCTAGCTGCCTGGGCCGTGCTCCATGACGTCCGCTTGGCGGGCCGGGCGGGCGTGGGGATCTTGGACCAGGCCATCATCGACAACGCACTTCAGGTGAACGGGCCCATCATGAACGAGGTGGCCTACTACGTCGGAGACCTGCTCTGCGACGAGCACCGGGGTTGGCGGTGGAATGTGGACGCATGGGGGCTTCCGGTCCTCGCTCTCGATACGAGCCGGGAGCCAGGCCGTTTAGTGTGGGATGTCCTCGAGTATGTGCGGCGAAGCGTCAGTGGGGAATCCCCATCGCTGATAGTTGCCCTGGACCGTTTCGGTGCTGATCCCGGCGACCTCTAGAAGCCCATGAAGGATCCGTTAGCGCTGGTGGGCCGGCCCCGGCAAGCAGGTTGCGTCACGGTTTCGCAGTGCACGAAGCTGTCCTCATGAGTGGAAATCGGGCTAATTTCGCCCGCAGTGAGTCCCGTCGAAGAGTCACCGTGTGGCTCTTGGCCGGTGGCGTCATCGCCATCGGCCTGTCCGTCGCTTTTCGCTTCGACGGCGCGGTTCGCGTCGCCGTCATTGTTGCAGTGCTGGTCATCGTGTTCCTGTTGGCTGTAACCATGCTCCGCAACCGGTCTGCCACCTTCGAGGACGTGACGAGCCTTCCGGAATCGGGTTCCTGGCCCGCGGGCATTTCGCTGCACGACGTGGTGCCGCGAGCGACAGCGGACTCGCCCGAGCGAAACCCAATGCTAGGGCGTCTCGCTTTCGACTCGGCCGGCGCAACGTGGATACCGGGGAAGGCTGCCATCGGGTCGTTCAACGCCGAACCAGTCCGGTGGGAGTCGGGTTCCCGCTTCTCTGCGCGCCGATTACCCGGAATCGGGGCCCAGTTACAACTGAACATCGATGACCAGCGCACGAACTCGACATGCGTACTACGGCTATGGAAGGCGGGCTCGTTTCCACTGACGGCGGTCCCAGCCCACGATCCCCGGACTGCACCATAGCCGGACCCGCTTACGGGCACTCGGTGGTGGCGACCGGTGGACCATTCCGTCTAGGGTTCTGTTCATGGGGAAAGC
>DASYGJ010000101.1:0-8599 GCA_035999915.1 Leifsonia sp.
GGGATTGAGCAGGTTGCCGAACCCGCTGTTCTGAAGGAACACCGCCTGCCGGCGGCCGCCGAGCCAGGATCCGGCTGCGTCGGAAAGCGCAAGACCCTCGTTCGCCGCCGCTCGATAGCGGAGTTCCGCCGTGAGATGCGCGATGGGACCGCCGAACGTGCTGCAGGGCACTCCCCCGGCATGGTGCCAGCCGCGATCGGCCAAGGCATCGACGAAATCGCAACAGTCGATCATGCTCCGATTTCCAGCCAGTAGTCCATGTTCTGGAGCTCGAAGATGTCGGCGACGGTGGCGATGCGCGACTCGACCGGTTGCGGGCACCCGGCCGCGATCATGGTCTCGAATGTGGCCTGGATCGCGGTGACGCTGGCACGCAGCCCCTGGTTCGCGTGGATGATGAGCGAGGCGCCCGCGCGATAGGCGTCCTGGGCGTTCCAGTCCGGATACGTCGTCGGAACGATCGCGACCGGCAGGCCTCCTCCCCACCTCTGGAGAAACTCTTCGATCTCATCCTTCTTCTCGGCCTTGGAATGGATCAGGATCACATCCGCGCCGGCATCCGCGAACGCATCCGCTCGTCGTAGCGCCTCGTCCATGCCCGCACCCGCGATCAGCGCTTCTGTTCGCGCGATGATCACGAGGTCCGCTCCCGATCGAGCCCCCGTGGATGCGCGTATCTTGCGACAGAACTCATCGACCGAGACGAGTTCTTGGTGACGCTCAGCGGCGAAGCTGTTTCTTTTGGGGAAAACCTTGTCCTCGAAACACACCGCCGCGATGCCCGCGGCTTCGTAGCTCTGAACGGCATAGGCGACGTTGGCCTCCCCACCGAAGCCGGTGTCGCAATCTGCGATGACAGGCAGGGTGCACGCCTTGTCCATCGTCCGCGCGGCTTGAAGAAAGTCGGCCAGCCCGAGCAGGCCGATGTCGGGGACGCCATGAGCAGCGGAGATCTCGAGGCCCGAAGCCCATACGGCGTCATAGCCTGCGCGATCCGCGAGCGCAGCACCGATTCCGTTGTGGGCCCCGGCCGCGAGAACGGGTCTGCCTGCACCCAGCAGGTCTCGAAGTTGAGCGGCTTTCGACATAGGGGTACCTCGCTTTTCGTGAAACAAGAGGAATCAGCCCGGCACCGACATGGTCAGTCGGCGCCGGACCGCTGATGGAGTGATTCGTCAGCCTTCTGGGTGAGTCTTCGTGTCAATGAACAGCACGATCACGAACGCAGCCGCGACGGCGAGCGCCAGAAGCGGCGTCAGAATCAAAGGGTTCGCCCCGGCGACGGCGAGGAAGCCCCCGATGGTCAGGACGACGGCGACGGATGCCGCGATCTTCCAGTCATCTCCGATGATGAAGTCGTAGAAGAACATGCCGATGGCTTTGATGACCTTCATCGATCACACCTCCTCTCGAGCGTTGGTCGCGACGACCTGCCGGAGGATCGGCTTGGCAGGCACTTTCAGTACCCGTACCAGGACCACCGAGAGCAGGATCCAGAACGCGAGGATGGGAACGAGGACGAAGTCGGCCATCGGCCACTCAAGGCTCACACCTGAGGGCGTCACCGCACCGAGGCCCTCGATCGACCAGAACGTGCCGAAGGTCGTCAGCAGCATGCCGACACCGAATTTCAGCGCGTTCTCGGGAATCTTGGTCAGCGGTGCGTGGATCACGACCGCCAGAACGAGAACCACGACGACGGCTGCGACCGCGGCGATGATCGCGACGGGCATGTTGTGGGCGTTCAGACCGAACGTGATGACGATGAACACGACCTCCACGCCCTCCAGGAAGACACCCTTGAGGCTGATCACGAACGAGAACCAGTCGAGACCGAGGAAAGTCCGGTCCTCGGCGGCGGCCGCCTCCTTCGACTTCTTCGCGAAGATCTGGGCTTCATCGTGCAGCCCCTTGCGCCCTGAGGCGCGCAGTATTCCCTTGCGGAGCCACTGAAGTCCGAAGACCAGCAGGAGCACTCCGATCACAAGCTGCAGCGAGGAGCGCGGAAGCCACGTCACCAACGCATACCCGGTGACCGCTGTGAATCCTGCCAAACAGACAAGAGCAACACAGATGCCGGCGATCGTCGACTTCCAACTCCGGGTCATCCCCATGGCGAGCACAATCGTCAACGCCTCGACCATTTCCACGATCGCCGCCACAAAAACGGAGATAGCTAGGCCCCATACGGCACTAGACATGTGAACCATCCTTCCTTGACCTGTTCAAGTTCATATCGAATCGCATGTATCCATACTAACAACTGTTTGATTTGGTTTGCAACGCTTAGCCCACTATTTGCGAACGACAGTTCTGTCGCTCAAGCTTTGGTTGACCACATCGAGCTGTTCGAAGTCCACGCAGAGTTTTCCCGTCATGCCCATGGCGACCCCCGACGACGACTGATCGCGGAGCATTCCATGAGTAGTCGAAACCGTCGGACCGTCGATCGGGCCGGGCAAGCGTCCAATCCTGGAGGCAACCACCAGCCTCGTTCTCGGATAGGCCATGGCCAGCTCAGTGTTCTCGACCCCGGTGTCGCGTCGATAGCCCCCGCTTCCGAATGCCAGTCGCGCGGTACCGCGAGCCGAGGCGATCGCCCCGGCATTCTCGATCCCCACCGCCGTCTCGACCAGAGGAACGACCGGGATTTCGCCGCCGAGGCGCTGGAAGGTGTCGGTCACCTGTTCCGGCGCCTCGGTCTTCGCGAGCATCACTCCGACGAGAGAGGGAATCCTGCCGAGCGCCTCGAGGTCCGTGGACCAATGCGGCGAATTCCAATCATTGATCCGAACCCACGCATTGCCTCCGCCCAGGAGCCAGTCGACGACGTTGGCGCGCGCAATCGGCTTGCGCGAGTCATCCACGCCGTCTTCCAGGTCGAGGACGACCTGATCTGCGCAAGACAGCTGTGCCTCATCGAAGCGACCCGCATTCATGGCCGACAACAGCAACCACGACCGGGCGTCGCCGATTCCGATCCGAGTGAACTCCCGCTGGCTCCTCCGGTCAGCACGTGCAAAGGAACTGCTCATGCGTACGTTCCCCATCGACGTTCCCCGTCTGTTCTTCGTCAGCCGACCGGGGAGACCTTGGCGAGGATCGCCGCAGCACCAGGGTTGCTGCCGATCGGAAGAGCATACGAACTGCTGGACGACGGCCAGCCGGTGAAAGTGTCTGTACGCCAGATCCCCACCGCTGCGGCAAAGCCGAGCGGGATCACCGGAGAATCATTGACCAGCATCTCTTGAATGCCCCCGATCGCCTTCGCATAGATCGCGGATCCCGTGTTCGACGCGGCCATCTGCCCAAGCAGATCGGCCGCCTTCGGATTGTTGTACCGTTCCCAATTCACGACCGCGTTACCGCCGATCGGGGGGACCGGCTGCGAAACCAGTCGGGTCAGGGCGTCATATACGGAACCCGTTCCTCCCGACGCACGGATCGTCATTTCGAATCTGCCGGTCGCCGTGTCGGACCGCCAGGCTTGGGCAGCCTCCGTCTTCGTGACGATTTGGATGCCTGCATCCTTCAGTTCGCTCGTCAGCAGCGTCGCAGACTTCGTCCAATCACCGTAAGTTGCGCTCGCCGGCACGGTGAAGGCGATCGACAGGGGCTGGCCCTGCGGCGTGACGAAATACCCGTTGGACCCCGGCTTGTAACCGGCGGCTTTGAGGGTCGCCTTCGCCTTCGCCGCGCTGCCGTTCCCGAACGTCTCGTTCTTATACTTCGACGCGATCAGGTTCGGCGATCCGTCGAGTCCGGTCACGTTCTTGGCGGGAATAGCACCCGGACCGAAGGAGGCCTTGGCGACGGCAGGCCTGTTCACGGCCTGGCTGATCGCCTTCCGCAGCGCGGGATCAGCGGTCGGTCCGGTCACCGCGTTCGGAATCAGGTAGATGGCAACGCCGAGGTCGGCGATATAACTCCCGAGGCTCTTGGGCGACGTGGCCGTGACCGTTGCAGGATCGGTGTTGGACGAGGTGATCCAATCGACCTGCTTGCCCTCGATCGCAGCATCCATACTGCTCTCCGAGTCATACGACAGATACTGCACCGTGTCGACTTTCGGAGACCCCTTCTGCCAGTAAGACGCGTTCTTCTGAAGTGTGATGACCTGCGGCGTGAAGGACTTGAACGCATACGGGCCCGTGCCGACAGGGTTCGGGTTGGTGAACGTCACAGGATCAGTGACCGACGACCATTGCTTCTGCTGCACAGGCTTGGTCAAGAACCACAGCGACTGGAACGCGGGTCGGGTGAAGTCCACCGTGACCGTCGAGGCGCCCGACGCCGTCGCGGACTTCAAAGGCAGACCGTAGAAGTTCAACGCCTTGTACTTCTCCATCAGATCGAAGCTGTATGCCACGTCTTGCGCCGTGAACGCGGTGCCATCCGACCACTTCACTCCCGGCTGCAGATCGAGGGTCAGCTTGGTTCCGTCACCGTTCCAGGTGGCCTTCTTGGCAAGCCACGGGATCGTGGTGGAACTCGCGTAGTCGACCATCATGAGCGGCTCGTAGATCGCCTGGAGCGAGTGTCCGCTCGCGCCGATCGACGCGCGGAGGTACGGGTTGAACTGATCGGTGAAAGGCCCTGTGGCTTCCGCGGCGACGCGCAGCGTGCTCGGACCGCTGGAGGTGGAAGTCGGCGACTGGCCGCCGGTGCAGGCCGTGAGGACCGTCGCCAACGCGACGACGGCGACGACAGCCGTTCCCTTCGAGATACGGGACAACAGTGTCATGAGCTACTCCATCGTGGCTTGGATTCATTTGGGCGACACTTTCAACAGCACCAGTTCGGCGTTGACACTACCGGGCACAGGGCAGGCATACGGGTCGGATGCCGTCGGCCAGCCTGTGGCCACATCCGTCCGCCAGATGCCCGCGCCCCCCGCGAACACCAGCGGCATCGCGGGCAGATCGTCGACGATGATCTTTTGGATCGCCGCCACCGCACTCTGCTCCTGCGTGCTCCCCGGTGCGGCCGCCGCGTACGCGGTGAGCAGTTTGGGTGCGTTGGCGTTCGGATAGCGCTCGTAGTTGAGCTGTGTGCGCGCTCCGGCGGCAGCTCCGACCGACTGCTGGTTGATGATCCGGTTGTAGAAGTCGTACACCGACGGCGTGCCACCGTTGGTGCGCATGGTCAGCTCGAAGTTGCCGAGCGACACGTCCTGCACGTACGCCTGCTGCTGTTCCGACTTCACAGTGACCTTGATCCCGGCGGCGGCGAGCTCCGGCACGATCTCGCGAGACATGCCCAAGAGGTCCGCCTGAGGGTAGGTCGCGGGCACTGTGAGGGTGAATTCCAGTCGCTGGCCGCTCGGGGAGACGAAGACCTTGTCGGCGCCGAGTTTGTAACCGGCCGCGGTAAGGATCTTCTTCGCCTCAGACGGATCCGCCTTGCCGTACTTCACCTTGGAATACTTGGAAGCGATCAGGTTGCTGCGCGTTCCGACGTCCATTCCCGTAGGCGAGACGACCGGGGCGTTCAAGCCCGCCGTTCCGACTTTCGAGATTTTCCCGCGGTCGAGCGCTACATCCATCGCCTTGCGAACCGGAAGCTGGTCGAGTGGAGCGTGGGCGAAGTTCGGCAGGAGCAGGGCGACCGATGGATTCGTCGTGGTGTTCCAATATCCGATCGAGTTCGGTGCAAGCTTCTTGACCGTCGCTGCGTCGACTCCGCTCGTTCCGATCCAGTCGACAGCGCTGGACTGAAGGTTGGCCACCATACTGCTCGACGAATCGGATGCAAGGTATTGCACTGTGGAGAACTTTCCTCCCGCCTGCCAGTAGTGCGGGTTCCTCTTCAGCGTGATCACCTGCGAACTGAACGACTTGAGCATGTAAGGGCCGGTACCGACGGGATTGGGGTCGGCGTACTTGACCGGGTCCTGGACGTTCTTCCAGATGTGCTCGGGAACTGTCTCGGTACGCCACCACATGACCTGGTATGCCGGCTTGCTGAAGGTGATGACCACGGTCGAGTCATTCGTCGCCTTTGCCCCGGCCAACGGGAGGGCGACGGAGTTGAACGCCGGGTTCGCCTGCATCAGGGTGAATGTATAGGCGACATCATTGGCAGTGAAGGCCTGGCCGTCGGACCACTTCACGCCCTTCCTGGTCTTGAGCGTGAGGCTCTTGCCGTCGGCACCCCAGCTGTACGAAGTCACCAGCCAGGGCCGCGTCTTACCGCTGCCGAAGTCCTCTTGCAGCAGCGGCTCGAAGATCGCATACGCCGCATATCCGGAAGCACTCGACGAGCTGGCGATCAGGCCATTGAAGTTATCGGTGAACGGCCCCGAGGCGCCGGCGGTCACTTTGAGCGTGCCGCCTGTCGCGCTGGCAGCCTTCGCGGTGGGGCCTGTGCACCCGGTCACGGCGAGCAGGCATGCCGCTGTGGCGGCGGCTATGGCGACCGTGGCGCGGACGGACCTCTTCGTTGCAGTCATGAACTTCATCGTTCTTCTAGCTCCTCGTCTCTAAAGCGACGGTAACCGGATACAACAGTCACGCAAGACGATATCGCACTTTTATCAAAACGGAAATACGATGACAGTAAAACAACTGTTAACTCTAGATTCAAATGACTGATTCCCGGGACGGCCGTATCCCGTTCCCGGAGGAAAGGAAGATCAATGTCGATAGTGCAGACAAGTGCGTCGCGATCATGGCAGGCGCTGGTGGAGTACGAGCCGCACGGCGAGTTGAGCGGCACGCTCGTAGCCTGGGGCGACCCGGCCTTTCAGAAACTCTGGGACGGATGGGTCCAGCGATTTGGAGAGTTCCACCCCGGGCTCGAGTTCGAATCCTACCTTCGTGGCACCTCGACCGCCGTGGGAGGCCTCTACACCGGGGTGGCCGACATCGGCCTGTTCGGCCGGGAGATACGCAAGCTGGAGCGCACATCATGGAAGCGAATCTTCGATCACCAGCCGGAGGGGTTCGCCATCGCAACCGGGGCGTTCGACACGTTCGCGAAGACCGTGGCCGTCGCGGTGCTGACCAACGCCGAGAACCCGATCTCCGCGCTGAGCTTCGAGCAGTTGGACGCGATCTACTCGGCCGACCGACGCCGTGGCTTCTCAGAGCCGATCACGCGGTGGGGTCAGCTCGGCCTCACGGGCGAGTGGGCGGATGCGCCGCTCCACGCGTACGGTCTGGATCGCGACACAGGGACAGCGCAGCACCTGTGGCTGCGAGTGCTTCAGGAGGGACCGTGGTCAGAGCGCGTGATGCTCCCTGAGGGGGCACCGACACGAATGTACGCCGGGTCGGGAGGGCACGCTGCGGAGGCCCTGGTCAGTGCGCTCGAGAAGGATCGGTACGGTATCGGACTGGCGGGATTCAGAAACCTGACGCCTGCTTTGAAGGCCGTTCCGATCTCCGAAGACTCCGGCGATGGTGTCGCCGGCAACCGCGAGACGACTGCCACGCGCGAGTATCCGCTCAGCAGGTCGGTCTACGCTTTCGTCCGCGAGGCACCGCACACCGAGTGGGACCCGAAGGTGAAGGAGTTCATGCGATTCGTGTTCAGTCGCGAGGGGCAGTCCGTGGTCGCTGAGGAAGGCGACTACCTGCCACTTCCCGAATCGATCGCCGGCCCCGAACTCGAGCGGCTCTTGACCCTGTCGACGCCGGCGGTCTAATTGGCGCCGAGCGGCCCGGTCGTCATCGATCGCCGGGCCGCACGGTCACCCGGCCCGTCGGTCACCCGGCCCCTCGGTCGACGCGACGTGCCAGTTGGCCCTGCAACACGGGCGGACGGTAGCCGATGTCGAGGTGCGGCGTGTCCACCGCGACCCCACCGAGCCGTCGGGAGGTCATCGCCGCGTCCAGGATGCCACTCGTGAGCACCGTCCGCTCGATCGGGAATGGGGACCGGCCAGTAAAGAGAAACCGATCGATGAAGCTCGCCAGATGGTCGAAATTCCACGTCGGCGGCTTCTTCTGGCCGGGCGTCGCGACGCGGGCGCCGACCATCGGGACGTCGCTGAGTTTCGCTCCGGTAGGCGTCCACGTGACGAGCGGGTCGGACGACTCGGCAACCCGCACCGCGACGGCCCGGCGCAGCATGAACCCTGTCAGCAGCAACACGCTCACCCGGGTGCCGTCGTTGTAGTCGACGACCACAGCCTCCTCACGCCCGTGTGGCGGGTTCGCCGGGTCGGCGGCGCTAGCAGCCGGATACCGCTTGTAATACTCGCGGGCGCCTCCAACATAGTGGGGCACGGTCTCGATGGCCGCATCCGCCAGCTCGCGAGACCACAACCCTCCGTTGGTGAACGCATCCCAGAACCGATCTCCCGAGAGGAACCGAACCGACGCCACGCCGGTCTCGAATCCGATCCGTCGCTCGATCATTGACTGGACCAGTTCGAGCGGGTGGAATATCGGTGGTTCTCCCGCGCCGGTGGCTACGGCCACCACCTCCGTCACCCGTGACCCGAGCGGGATCTCGATCGGAGGGCAGCGCACGGTGACAGGGACGGAAGATCCAGCCATGAGCGGGATCGACAATCGGCGCGATGTCTCGTAGATCTCGCTGATCTCAGCCCAGGAATTCCCGAGGTGCTTGTCGAGGAACACGGGGACCGGCC
>DASYGJ010000114.1:0-5557 GCA_035999915.1 Leifsonia sp.
GCGTTCGACATCCCGTAGGCGAGCAGGTTGATGCCTTCGGTGGCGTTCGACGTCCACACGATCTCGTCGGCAGAGACACCGACGAACCCCGCGACCTTCGCCCGTGCCTCCTCGAACAGTTCGGTGGCCTCGCCCGCCACGGTGTGAGCGCCGCGATGCACCGCTGACGTGTAGTTCTCCACGAAGTCGCGTTCGGCGTCGAGCACCTGCCGCGGTTTCTGCGACGTGGCGCCCGAATCGAGGTAGACGAAGGGGTGCCCGTTCACCTCGCGCGACAGGATGGGGAAATCAGCGCGGATACGGGTCAGATCTAAGGTGTGGGTTCGCATCATGTCCAGGGATCGGCTCGGAACCGATAGTAGTTCCGCTGGATGCAAGTTGCCGGAGAGTGCCCACATTCCCACGCAACGACATCCACACGACGCACACCACCAGTCCCGCGAACAGCACGAGACTCACCCCTGCCGTTCCCCAGCCCTGCCCACCGCGCGCCGGCGGCAGCGCCAGCCAGTCCGACAGCGAGGCTCCGAAAGGCCGGGTCAGGATATAAGAAGCCCAGAACGCGACGGTTCCTCCCAGGCCCCACCAGCGGTAGGCCGCACCCGGGACGAGGAACAGCACGCCGAAAAGCACGCCGGAGGCGAAGAACCCGAGGCCGAAGGTCATTGCCGTGAGGTCGCCGACCGCTGTCCCCAGAGCGAACGTGGTGACGATGGCGAGCCAGTAGAAGAGTTCGCGCGGCCGAGTGTCGATGCTGTGGATGGAGAGCGTGCGTTGAGTGGCGAACCAGAGCGCGAACACTGCGGCGAGCGCGATCGCGAAGCCGATCGACGACACCTGGTACGGCACGCCGAACTGCACGTGGATGACGTCTGCCACCATCGTGCCGAAGACGGCGACCATGAGGACCGCAAGCCAGTAGACCCATGGGATGTACCGCTTGCGGCTGAACTGCAGCGCCAACGCGGCAGCGAGCACGACAGCAGCTCCGGCCACGGCGACCGGCGGGTCGATCTGGTGCACCAGAAAGTCGGAGGTGGTCTCCCCCATTGCTGTGGTGAGCAGTTTGGCGACCCAGAAGACGGCGGTCACCGCGGGAACTTTGTTGCGCAGCATGCCGCAACCCTCGCATCCCACGTCGAAGATTCCGCTGAGAATCGCGCGCATTTTGAGCTCGATCTTGACAGGATTCAGGCATGGAGACTGAACGGCAGCGCATCCTGCTGATCGAGGACGACCCTCAGCTGGGGCCGATCGTCCGGCAGGTTCTCGCCGAGATGTATGACGTCGAGCTCGCGGCCGATGGCGAGACGGGCCTCCGGCTCGGCCTGGAGAATCCGTTCGACGCCATGGTCGTCGACCGCCGTCTCCCCCGGCTGGACGGGCTCGCCGTGATCGAGCGGCTGAGGGCCGGCCGGGTCGTCGTCCCCATCCTCGTGCTGACGGCACTCGACTCTGTGGCCGACCGCGTGAGCGGCCTGGACGCCGGAGCCAACGACTACCTGGTGAAGCCGTTCGAGTTCGACGAATTGCTGGCGCGGTTGCGTGCGCTGACCCGAACGTTCACGGGCGAGGGCGCGGCCATCTCCATCGGCGCTTGGGAGTTCTATCCGGAGAGCCGGTGCATCTATTCGCCGTATGAGGGGCGCATCCAACTCACCACGCGCGAAAACGCGTTGCTTCGGCTACTCGCCGACAATCCCCTCCGCACCTTCAGTCGCCGCGCGATCCTGCACGAAGTGTTCGAGAGCGACGAGCAGCCGGGAACCGTCGACACCTACGTGCACTATGTGCGGCGTAAGACCGAAAGGGATCTCATCTCGACGGTTCGCGGCGAGGGCTACCGGCTGGGGCAGCTATGAGACAGCACGCAAGGGACATCGATGCGGTCGCGGTGCAGCGCACGTCGCGCATCGTCGGGTTGCAGATCACGATCGCCTCAGGTGCTCTCGTCGTCGCCGCCGTCGGCGTCGCGTTCTTTTTCGTGCTCGACCAGTTGCGCCCGGCGGAACTGCTGGAGAGACCGCGACCCGGCGAGCACAAGATCTACATCGACAGCACGGAGGCCATGATCGCCTTCATCGTGGTCGGAGTGCTTGCGGTGGCGGTGGCGGGCACCATGAGTGTCATCATCACCCGCCGGGCGGTCAGCCCGCTCGGGCGCGCACTGTCGATCCAGCACACGTTCGTTCAGGACGCGAGCCACGAGTTGCGTACTCCCTTGGCGGTGCTGGATGCGCGGCTCCAGGTGCTGCAGCGGTCGCTCCCACCGGATGATCCGTCCACCGGGCTCGTGTCCGAGTTGCGGGCCGACACCCGTACGCTCATCGACGTGGTGAACGACCTGCTGCTCGCCGCTGACGAGCCGTCCTCGGCATCCGCCGACGCGGACGTGCCCGTAACTGTGCTTCCCGCCGTCGAGCGTTCGGTGGAGGCGATGCGCGTACTGGCCGCTGAGCGCGGCATCACGATCGCGCTGGATGCGGAGGGCACGCCCGCGACACCGGTGCCGGCGACGAGCATCCAGCGTTGCACGACGGCGTTGCTCGACAACGCAGTAACGCATGCGCCCGACGGATCCTCCGTGCGGGTTGGCGTGCGCGCGGAGCGGCACCGGGTCGTCATCGCGGTCGCCGACTCCGGTCCGGGCATCGTCGGCATCGACCCGGAGCGAATCTTCGACCGATTCGCCCGAGCGCCTCGTCCGACGGCTACGACTTCGACCTCGCGGCCGAGCTTCGGCATCGGACTCGCCCTGGTCAGAGAGGTCGCGGCGCGCTACGGCGGAAGTGTCGGCGTCACTGAGACGAGCCCACTCGGAACGGTTCTCGAGTTGGTGCTACCGGAGTCGCCTCGCTCCTGAAAGAGCGCGCAAGTGGACCCCACGAGGCCACCGCCTGTGGGAGCCTTCACGGCTCCGAACGTTCACCGTAAGGTATCTTGGATGTTCCTGAGACATGATCGAGTGAGCTGTACAGGACAGCTCGCGACACGGCACAGGAGGAGAGGCGGATGACACTCGTCGACACTTCGACGCGCGCCACCCCTCGCGCCACTCTCGCGGACGTGGCCCACAAACGGTGGGCCGTCTCCGCACTCTTGGGGCTCCTTGCGACCGCGGTCGCCGCCTGGGGCTCTTGGATCCCGTCGCTCTGGGGCGATGAAGTGACCAGCCTGATGTCGGCCCAGCGCTCGCTCCCCTCTCTGTTCAAGATGCTCGGACACGTCGACGCTGTCCACGGCACGTACTATCTGGGTCTGCACGGCTGGATCAAGATCTTCGGCACTTCCCCGTTCTCCATCCGCTTTCCGAGCGCCATCATCGTGGGCTTCGCTGTCGCGGCCACCGTCGCGCTCGCCTGGCGCCTCGCCGACCGCCGCATCGCGGTCATCGCCGGGCTCGTCTGCGTGCTGCTCCCCCGAGTGACGTACATGGGCGAGGAGGCGCGCTCCTACGCGTTCAGTGCCGCCATCGCTGCCTGGCTCACGCTCGTACTGGTGGAGATCCTGGCCCGCCGCAAACCACGCAAACTGTGGTGGGTGGCCTATGGCACACTGCTCGCCCTCGGCACCTACTTCTTTCTCTACGTGGTCCTCTTCGTGATCGTGCATTTCGTGCTGCTTTACGTCACGCGCTCCGGACGCACGGTGCTGGCGCCGTGGGCGATCACGGTCGCCGGCGCGGCCGTGGCGTGCTCGCCGCTGGTGCTGTTCGCATTCCTCGAGCGAAGCCAGATCTCCTATCTCGCGGCGACCGAGCAAGTCACCTTCAACTCGGTGTTCAGCTCACTGTGGTTCAGCACCTGGACCGTCGCCGTGCTGGCGTGGGCGCTCATCGCCTACGCCGTCGGCTCGCACTGGCGTGACCGGATACTCGCCTCGCGCGCGGGAACGGACGTC
The DNA here is from genome assembly GCA_035999915.1 of Leifsonia sp. Lineage (GTDB taxonomy): Bacteria > Actinomycetota > Actinomycetes > Actinomycetales > Microbacteriaceae > Leifsonia. The sequence goes on from DASYGJ010000114.1 coordinate 3,901, forward strand.
GGCGCAGAGCCGGCCACCGGCACCGGCCCGTTGCCCTCGCTCGTGGCCACCGGTCTGGCCTGGCTGCTGATCCCCTCGGCGATCCTCATCGCAGTGAACACCTTCACCCCCGGCTTCACTGCCCGGTACGTTTCGTTCTGCGCGCCGGCCGCCGCGCTGCTGATCGCCGTCGGTATCGGGCGCTTGTCGCGCATCCGCCGCTGGGTCCCCTTGGTGGCCGGACTGGCTCTTTTCGCGCTCATCCTTCCCGTCTATTTCGATCAGCGCACCCCCTACGCGAAGAACGGTAGCGACTGGGCCGTCGTCAGCTCCACGATGGCCGCACACGCGCAGACCGGCGATGGGGTCGTCTTCGATGAAACGGTGCGACCGTCCCGGCGCCCGCGCCTAGCGATGCACGCGTACCCGGCCGGCTTCAAGGGCGTGATCGATGTCGGGCTGAAAGTTCCGTTCACAAAGAACCGCACCTGGTACGACTCGGCCCTGACCGTTCCGCAGGCGGCGAAAGCCGGTCGCTTCGACGGCATCCGCCGCGTCTGGTTGCTCGAGGACACCCGCAACGGCGGCCGTGCAGACAGCTATGGACGCGCCGACCTGGTTCGTCTCGGTTTTCAGCCGGTCGGCTCGCCGATTCGCACCCACACGACGCAGATCACCGAGTTCGAGCGCTGAACCCCGAGGAAGGGAACTCCATGAGCAGTGAACCCATCGCGGTCGATCCTCCGCAGCTGTACACCAGCCCGGCTTTCGCGCAGGGGATGATCCTTCCCGCCGGACCGACGTTGTATGTCGGTGGGCAGAACGGGACGGACGAAACAGGAGCGCTGCTCGACGGGCTCGAAGCCCAGACGGAGCAGGCATTCCGCAATCTGCTCGCCGTGCTTGCCGAGGCCGGAAGCGGCCCGGAGCACGTGGCGAAGCTGACGATCTATTTGGCCAGTGGCATCGATCCGACGGCTGCCTACGCAGCCACCGCTTCGGTGTGGGGCAAGCACCGCACCGCTGTGACTGTTCTTTCGGTCACCCCGGCGCGGCCGGGCGCCCTGGTCGAAATCGACGCCGTCGCCGCCATCCGCAACTGAGCTACAACTCGAGCTCCGTCTTGCCGCGGCGCGTGCGCGCGGTGACGTCTTTTCGGGGCAGGGTCACGGTGACCGATGCCCCTCCGCTCGGGCCGTCGTTCACCGCCCGAACGGTTCCACCATGGCGCGCGGCGACTTCCGCGACGAGGGCGAGCCCGAGACCGTAGTGACGCGAGGGGCCGGCCGGGGCTGAGACCTGCGCTGCCTCCGTACGGGAAGAAGCGAATCGGTCGAAGACGCGTCCGGCTTCCCCCTCCGGAAAGCCGGGTCCGTCATCGATGACGCGAACGACCGCGCTTCGCGACTCGGCTTGCACCTGGACTTGCACCGCCGATTCGGCGTGGTCGACCGCGTTGTCGAGGAGCGCCAGCACCAACCGGCCGAGGGATACCGCGAAGCCGTCGACGATCACAGGTTCGTCCGCCGCGATCTCAAGCGTGATCCCGCGTTCGTCCGTTCGGGGCCGCATCCGTTGCACGGCGTCGGACGCCACTTCCGACAGGTCGACCGGCTCGCGAGCGGACGTCTCCCGCGGATCGGCGGCGATCAGCAGGTCCTCCACGATCTCGCCGAGG
>DASYGJ010000219.1:0-6505 GCA_035999915.1 Leifsonia sp.
CGCCGGGGAGGATCGTCGTCCCGTTGGCGCTGGCGCGCACCGAGAGAGCGTGAGTTCCCGCCGTCAGGGGCACGGTGACATCCGTCGTTCCGCGGTAGCCCCACGACAGGTCGGCCGAGTACTTGATCAAGTTGGCGAAGGTTCCATCGACGAACAGCGCGTGCTGGCCGGGAGCGAGGTTGGCGCCGCCGAGCACCGTCAGCCGGTAGGTCCCGGTACGCGGAACGGTGACGTTCCAGGTCGCTGAGGAGCCCACCTGGTTGAACGAGCCGACGTCCTTTCCGTTCGAGGCCATGAACGACCACTCGCGGGAGGGATCCTGCGTGTAGACCGTCGCGTCGGCGATCGTCGTGTTCTCGGCTTCGACGCTACTGACGAGGTCCGTTGCCACCGGCTGGCTCGCCGCGAAGGCCGGGGTGATCTGCACCTGGTAGGCCGCGTACCGATCGCTGTTCGGAACCGTCACCGAGACGACGCCGTTCGCGACCTTGGCCTGCGTGGACAAGATCACCGGTGGCTGCAGGGATGCGCCTTCCGCGCCGTTCAGACGGTCGGCTCGCACCTGCACGTTAACGGTCCGTCCGAAGGTGGATGCGTTGACACCGCTGACGTTCAGCGCCACGTCATGCGTGCCGCCGCCGAAGAGCACGGTCGCCTTATTCTTAGCCGGATCGACCGCGCCGATCCCCTGCAGAGTGTCAGGCGCATTCAGCTGCGGCGGCGTCACCTTGACGGTCTTCGACCCTTGCAGATCGCCGTACCACTTGAACATCCACCAGCCGCCGTTCGCGCCGTTGTTGCGCGACGAGTTGTCCGACAAGTTGCCGGCGTAGTTCCAGTAGGCCGTCTGCGCGTCGACCTTCTCGTCTTCGAACATGGAGAGCCACTGCACCAGCTGACCGGGCACGCCCATGTCGCGCAGCATCCCGAATTCGGTGATGTTCACCGGGATCTGGGGGATGCCGACGGCCTTGATCACCTGCTGGTAGGCGGCGAAGTTCGAACGGAAGGTGGCGAGGTTGTTGGTGCCCAGCTCATGCCAGATGAACACATCCGGAAGCTGGCCCTGAGCCTTGGCGTACGTGAGCAGGTCCGTGCTTCGGTCGGCGTGCCAGCTGGAGTCGCCCGGGCCGCCGATCTTGGCGTGGCCGAGACCGTGCTCCGCATACACCGATTCGATGGTCTGATAGGCGGCTGACCAGTCGGCGAGGAACTGCGTCTTCTGGGTCGACCAGTTGGGGTACCAGTTGCCGCCGTCGGGCTCGTTGAACGGGATGAAGATGTAGTTCCCGGGATGCTCGGACTGGGTCGCGACTTTCTCTACTGCCGCGCGCAGAACCGGGAGGTAGTCCCAGACGCCGTCATTGTTGGCGTCTCCCGGGCGCTTTCCGCCGTTGTACGGCCAGTCCGGATACTCGTCCTGCACATACACATAGAGGTCTTTGCCGCCGGATGCGAAGAAGTTCTTCTCGACATCGAGCGCGTCGCCGTTGGGATGCTGTGCGCCCTGCGGCGGCTTCTGCGAGGTGTTGGTGATGTGGGCGCCATCCAATACCGACTGGCTCGGAACGCCGTTATCCCCGAGACCGTAGAGGGTGCCCGAAGCGCCGCCACGGAAGTCGCCGGTGGTCTGGCTGAGGTCGACGCTCAGAGCGTCTGCGGTCGCCGCCGCGGCGGGTGCCACGGAGAACGCGCCGAGGGTGACGCAGAGCGCAGCCACGGTCGCGGTCGAAAGGCCGGCCAGGGTGACGCGGCGCCCGTGTGGTTTGTGGTCGTCAAGCAATCCAGTACTCCTTCGTACGAGTGTCGATCGGTTCGCCCCACCCATTCGGGGGGATCTTGAAACCGCTATCATGATACCGTTTTCGCTTGGCTGCACAAGAGGCCGATTTTCCCGGCCCGACGAGCGTGATAGCGGTTTCAGAATTAACTTGCATTCGTTTCTGAAACCGTTATCATGATTTCAGTCGACATCCGGCGCAACAAGACATCCGCAAAGAAGAGGACCGATGAGCGAACGCCTGCAGTGGGGCAACGAAGCGTTGACGATCGACTTCGAGTGGTCGTCCGACGCAGCTCCCCGCATTGCGGCGGTCGAAGGTGCCGGTTCCCGGTTGACGATGCCGGCCGGACTTCCGCTCATCGACATCTTGACCGTGTGCCACGGGCACGCTCTCGCGAACGATCGGCTCGTGCACACGGCGATCGGCCACGAATCCCGCTACATCGGTCACTCCGAACGCGTCGAGGCCGATCGCCGAACGTTGGAATTAACCGTGGCGCACGGGACGACCGGACTCAACGCGACGATCGCACTCACCGTGTTCGATGGCCGATCGGCTCTACATTCAGCAGTCACGGTGAGCAATCACGGTGACGAGTCGGTCATCCTGCGCTCGATCCCGTCTTTGTCGCTCTACTTGGGCGAGAGCGACGCGTCGGCGGACATCCGGGACTGGTCGGTGCATCACGCTCTCAGTGACTGGCTCGGCGAAGGGCGCTGGATCACGGAGCCGCTCAACGGCATCCGATTCCCCCGGTTGGAGCAGCACCTCACGAACCACAATCCGCGTGGCGAGTTCTCCGTCATTTCGAGCGGAACCTGGTCGACCGGCAAGCACCTTCCTGTCGCAGCGCTTTCCTCCGGCCGGCTCGGCGCGGCGTGGGCGTGGCAGATCGAGCACAACGGCGCCTGGCGCTGGGAGATCGGCGAAGACACGGCGAGCGGCTACCTCGCGCTCTCGGGGCCGACCGACACCGATCACCAGTGGGTGCGCGTGCTGGAACCGTCGCACACCTTCACCACCGTCCCGGTCGTGATCGCCTTCGCGGAGGACTTCACCAGCGCGATCGCCGAACTCACGGCGTACCGACGTCGGGTGCGCCGGCCGCATCCCGACAACGCGGCGATGCCTGTGGTCTTCAACGACTACATGAACACGCTCAACGGAGATCCGACAACTGAGAAGCTTCTCCCCCTCATCGATGCCGCAGCCGACGCGGGGGCCGACATCTTCTGCATCGACGCCGGCTGGTACGACGACAGCGGGGACTGGTGGGACACGGTCGGGGAATGGAAGCCGTCGACGACGCGGTTCCCGCAAGGGCTGAGCGAAGTCATCGACCGGATCACGGATGCGGGGATGACGCCCGGGCTCTGGCTCGAGCCCGAGGTGATCGGGGTGAACAGTCCGATGGCTCAGACACTTCCGGATGAGGCCTTTCTGCAGCGCAACGGCAAGCGCGTCGTCGAGCACCGTCGGTTCCACCTCGACCTGCGCCACCCGGCCGCCCGCGCGCACCTCGATGAGGTCGTGGACCGGCTCGTAGCCGACTACGGCATCGGGTTCTTCAAACTCGACTACAACATCAACCCTGGACCGGGAACGGATCGTGACGCGGACAGCGTCGGCGACGGTCTGCTGATGCACAACCGCGCGCACCTCGCGTGGCTCGACGGCGTGCTGGAGAGGCACCCCGACCTGGTACTCGAGAATTGCGGCTCCGGCGCGATGCGCTCCGACTTCGCGATTCTGGCGCGGTTGCAGATGCAGTCCACCTCCGACCAGCAGGACTTCCTCAAGTACCCACCGATCGCCGCCGCGGCACCCGCTGCGATGCTGCCGGAGCAAGCTGCGAGCTGGGCGTACCCGCAGCCGGAGATGACCTCCGAGGAGGTCGTGTTCAGCCTCGCCACGGGTCTATTCGGTCGCTTCTACGTCTCCGGCTACCTCAACAGGATGAACGACGAACAACGTGGACTGGTGCGGGAGGCGATCGCGCTGGCCAAAGTCCTCGCCCCCGAGATCGCAAGCTCGTCTCCGTTCTGGCCGCTCGGCGTTCCCACCTGGGAGGGCGCCTGGACAGCCCTGGGACTCACCGTCCCCGGCTCCCGTCTGATCACCGTCTGGAATCGCGATCCGCACGCAGGCGACGCCGTTCTCGCGCTCCGCGGGCTCGCGGGCTCCGACGTACGAATCCACACCATCTTCCCGAGTACCCGACCCGAGTGGCCCGCCCACTGGGACTCGGAAGCCGGAGCACTCCACGTGCACAACCCGACCGGCGAGGTCGGAGCGCGCGTGTTCCGCGTAGAAGCCGTCGACCGACGGCCCTGACACCCCCTGCAACAAGAACCCAGTAGCGGCTAATCTCGCTACGTCACACAAGGAGAGCAGTTCAATGAAGATCGCTTGGAAAGGCGCCGCAGTCATCGCGGCCGCCGCAGCGCTCGTCCTCAGCGGATGCAGCGACCCCGGTGCCGGTGGAAACTCCAGCGCCAGCAGCTCGTGGCCCGCACAGGACACGAAACTCGACGGCGTCAACTTGACGATCTGGGCCGCCCAGAACTCGAACAAGACCGCGGACAGCGTGATCTCGGGATTCGAGAAGCTGACCGGCGCGAAGGTCAAGGTCGTCACCATCCCCGACCCGTATGAGCAAGGCGTCCAGACGAAGGTCGCCACGGGAGACAAGCCCGACCTGGCATTCTGGCAGCCGACCGCATCCGAACTCACCGCCCTCAACGCGACGCAAAACCTGCAGTCGCTCGACGGCGCGCCCTGGGTGAAGAACTACACCGGCAACCTCGGCGACATCACCGGCATCCTCGGCAAGACGCGCTACGCGGCCCTGGTGACCACTCCGGCCGTGATCGGCGTCTACTACAACAAGGAGGTGTTCGCCGCCAACGGCATCACCACCACGCCGAAGAACTGGGACGAGTTCATCAGTCTCGCTCAGCAGCTCAAGACGAAGGGAGTCGACCCGTTCTACGAGATGGGCGGCGACAAGTGGGCGACCCAGTGGTGGGTGCAGGCGCAGCTCGCCGACGACGCCAAGAACGGTCTCTGGGACAAGGTGAACCAGAACCAGGCGAAGTTCACCGACCCGACCATCCAAGGCGCCATCGACAACTACCAGAAGCTGATCCAGGAAGGCCTCTTCAACTCGGACATCAAGACGGCGACCTTCGTCGACCAGGGAGCCGCGCTGCTCGGGGGCAAGGCCGCGATGGCCATGCAGGTGAACTCCTTCTTCGGTGAACTGCAGGCCAGCTCCAACACGGCAGACCTCAACAAGAAGATCGGCTTCTTCCCGATCTCACCGAAGGGCAACGTCGGCACGTTCATCCCCGACCAGTCGAATGCGCTCGTGGCGTTCAAGAGCGGCGACACCAAGAAAGAGGCGGCAGCCCGCCAGTTCCTCTCCTACTGGCTCGGCGACGGATATAAGGACTTCGTGAAAGCGCAGTCGACCGTCTCGCTCATCAAGGGCGTCGACACTCCGTCCGACGTGCCGCAGGCGCTTAAGGATGTCGCCGCGTCGATCCCGAACTCCGTGGGCTCGATGCAGGCGCTCGCCGCGGCGAACCCCGACCTGTACCTCAACCTGGCCGACATGATCCAGGGCACCAAGACGCCGGTGCAGGTCGCGCAGACCACGCAGGATCAGTTCGCGCAGCTCGCCAAAGCACAGGGAGTGAAGGGCTTCTAGTCCTTCGCGGTGGGCGGCGGACACCCCGCCGCCCACCGCACCACAGAAAGGCAGACCCGATGACCGCACAACTCGTCCGCACCGCCTCGGCGGCGAAGGGGAGGGTGAAGACCGACCAGCCCTTCCGGACTCGCCGGCGCCAGGAACACCCCGCCTGGTTCCTCGTGCCCGCGCTCGTGATCCTCGTCGTCTTCTTCTTCGTGCCGACGATCTTCAACTTCGTTTACGCGTTCACCAACTGGTCCAGCTTCCACAGCTCGATCGGGCTCGTCGGGTTCGACAATTTCGTCTCGCTCGCCACCAACGGCAGCCTGCTCAACGACCTGCGGATCACCTTGACCTACGCAGTACTGGTCGCGATCTTCCAGAACGTCTTCGGGCTCGTGCTCGCCCTCATCCTCGAGCGGGATACGCGCATCAACCGGTTCGCCCGGGTCGCGTTCTTCGTGCCGGTCGTCATGTCGGCGCTCGCGGTCGGGTACATCTTCCAGGCGCTGCTGAAGCCGGAAGGCGCGCTCAACCAGATCCTCAGTTTCTTCACCGGCCAGCACGTGACGATCGCCTGGCTCGGCAGCACGACCTGGACCATCCTCGTCGTCGCCATCATCCACTCCTGGAAATGGATGGGGCTCTCGATGCTCATCTACCTCGCCGGCCTCAAGACGATCAACGAAGACATCCTCGAAGCGGCCCGGCTCGACGGCTCCGGATGGTGGACGACGTTCCGCAGCATCCGGTTCCCGCTGCTCGCCCCCGCGGTGACCTTCAACGTCGCGACCGCACTCCTCGGGTCGATGAACGGATTCGACATCGTGCAGGCGACCACCGCCGGCGGGCCGGGCGGAACGACCGAGCTGCTCAACATCTTCATCTTCCGCACCTTCGGACAAGGCCTGTTCGCCCAGGCGACGACCATGAGCCTCGCGCTGTTCCTGATGGTGACCATCCTCGCGTTCCCCGTCATCCGCATCCTGCGCAAGAGAGAAGAAGTACTGTGACCGCCGTCAGC
>DASYGJ010000246.1:0-10660 GCA_035999915.1 Leifsonia sp.
CCGCTCGGCAACGGAACCGGTGGCCCAGGTTTCCAGTTCGACGACGAGATCAACCCGGAGCTCGACTTCACCGAGCCGTACATTCTCGCGATGGCGAACGCCGGCATCCAGAGGGGCCACGGCACCAACGGTTCCCAGTTCTTCATCACTGTCGGCCCCACCACCTGGCTTCAAGGCAAGCACACGATCTTCGGCGCCATCGAAGACGAGGCTTCGCGCAAGATCGTCGACAAGCTCGCCGAGCTGCCGACGGACTCCCGCGATCGTCCCCTGGACGATGTGGTCATCGAGTCGGTAACCGTCGAGCAGGTCTGAACCGGCAAAGATCGGGCCGAAAGATGACTCAGCCCGCCGACGATCGGGTGAGCCACTGCTATCGGCACCCTGATCGCGTCAGCTACGTTCTCTGCCAGCGGTGCGGGCGAACGATCTGCCCTGAATGCCAGACCCCGGCGGCCGTGGGCGTGATCTGCCCTGAATGCATGGCGCAACAGCGCGCCACCGCGCCAAAGACCAAACCGGCGATCCTGACCAGGATGTCGGGTCGCGGTGCGCCAGTCGTAACGTATGCCCTGATCGGCATCTGCGTCGTCGTGTTCGTCTTGAGCCAGTTGCCGGGTATCGGGAGCGCGGTGCAGCAGGGCATCCAATATGCGGGCGCCTACTCGCATCCCACGGGCAGCCTGTCGTCGCTGATCGCCTTCGAGCCGTGGCGGATGCTGACGACCGTGTTCGCTCACGCCAACTTTCTGCACATCGCGCTCAACATGTACACGCTGTGGATTTTCGGGATGCTGCTTGAGCCTCTGCTCGGGCGTGCGCGCTATCTGGCGCTCTTTCTCATCAGCGGATTCGCCGGGTCGCTCGGTGTGCTTCTGATCGCCAATCCGCTGCAACCGGTCGTCGGAGCGTCCGGAGCCATCTTCGGCTTGTTCGGCGCGTTCTTCGTGATCCAGCGCCGGCTCGGTGGGGACGCGACCCAGTTGCTGGTGCTGATCGCCATCAACCTCGTGATCGGCTTCATTCCGGCATTCGGGATTGCCTGGCAGGCGCACGTGGGAGGCCTGATCGGCGGCGCACTGGTCGGTCTCATCTACGTGGAGACGCGCCGGATCACGCGTCAGCGTTGGCAGGTGCCGCTCCTTGTCGTGCTCAGCGCGGTACTGGTGCTGCTGAGCCTCGTTCACTTCCTCTGAGCCCTCGTGCTCTGAGCCGCCTCAGTCTCTGAGCCGCCTCAGTGGGAAGTTATCCACAGGTTTATTAACACTGGGGATAATTACACGGGTGTAACTAGCGCCACCGGGTTGTCATGAGGAAGCCGATGAAAGCTATGCCGAAGCCGACAAGGATGTTCCATGCGCCGAGCGCGGGGATGGGGAACTGGTTCTGGCTCACGTAGAAGACGATGATCCACACCAGGCCGATCAGCATGAAGCCGAACATCACTGGCTTGAACCAGACAGGGTTGGGGGTATCCTCACCGGACTGCGCGACGGTGCGCTCGGGCTTGGTCTTCGACTTGGTGCGTGCCATAGGTCCATAGTGTAGCGGTCGGAACTGTGGCATTCATTGACGCAGGCGGCCGGCGTTTGCACAGCTGTCACCCAGTAGAATTGTGGATATGAATGGTCGCAGTGAGAACAGGCAGGCGGCTGAAGCCGATGCCGAACTCCTTCGACCCCGCAAACGCCGTTCGCGAGGAAAGCGGACGCGTCCGCCGAGCCGTCCCACCTTCTTCGGAGTTCTCGGCGAATTGCTGATCACCGCTGGTGTTCTGGTACTGCTGTTCCTCGGCTGGCAGGTCTGGTGGAACAGCCTGGTACTTTCCGGTCAGCAGACGAGCGCGGCCACCAGCCAGAGCCGTCAGTGGCTCAACGACGCGAAGAAGAACCCGCCGGCGACAGTCGCTCCCACGAACCCGGCAGAGCCGCCCGTGGCGAAGGAACCCGGCGACTATCAACCGTTCGCCGTGATCTACATCCCGCGCCTCGGCCCCGACTGGAAACGCACCATCCGGCAGACGGTCGACACCCAGAAGGTCCTCAACAGCTACGACGCCGGTGTGGGGCACTATGCCAACACGCAGATGCCGGGAGAGGTCGGCAATTTCGCGGTGGCCGGTCACGACAGCGGGTGGGGCAACACATTCATCGACCTGTCGAAGCTGAGGATCGGTGACCATATCTACGTGCAGACGCCCGACGGCTGGTACACCTACTCGTTCCGCAACTTCGAGTTCGTGCAACCGACAGCGGTGGGGGTCCTGCTTCCGGTTCCCAAGCAGCCGGACGTGAAGCCGGTCGACCGGCTGATGACGATCACGACCTGCAACCCGCCGTTCCACGCGGGTGAGCGGCTGATCGCCTACAACGTGTTCGAAGGCTGGCAGCCGACGACAGAAGTGCCGAGCGAGATCGCGGCGCAAGTGACCGCGAACGGAGGTTGAGGAATGTACGGAACGCTGTGGCGCATCCTCCCGGGACCGGTGTGGCTGCGCATCCTGATACTTCTCGTGTTGGTGGTCGCCGTGCTGTTCGTTCTGGTGACGTGGGCGTTCCCCTGGGTTGATTCGCTCCTGGGACCCCAGGAGGGTACGGTGGGCGCGTGACCCGCGTTCTCGTCATCGACAACTACGACAGCTTCGTCTACACGCTCAACGGCTACCTTCGCGAGTTGGGAGCGTCGACGGACGTCGTTCGCAACGACGACATCCCCGAAGCCGAGCTGCCGGCACGTCTGGCGGAGTACGACGCCGTGCTCATCTCCCCCGGGCCGGGAAGACCCGCTGACGCCGGAATCTCGATTCCGGTGGTCCGCGAGGCACTGCGCACCGGCCAGCCTCTGCTCGGAGTGTGCCTCGGACACCAGGCGATCGCGGAAGCATTCGGCGGTGTGGTCACCAACGCCGAAGAGCTGATGCACGGCAAGACGTCACAGGTCACTCACGACGAGAGCGCCTTCTACGACGGAGTCGGGCAGCCATTCACGGCCACGCGATATCACTCGCTCGCCGTCGTCGACGGAACCGTGCCCGACGACCTGGTGATCACGGCTCGCACCGCCGGCGGGGTCATCATGGGCCTCCGACACCGCGAAGCGCCGATCTATGGGGTGCAGTTCCATCCCGAGTCGGTGCTGACCGAGGGCGGCTACCGGATGCTCGGCAACTGGCTCGAAGCCGCAGGCCTCGAGGGCGCCGCCGAGAAGGCGCGTGGTCTCAACCCGCTGGTGAAGCTGGCGTAACCGCTGCCGCCCCGAGCGTCAGCCGGTGCAGTAGGTCAGGTCGACCGTCGAACCCTGCGGCGCGTCTCCGGCCGCAACCGACTGACTGTGGACCAGGGGGCTGCCCTGATCGGCCGGGCACGTCTTATCCGGTTTCGGATTGGCGGTGAGACCGAGGTCGGACAGGATTCCGGTGGCCGCCTGGATGGACTGTCCGGTGAGGTCGGTGAGGGTCACATTGCCGGTGGAGACGGTCAGCGAGATCGGATCACCGACATGCGCCGTGGCAGCAGCTTTCGGATCGGTGTCGATGACCACATTCACCGGGATGGTCGACGAATTGGTGGTGGTGACGGGGCCGACCGTGAGACCTGCGGCGGTGATCGCTGCCTTGGCTGCGTCCACGGTCATGCCGTGGACGTCGGGAACGCCGACGGACTTCTTGCCGGTGGAGACATACACCGTGACCGTGTCGCCTGTGGTGACGACGATTCCGGCACCAGGATCGGTGCGGATGACCTGGCCCGACGGATAGGTGGCACTCTCCTCCGGAGTCTGCGTCCACTTGAGCTTCAGGTCGCTGAGCTTGGCCGTTGCACGGTCGACGGACTGCCCCGAGAGGTTGGGAACCGAGCGCGAGGTCTCGGGGAGACTCGTGTTCGGCGCCAGCCGCAGCACCCAGGCGAGAACGGCGATCACCACCACCGCCATCACCGCGATTCCGGCCCAGATCCAGACGACCGGCGGCCGGCGCTGCGTGCGCACCATGGTCTGATCCTCGGCCAGCTGACGGAACGCCGCTTCGGGCCCGGAGACCGCGCTGGGAGGGGCGCCGAACAAGGTGTCTCCGAGTGGATCCGGTTCTTTTCGCAGCGGAACCTTGCCGGATGCGGCCGTCTCCAGATCGGCACGGAAATCTGCCACGGTTTGATACCGCTCGAAACGGTCTTTGGTGAGCGCGTGGGCGACCACCACATCCAGAGCCGGGGAGACCTTGGGGTTGATCGAACTCGCCGCGACCGGCGCCTCACTGACGTGCTGGTAGGCCACGGCCACCGGGGTGTCACCGCGGAACGGTGGACGGCCGGTGAGCATCTCGAAAAGGACGACGCCCGTGGAATAGAGGTCGGTGCGCGAGTCGACGGATTCGCCCTTGGCCTGCTCGGGGGAGAAGTAGCTCGCCGTGCCGAGGATCGCGGTGGTCTGCGCGACCGTGGCCGAGGAGTCGCTGATGGCGCGCGCGATCCCGAAGTCCATCACCTTCACCTGACCGGCTTTGGTGATCATGATGTTGCCGGGTTTGATGTCGCGGTGAACCACGCCGGCGCGGTGGGAGTACTCGAGTGCGGTGAGGATGCCCTCTCCGATGCGCACGGCCTCCGTGATCTCGAGCGGACCTTTCTTGATCAGGTCTTTGAGCAGCACACCGTCCACGTACTCCATGACGATGAAGGGCAGCTGCGCTTCGTGTCCGTTCGGCTCGCGAACCGTCTCCTCGCCGGCGTCGAAGACTCGGACGATCGTCGGATGTGCCATCCGAGCGGCCGCCTGAGCTTCCTGGCGGAACCGGGTGCGGAAAGCGGGATCGGTTGCCAGCGACGGCTTCAGGAGCTTGATCGCGACCGTGCGGCCGAGACGAGTGTCGGTGCCCCGATGCACGTCGGACATGCCGCCGCGACCGATGAGTTCGCCCACTTGATATCGGCCTGCGAGCAGGCGGCTATCTGGGCTCAATGCGAACTCCTTCTCTCGGGGCTGCCGATAGTGTAGCGGGAGCTGTCTGGGTATCCCCTAGTCGCGGGGAGTACGGACGGCTAACCGCCTATTGTCCCACGACGCCACCGGTGGTGGTGCCGGTGATCTGGTACTGGACGCTCGGCGACTGGGCCGACTCGATCGACTCGCCGCAGAAGATCGTGTACGTGAGCGTGTATGTATTCGCAGCGGTGGGTGTCCAGGTCGTCGACGTGGCATTGACCGGTGTCTGCGGCTGTCCGTTGATGTAGAGCCGTCGGCCCTTGAGGTCCTGTCCCGCGGGGCACGCCGCCGAGCCGAACGTGACCGTGATCTGCTTCGGCGGGGTCGTCAGCGCTTGCGGCGAACTCGGGCTGGTCGTAACGGTGTCGGTGGGGGTTGAGATCGGGGCTACCGGTCCATAGACCTTCACCGTGATCTGCGAACCTCTGGGCACCGGTCCGGTGGGGTTGACGGAGTACACGGTGTTGACTTTCGCCTGTGTGGTCGCCGCGTTTCCAGGCTGCACGTTGGCGACCATCCCGAGGCTCTGCAGCTTGGCCCGGGCGGCGTCGGCGGTGAGCCCGTCGAAATCGGCCTCGTTGATGGGGACGGTATTGCTCGTCGCGGTCGGAGTCGGCGAGGGACTGCTCGGCGTCTGCGAGGGCGTCTGCACGACCGGTGTCGTGGTGGGCGGCGGTGTTGTCTTCGGCTGCGCGAGCAGGGCGATGATCGTGCCGATCAGCACGAGCGCCAGCAGTGCAATGAGCGCGATGAGCGGCCAAGTCCAGGGACTGCGCTTCTTCGTGGTCGTCGAGGCCAGCTCTTCCTCTTCCGTCTCCACGCTGAGCACGGACGCGGCGGGGAGGACGGTCGTTGCCTGCGTGGCACCGGCGTTGGCCGAGGGCATTAGCACGGTCGCGGCGCCGGTGAGGCCGGCCACGCCGAGGATTGCGGGGACAGACGCGGCCGCGGCCTGAACATCCCCGCGCCGCAGCGCCTGGGCGGCCCGGGCGAGGTGAGCGGCGGAGGCGGGGCGATCGGCCGGATTCTTGGCGATGCAGGCGAACACCAGGTTGCGCACAGGCTCTGCGACGGTGGGCGGGAGTTCGGGCGGAGCCTCGTTGATCTGCGCCATCGCGATCGCCACCTGGGACTCACCCGTGAACGGCCGACGTCCGGCCAGGCACTCGTAGGCGACGATGCCGAGGGAGTAGATGTCGGTGGTGGGCGATGCCGGGTGACCGGACGCCTGCTCGGGCGACAGGTATTGCACGGTACCCATGACCTGGCCCGTTGCGGTGAGGGGAACCTGGTCGGCGATGCGCGCGATGCCGAAGTCGGTGATCTTCACGCGGCCGTCGGGCGTGATGAGAAGGTTGCCCGGCTTGATATCGCGGTGCACCAGGCCGGCGGCGTGTGCGGCGTGGAGCGCAGCGGCCGTCTGGGCGACGATGTCGAGGGTGCGGTCGGTGCTGAGGACGTGCTCGCGCTCGAGGATCGTGGAAAGCGCCTCACCGGGCACCAGTTCCATCACGAGGAAGGCGCTGCCATCCTCCTCGCCGTAATCGAAGACGTTGGCGATTCCTTCGTGATTGACGAGAGCGGCGTGACGGGCCTCCGCACGGAACCGCTCGAGGAACCCTGGGTCTCCCAGGTATTCGTCCTTCAAGATCTTGATCGCGACGGTTCGGCCGATGACGAGGTCTGTGGCCTGCCACACCTCGCCCATGCCGCCGATCGCGATGCGCGACTGCAGCTCGTACCGTCCACCGAAGGTGAGCCCTGCTGTGGGTCTCATTTGTTCAGCACCGCCTCTAGTACTTTTTTCGCGATCGGAGCGGCGATGGAGTTACCCGTGCCGTTCTGACCTTGTCCACCGCCATTTTCAACAACTACCGCCACAGCGAACTGAGGATTGTCGGCCGGGGCGAAACCTGTGAACCAGAGCGTGTACGGGTCGTTCGCCCCGTTCTGCGCCGTTCCGGTCTTCCCGCCCACCTTGACCCCGTCTATTCTTGCATTGCTCGCCACGCCGTGATCGACGCCGTCGACCATCATCTGCTTGACGACGTCGGCGTTCTCCTGGGTCGCCGCCTGGTCGAGAACCTGCGGCTGAAAGCTTTCGAGGGTTTGCAGGTCCGGAGAGCGGATCGAGTCGACGAGGTTCGGATACATGACCTTGCCTCCGTTGGCGATTCCGGCGGAGACCATCGCCATCTGTAGTGGGGTGGCGCGATCGTCGAATTGCCCGAATGAACCCTGACCGCGCTCGGCGGCGTCGGTGTAGAGCGGGTACACGCTGGGCTCGACCGGGATCGGGATGCTCAGCTTCTGGTTGAAGCCGAATTTGTCTGCTTGTGACTTGATCACCTGTGGATCGAGCTTCATCCCGAGTTCGGCGAACGGAATGTTGCAGGAGAGGATCTGCGCCGTCGCGATCGAGACCGTGTCACCCGGGCCGCAGGTGGTGAAGGTGTCGTTCTTGACGATGGTGCCGCTGCCGGGCAGCTGGAGTGACGCGAGGTTGGGAAGCTGGCTGTCTTTGGTGTACTGGCCGGTGCCGAAGGCAGCCGCGCTCATCACCGGCTTGAACGTGGATCCAGGCGGGTTGAGGTTTCCACCGATGGTCCGGTTGATCAATGGGTTGCCGGATGCAGAGAGCAGCTGCTGGTAAAGCGCATTCACCTTTGCGGTGTCATGAGACGCGAGGGCGTTCGGATCGTAACTCGGCTTGGACACCATCGCGAGGATCCGGCCGGTTTTCGGTTCCAGCAGCACGACGGCGCCCTGAAGGTTCCCGAGGGCGTCGTAGGCGGCCTGTTGGGCGGCGGGCAGGATGGTCGTCTCGACAGATGCGCCCTGGGGATTCTTGCCGGTGAGGATCGCGTTGACCCGGTCGAAGAACTGGGAGTTCGACGACCCGCTGAGCTTGTCGTTCAGGGCACCCTCGAGGCCGGTCGCTTCGCCGTTGATCGGGAAGAACCCGGTGACCGACGAGTAGAGCGGACCGTTGCTGTACACCCGCTGGAACTTGTAGACGTCGTTCGCGGGAACAGATTGGGCCACCGGCTGACCGGCGACCAGGATCGCCCCGCGCTGCTGGGAATAGCTGTCGTTGAGGGCCCGGCTGTTGCGTGCGTCCGCCGCCAGGGTGTCGGCCTGGAACACCTGGAGAATCGAGGTGGAGACGAGAAGGGCGAGGAACATCGCCAGCACGACCGTGCTGACGCGCTTGATCTCGCGGTTCATTCAGCTCACCACCAGACGGGGATGGTTGCGCACTGTGTCGGAGAGACGCAGGAGCATGGCGACGATGATCCAGTTGGCAACCAGGGAGGAGCCGCCCGCGGCCAGGAAAGGTGTCGTCAGGCCGGTGAGGGGGATCACGCGGGTGACGCCGCCGATCACGATGAAGCACTGCAGGGCCACAGTGAACGACAGCCCCACGGCGAGGAGTTTGCCGAAGTCGTCCTGTCCGGCGAAGCCGATGCGAAGGCCGCGGGCTACGAAGAGCAGGTACAGGCCGAAGATCGCGAAGAGCCCGGCGAGCCCCAGCTCTTCGCCGAGGCTCGCGATGATGTAGTCGCTGTCGGCGACCGGGGTGATCCAGGGCTGGCCTTGACCGAGGCCGGTGCCGATCAGGCCGCCGTGGGCGAGCCCGAACAGGCCCTGCACGAGCTGGAAGCTGCCGCCATTGGCGTCGTACACCTTCTGGGAGAACGGGGAGAGCCAGTTCTGGAACCGGTCGTTGACGTAGGGCAGCAACTGGCTGGCGACGACGGCGCCGCCGCCGATGAGCAGCACACCGAGAATGACCCAGCTGATCCGGGCGGTCGCGACATAGAGCATCACGAGGAAGAGTCCGAAGATCAGCAGACCGGTCCCGAGGTCCCGCTGGAAGACGATGACGGCCATCGCCATGAGCCAGACGATGAGGATGGGGCCGAGGTCGCGCCCGCGCGGGAGGCGCATCCCGATGAACTTTCTGCCCACGACCGAAAGCGAGTCGCGCCGTTGCACGAGATAGCCGGCGAAGAACACAGCGAGGCAGAGCTTGGCGATCTCGCCGGGCTGGAAGCTGAACGGGCCGATGTGGATCCAGACCCGCGCACCGAAGATCTCCTGCCCGATACCGGGCAGCATCGGCAGCAGCAGAAGCACGAGCGCGGCCAGGCCGAAGATGTAGGTGTAGCGCTGCAGAACTCGATGGTTGCGGATGACGAGGGTGACGACGATGGCGCAGATGATCGCGATGGCGCTCCACACGATCTGGCGCACGCCGGCGCTGTTCCAGCCGACGTCCTTGAAATGGATGCTGATGCGGTAGATCTCCGCGATTCCGATTCCGTTCAGCACGGTGGCGATCGGGAGCAGGAACGGGTCGGCCTGGGGCGCGACGTAACGGAGGACGATGTGCATCCCGAACACCAGCACGGAGAGCCCGAGACCGAGGTAGAGCAGCGTGAGGTCCACATGTCCGAGCGCGCCGAGCTGCACGAGCACGACCGCAAACGCGTTGATGGCGCAGGCGACGATGAGCAGGGCGAGTTCGATGTTCCGCTGCTTCTGTGGCATGCGCAGTCGTCTGACCCTGCCGGTAGCCGGCCTGGGCGATGGAGCGATCGCGCTTCTACTGTTTGACGACACTGCTCAGCTGTTCCACGATGGCACGAGCCGACGAGAGGTCGGCAGCGTTGAGGGTCTGTTCGACGAGCTCGCGATCATAGGTCGGGAGGGAAGTGACCCGCAGAGTCGATTCCTCGTAGACGTGCGAGAGGCTGATCGGGCCGAGACTCTGCTGCACCCCTTGGAAGACGGCCACGTGACCGGAGGGCGACGCACCCACGAAATAGCGCGACTGCGTCCACTGGTAACCGAACAGGGCAGCGAGTGCGATGACGACGACGAGCGCGATGATGCCCACGAGCCAGGTGACCTTTCGGCGGCGCACGCGGCGCTCATCCTCCTCGATGAGCTCGTCGAGGTAGTCCTCCGACTGCGGCTCGAAATGCGTCGGTCCGGTGGCGGGGCGAACAGGGTGCAGGCGCAACGAGGGCAGCCGGGTGGTGCGCGTGGTCGGCTTGGGCTCAGTGCTGAAAGACAGCGGTGATGCTGCCGAGCCGACCGTGACCGGGTCTTTCATGGTGTCGCCGCGGGTCACATCCGCGACGTCGAGGATGACCACGGTCACGTTGTCGGGAGCTCCGGCGTCCAGACTCTGCCGCACGAGCTTCTCGGCGACCTGCTTGGGTGCGTCGCGCGAAGCGAGGGCGCTCGACAGGTCTTCGGTCTTGACGACGCCGCTGAGGCCATCCGAACAGATCAGCCACCGGTCACCGGGTTTGGTCTCGAGTACCCAGGTGTCGATCTCCGGGGAGGCGTCGACATCCCCGAGCACCCGCATGAGCACCGAGCGGCGAGGATGGATCATCGCCTCCTCCTCGGTGATGCGGCCGCTGTCGACCAGCCGCTGCACGAAGGTGTGGTCGGTGGAGACCTGTTTCAGTTCGCCGTCGCGGTACAGGTAGATGCGCGAGTCACCGATATGGGCGAGCGCGATCTGATCGCCGACGCGGATCAGGGCACTCACGGTGGTGCCCATCCCGGTGAGTTCCGGATGCTCGAACACGGTCTCGGCGAGAAGCGAATTGGCCGCGATCAGTGCTGATTGCAGAGCGAACTCGGCTTCGGACGCGGTTTC
>DASYGJ010000313.1:0-4191 GCA_035999915.1 Leifsonia sp.
GGCCGGCGTGCCCCTCTTGAGGGCAGTTGAATGCACGCATTCAGCTCCCTTCCGCCGATAGAGTCGTCGGAGGAGAGGGAGGACGCGGATGCCGGGTTCACTGCAGAAGTTCCGTGTCTGCGTAATCGAGGACGACCCTGACGTCGCCTTCTTCATGAAAACCGTGCTCGAGAAGCGTGCAGACGCGATGGTGCTGGCCATCACGGCGCCGGCGACGGCGCTCGAAAAGATCGCCGAGTTCGAGCCGGATCTCGTGCTCACCGACATCGAGATGCCGGGCATCTCGGGCCTCGACCTCCTCAAGGAGTTGCGTATCCGCTACCCGGGGATGCCCGTCGTTGTGATGACCGCCCACGTCTCGATCGACTATGCCGTTGCGGCGCTGCGTTCGCAGGCCGACGAGTTCCTCACCAAGCCCATCGCCTCGGCCGAGCTCGTCTCGATCGTCACGAGGCTCGCCAAAGAGGGGCGCACCAAGAAGGCGGCGAACGCTCCGCAGGTGGTGCTGGCGATCGGTGCGCATCCGGATGACGTGGAGATCGGTGTCGGCGGCATCCTGTCGGCGCATCGGGAAGCCGGCAATAAAGTCGTCATCCTGACCATGTCGCGGGGCGCCCGAGGCGGGGATGCGGAGAACCGGCAGCACGAGTCGCTGGCCGCGGCCGAGCTGCTCGGCGCCCGTCTTTTCATGGAGGATCTCGAAGACACCCAGATATCGTCGGCCGATCCGACCGTCGGCATCATCGAGCGCGTTGTCGCCGAGGTGCATCCCGATATCGTTTACACGCATTCCACGCACGACCGCCACCAGGACCACCGTGCGGTACACGCGGCGACCCTCGTGGCCACCCGCGCGGTGCGCACCGTGTGCTGTTACCAGAGCCCGTCCGCGACGATCGACTACCGTCCGACCCGGTTCGTCCCGATCGACGGCTTCACGGATGCGAAACTCGCCTTGCTCGACTGCTTCCGGTCGCAAACAGAACTGCGCAGCTACCTCGAACCCGATTTCGTGCTCGCCACCGCGCGATACTGGTCGCGGTTCGGCGGCGGCCAGAGCTGCGAACCGCTCGAAGTGATCAAGGACACCGCCGACATCTCGGTGCCCGTCTCCTCGCTGACGCAGGGCGCCCGACTCAAAGGAAACAACGCGTGACCAGAGTTCTCGTGACCGGAGCGGGTGGTCCGGCCGGGGTGGCTGTCATCCGTTCGCTTCTCGCCCGGGATGACGTCGATGTGCTCGCCGCCGACATGGACGGCTGGGCCAGCGGGCTGTACCTGGTGGGGGCGGAGAACCGGCGGATCGTTCCGGCGGGCCGGTCGGAAACCTTCGTCGATGACCTGATCACTCTGTGCGCGTCCGAAAGGATCGACGTACTTTTCTCCACGGTCGACGTCGAGCTCCCCGGTCTCGCCGCGCGTCGTGATGAGCTGCTCGCGGTCGGCACGGCTCTTGCGGCTCCGAGCCATGAGACGCTCACCGTGTGCCTCGACAAGTTCCGTCTCGCAGAACGCTGCTCGCCGCTGACCGCTGTGCCTGAGACCCGCCTGCTCGACGCGGATGGCGTGGCGCATGAGTGGACGTTTCCGGTGATCGTCAAGCCGCGTAGTGGTGCGGGTTCGCGCGGAGTGAAGCTGATCGCCGACAGGAAGGCGCTGGAGGCGCTCGGCACGGACGAGACCATCCTGATTCAGGAGAACCTGCCGGGGGAGGAGTTCTCCGTCGACGTGCTCGCGGCACTCGACGGTACGGTCATCGCGGCCGTTCCGCGCTCGCGGGAGCGCGTTGACTCGGGTGTCTCGATCGCCGGGCGCACGGTCAGGCGTGCCGAACTCATCGAGACGGCTTCAGAGGTCGCCCGCGCGATCGGTCTGTTCGGCGTTGCAAACGTGCAGCTCCGCTACAGCACGACGGGCATCCCGGCTCTGCTCGAGGTCAACCCGCGCTTCCCGGGCGCGATGCCGCTGACGATCGCTGCCGGGGTGGACATGCCCTCCCTTCTGCTTGATCTGGTGCTGGGCGAACCGGTGCCCGATGCTGTCGACTTCGTCGAACTCGCCAACGTGCGCTACCTCGAAGACGTCTTCCTCGACCCGTCCCACATTCTCGTCTCCGACAACGCCGCGCACTCCGAGGGGCCCGGCGAGGAATGATGTCAGCGGCCGACCGATCGCGTGCTGAGCTGCTGTTCGGCGACTACCACGTGCATTCGACTTTCTCCGACGACGCCCGCAGCACACTCGCCGAAAACCTGGATGCAGCAGAGGCGGCCGGTCTCCGCTCGATCCGCCTGACCGACCATGTTCGGGCCACCACCACGTGGGTGCCGGAATTCGTGGCTGCGGTCGCCGCCGAGCGCATCCCGGAAGGCCTGCGCGTGGTCACCGGGGTCGAGGCGAAACTCTTGGATGCTTCTGGAGCCGTGGACATTCCCGCCGGGCTCCTCGTCGGTTCGGTCGGTGGCGTGGATGCGATCGTGATCGGTGACCACCAGTTCCCCGGCACGGACGGCCCCTGGTCGCCTCGCCAGACGACGGAGCGCCTGCAAGCCGGTCTCTCGGAGGCCGACGCCCTCGATCTTCTCGTGACGGCGAGCATCCGCGCGATGGAGAAGACGC
Organism: Leifsonia sp.; assembly: GCA_035999915.1. GTDB lineage: Bacteria > Actinomycetota > Actinomycetes > Actinomycetales > Microbacteriaceae > Leifsonia. The sequence goes on from DASYGJ010000313.1 coordinate 2,620, forward strand.
CGCATGCGCAGCTGGCGCACTGGTTCTCCATCCTGCCCAAGATCGGACTTGCCGAGGACCGGCTGGGCGACGAACGACTGACGGCCTGGGCGGATGCGGCAGCTCGGACGAACACGATCGTCGAGGTCAACGAGAAGTGGGCGTGCCCGGGACCGGCGGCGGTCGCTGCTCTTTTCGCGGCGGGGGCGACGATCGTCGCCTCCACCGACAGTCATGAGTCCCTGGATGTCGGACGCTACGACCGGGTCTTGCGCATCCTCGAGGCCGCTGGAGCGCCCGCATGAAGGGCGACCCGCGAACCCGTGCCCACGGACAGGAGAACCATGAGCCCCGTTGAACCAGACCCGGCGTTGCGCGCCGAACTGGAGCGCGAAATCGAAGACAACAGGCGGTCGGAGCGCCGGTTGCTTCCGTACACGGGTATCGCGCTTCTCGTCATCGCTCTCATCGCCGTGGTACGGGTGGTGTTCTTCTCGTGACCGCGACGGCAGGGAAGCGCATCGTCATCGCGGACGACGATTCGGACATCCGCGCGCTCATGACAATCGCCGCGAAGCGCGCCGGTGTGGAAGTGGTGGCCGCCGTAGACAACGGCCGATCAGCCCTCGAGGCGGTGCAGCGCGGCGGGATCGACCTCGCCGTTCTCGACATCTCCATGCCGGGGCTCAACGGTATCGAAGTCGCTCAGAGCATCCGCTCCGATCCTCAGAACAGCGGGACGCGGATCCTCATGATCTCCGCCTCGGTGCAACTTCTCGCCGATGGTGGCGTCGTGGCCGACTATTCCGACAGTTTCATGATCAAACCGTTCAGTCCGAAAGCCCTCACGGTGCGCATCGAGGAGATGCTCGGAAGCGAGGTCCCGGCGTGACTGTCGACCGCTGGCTGAGGAGGATCTCGCTCGATTCGCCGTCGCCGTTCGCCAAGCAGGTGCCCACAATCGCCGGATTCGCGCTTGCAATCGCCATCACCCTCCTTCCATTCCCGCTCCCGGCGGTGGTCGACCCGGCGTTCTTCGCCATCGGTGTCGCGCTCGTCGCTCTGGCGTCTGTCCTCTCAGCAGCTCTTCCGTGGCGGCGCATCGCGACCGAATGGTCGATCGTCATCCCGGTCATCTCGCTGGTCGCGGTCGGATTCTTCCGGCTCGGTACCGGCGGCGCGACCTCGGCCTTCGGCGCACTGTTGCTGCTCCCGTTCGTGTGGATCGCCACCGAAGAGGGCCGCCTCAATGTGCTGATCGCTGCTGGCGGAACTTTTCTGGTGCTGTTCGCGCCGGTCGTGCTGAGCCCCCACGCGACCTCCGTCGAAGAACTGGTGCGTTCGATCTACTCACCGCTCATCTATCTGATCGTTGCGCTGGTGATCAATGAGATCGCCCACCGCGTGCGGCAACAGCTCGCCTCGGCGAAGGCCGCCTCTTCGCAACGCAAAGAGCTCCTCGAGCAGGCGATGCAGTCCTCCGACGAGCTCGCACTGAATGAGGCCAGGCTGAAGACCGCGAACCGGCTGATCCGGAGCATCTGGAACGCCGTCACCGAGCAGTCGGTGATCGGCTCCGATCTCGATGGTCTG
>DASYGJ010000364.1:0-8165 GCA_035999915.1 Leifsonia sp.
ACCCCGGCGGCGGCGCCTGCGGGGCGGGCGGTGGTGAACTTGCCGGCGACGTACACGGTGTTACCGACGACGGTCTGGGCCCAGGCGACACCGTCGATCTGGGTGGTGGGGAGCACATCCGCGCCGACGGTCGGTGGCGACCCGGGGTTCGTCGGGTCGGGGGGCATCGTGTCGGCCGAGGCCGGGGATGCGAGGGCGAGGCCTCCGAAGACGAGGCCGACTGCCGTGATGACAGCGGTCAGAATACCCAGCGAGCGAGCGCGCGGGCGGTGTTCAGTGCTCATGACAACCTCGGTGTCTGTGATGGTCGGGTGGGGTATTGCCGGGGTGATGCGTTTTGCGATTGCGAAGCGGGGACGCATCAGTACGCCCCCACCGGATGTGTGAGCACTTTTACGGTGCGCCACATGATGACGAGGTCGCCGGTGAGCGACCAGTTCTCCACGTAGTAGAGATCGAGGCGGACGCTCTCCTCCCAGGAGAGATCGGAGCGTCCGTTCACCTGCCACATGCCGGTGAGACCCGGCTTGATGTAGAGGCGACGGTGGACGTGGTTCTCATATCCCTCGACTTCGACAGGCAGCGGGGGCCGCGGCCCGACGAGACTCATATCGCCGAGGAAGACATTGAACAGCTGCGGCAGCTCGTCGAGCGAGTACTTGCGCAGGATGTGGCCGATGCGGGTGATGCGGGGGTCGTTCTTCATCTTGAAAAGCAGCCCGTTTCCGTCGCTCTTGGCCTGAAGGGCGGCCAGCCGCGCCTCCGCATCGATGACCATCGAACGGAACTTGTACATCTTGAAGGTCTCGCCGTTGCGGCCGACGCGCTCCTGGCTGAACAGCGCGGGGCCGTGGTCGTCGAACTTGATGATCAGAGCGATCACCAGAAAGAGAGGCGAGAGCAACGCGAGCGCGACGGCCGACGCGAAGAAGTCGAGTGCTCGCTTGAGGACATGCTTTCCCCCCTCGAACTGCGGGATCTCCACGTGAATGAGCGGCAGGCCTTCGACCGGCCGGAAGTGGATGCGAGGGCCGGCCACATCCGTCAGGCGCGACGCGAGCACGAGCTCGGTCGCTGTGCCTTCGAGCTGCCAAGCCAGCTTGCGCACGAAATCGCCGCCGGTCATTGCCTGGCCGGCGACGATCACCGTGTCGGCGCCGAGGCGAGCGGCTGCCTCGGCGACGCCCCCCAGATCGGAGACCACGGGAACCTCGCGCTCCGGCGCGGCGACGGGAGACGACCCTCCACCGGGTGCGGCGATCGGCATGCCCTTGCGCACGTGCGCGCCATGAGGCGATGAGTCCAGCGACGCGCCCACGACGTTGTAGGCAGCGCCCGACTTCTGGTGGATCTGCCGGACCACATAGTCGACATCCTCATAGTCGCCGACGACGAGCGCGCGGGAGAGATAGTGGTCGAACATCCGCTGCCGGATGAGCCACTGCCGCCACAGCCACCGCGAGGCGACGACGCCGAGCACGCCGACCGGAAGCGCGACGACGAAGTAGCCGCGGGCGATGTCGACCTTAGCCACGAGAAACACGATCGCGAGCAGACCGAACGTGAGGGCGCTGGCGTTGACCACTCGCTTGTACTCGGCGACGCCGACCCCGACCACTCGCGAGTCGCGGGTGTGGTAGACGGCGAGGGCGAACATCCAGGTCGCGGCGATGAAGAGGGAGAGGGTGAAGTAGTCGGTGCGGTAACCCGCGATCACCGTGCCGGCCTCGTCCAGACCGAAGCGAAGGAACATCGCCCCCAAGGTGAACAGCAGGATGATCGCGGTGTCCGTGACGAAGAGGCGCGCCCGATACTGCTTGGCCCAGGTGCGTTCGGATGAAAGCGGCTTCGCCTTCGCAGAGGGGTGCCCGAGGGCGGCCAGCCGGGGTTTGAGAACAGTCATCGGAGCGCCCTCCTCGCGGCGGTGACGGTGTCTTCGACCGAAGAGCCGACGACGGCTGGGGGAAAGCCGTGGTCTCGAACGGCTTCGCCGCCGCCGGCTCCGCTCATGCGGGGGTTCCCGTTGCTCCGCGCACGTCGTGCCCGCCTCGGATCACCGAGGAGGTGGAGCGAGAGAATCGCTCGACGTGGCGGATTCGGGTTCACGGGTCATCCCTGCGTGTCGGGTTTGCACTGCATTTCGGGTACGTGAATCGGCGAGACCACTCGAGACCGAACAGCCGTTCAGGGATAAAGTGACTGTTTCTCACCTATTCACAAAAGTGAGAATACATCGTTTTCACAGGTTGCGTGAGCCCTGTTGGGGGGTGATTATTCCTCAACTTCGGGATGCGGTCCGCCAGTGGGCGTTTTTGGCCGTTCTGCGAGCGCCCGCGCGACAGCAAGCGACAAGTGGCGGGAGGCGAACGATTCGTCGGTGGGCGGTCGTAGGGTGAGGGTATGTGCGGGCGTTTTGCGATGGACAAAGAGACCGACGACATGATCCAGGAGTTCGTGGCCGAGGGCGGCGACTTCCGCGACTGGCGGCCGAGCTGGAACATCGCGCCCACCGATCCGATCCCCATCCTTCTCGAGAGCAAGAAGAAGGACGAGCCCTCGATGCGCCGGCTCGAGTTGGCGCGGTGGTCCCTGGTGCCCTCGTGGTCGAAAGAGCTCAAGACGAAAGTGCCGACATTCAACGCGCGCGCTGAGACCGCCGCCGAGAAGCCGATGTTCAAGGCATCCGTGGCCTCCCGCCGCGCGATCATCCCCGCGATCGGCTACTACGAATGGCAGACCAACCCCGTCACCAAGAAGAAGACCCCGTACTTCATTCACGCGGCCGACGGCCAACTGCTCGGCTTCGCCGGCCTGTACGCCTGGTGGGCCGATCCTGCGCTCGCCCGCGATGACCCTGCGCGCTGGCACCTCACGGCCACGATCCTGACGTCGGATGCGGTACAGACGCTCGAAGACATCCACGACCGCAATCCTGTGCCGCTGCCCCGCGAGCTGTGGGACCACTGGGTGGACCCGACGGTCGTGGGCGACCAGGCCCTCGTCGACGAGGCGGTGCGTGCGGCGCTTCCCGTGGCGAGCGACCTCGTCTTCGACCGTGTCGGACCGGTGATCGGCAACGGGCCCGAGCTCATCGAACCGCTGCCGGAGCAGCCGAGCGTAGACGGATTGAATGTCGACTGGTCGAGCGGCGAGGTCACAGACTGAGGCGTGACCTCCGCGGCCGCCCGAGATGCCAGTATCTACCGGTTTTGCGCGCTGCGAACGGTCAGAACTGGCTTCTCGCGGGCGGGCGGCGCCGCGGGCGCGGCGCGGGCGGCGGCGCCGCGGGCGCGGGAGCGGTCACGAATACGCGGCGAGGAACCGGTTGCGGAACGCATCCATCGGCCACACCGGAGCCGTTGGCGACGGGAGCATCCCCGGTTGCCACTTCCAGGAGGAGATCCGGTCGATCACGCCGGGATCCTTGGAGATGATGCTGATGGGCACGTCGTGGTTGGCGCCCGCGCCGCTCACTTCCGTGGCGGGTTGGTGATCGCCGAGGACGACCAGCACGAGGTTCGGGTCGTTGTAGGTCGTGAGGAATGAGAAGAGCGAGTTCATCGAGTACTGCACCGACTGCCCGTACAGTTTCTGCACCTGCTGCGGGTTCTGCCAGACGACGCTCGGCGGGAGCCCCTGCGCGGGCTGCGGGCCGTAGATCGACCCGTTGCCGATCGCATCCCACGGCACCTCGTGGGGCAGGGGGGTCCACGGAGTGTGGGAGGACACGAAGTCGATTTCGGCCATCACAGGTTTGTGCGGCCCAGACAGTTCGTGATCCTGAAAGTACTTCCAGGAGTACTGGTCGGGGATGAGCGCATAGCTGAATGGCGGACCCTGGTAACCGACATTCTGCGAATTCAGTTGAGTGCCGTAGTGGTAGAAGGAGGTGCCGACCGTCCACGGCCCGGAATCCGACGGGACGTCACTGACAGTTCGCCAACCGGCCTTCCCGAAAGCGCTGCTGAGGGTGAGCCGCTTCCCGGCGGTGACTTGGTCATACTTCTGCTGCGAGTCGATCCAGAGCCCGGTCTGCAGGGTCGAGTGGGCCAGCCAGCTGATCCCGCCGAACGTGGACGACGTGAGGAAAGCGCTGCGTTCGGCGTAGCCGTGTGCCGCCAGGTCGGCGTTTCCCCGACGGAGGACGGAGTCGACACCCGCTGAGAAAGAGGTGTTCTGGACGGCGACCTGGCCGTAGCTTTCGATGAACGCGACGACGACGTCTTTGCCCTTCAACCCTGAGAGGAGAGCCGATCCGGGCACGGTTGCGTAAGGGTCGCTCGATCCCGCGGATTCGAACGCCGCCTGCTCCGCCGCCGCGAGCTGCACCTGGTCGGCCTTCGCCGCCGCTGAGTCCACCGAGTCGGCCGCGGCGACCGGAAGGCCCGGGACCACCTGGGCGCCGACGAGGCCGAGCACGATCCAGCTCGCCGTGATCGCCATGCCGCAGGCGAGGGCCGCCCGGGCGTGGCGGCGGATGACGGTCGTCAGCCGACGCTGTGCCGCAGAGAGCAGGAGCGCAGCCGCCAGCGCGAGGAGAACGACCAGCACGACGATCGCGACGGAAGCGACGGCGCCGGTCGAGTCGCGGAGGACACCATACGCATCCCCCAGCTCGGGCCACCCCGTGACCACGTTGAAGGTCTGGCCGACGGCCGCGTTGAAGCCGCGATCGAGGGCGGCACTGACGATCGCCGCCACGAAGACAGCCGCGAAAAGGATGGCGACGACCCGCCGCGCGAGTCGCCATGGCAAGATCGCCCCGACGGCGAGCGCGACCACAGCCTCGAGTGGTACGCGCAGTAACGCGAGCGGCGTACCGGAGCTGATGAGTCCGGGTGCCAGCACGGCGACGATGAGCGCGACCGCCGAGGCGATCGTCCGCAGACGACTCATGACATCCCCAGTCGTGCGAGTTCGCGGGGTGCTTCGGCGTCCTGCCGCCCGAATCGCTCGGAGAGCGCGTAACGCAGGAGCACCATGTCCCCGATCGCTCGGACGTCGGCGAGTGTCGCGCGTCGGCTGCTGGTCCAGGGGAACTCGGCGTCGCCGACGAAGCGGGGGGCTCGCCCGTCGCCGACGAAGAACGGCGCCATGGCGAGATGGAGTTCGTCGACCAGGTCCGCCGCAAGGAACTGGGTGTGGACCGTGCCTCCCCCCTCCACCATGAGCGTTCTGATCCCGCGCTCTGCCAGATCCGCGACGAGATCCGTCATCGTCACGCCGCTGCCCAGGCCGACGACGAGTGCGGCTTCGCCGAGGCGACGATGGATGCGCTCGGCCTCCGGCGTCGGACAATAGACGAGTTTCGTGGTTTCGTCGTCGGCGAAGAATGCCGCGCGCGGGTCGAGCTCGCCGCTCGCCGTCAGGGTCACCTTCCAGGGGGAGTACGTCTGGCCGGCCGCTGTCCGTCGGCTGCGGCGCGCAGCGCTGCGCACCAGCAGCCGAGGGTTGTCGCGCCGCACCGTTCGCGCGCCGACCAGGATCGCGTCGTTCCGTGAACGCACCTCGTCGATGCGGTCGAAGTCTGCGTGGTTGGAGAGGGCGAGTCGGGGCGGGTCCGCACTGTCGAGATACCCGTCGAGCGAGATGGCGGTGCTCAGAGTGACATAAGGGTTGTCTCTCATGATGTCGTCTCCAGACTGCTTGCAGTGAGAACTTTCGTCTTGCGTGCTCGGGCCGCGAAGACCAGGATGACGATCGCGCCGGGTGCGACCGCGATCATGGCGAGGATTCCGTAGAGGGTCGAGGCCGCGACTCCGGCGGAGGCACCGAGGCCGGCGAGCGCGAACGCCCAGCCGGCGACGCCCTCGCGCGGTCCCCACCCTCCGACGTTCAGCGGGATCGCGGCGCCGAACAGGATGACGAGCGCGACGACGAGCAGCTGCAGCGGCGGCAGCTCCGCGCCGACGGCCGCGACGGCTATCCCGAAGGTCGCGAGATGGCAGGCGACAACGACGAGCGATGCGGCCACGACCTGGAGGGAGACCCGCGTCGAACCCAGGCCGGTCCGGAGCTCTCGCAGCTCGCGGAACGCAGCTCGGCGCATCCGGGGGGCCCCCTTTGTCGCTATCACGCTCACGAGGCCGATGATCGCGATTCCGACCGCGAGTGCGGCGAGCAGGTAGCCGCTGAATCGACCTCCGAAGCACAGGATGAGCGGCACGGTCACGGTGAGCTGCACGACTTGACCGGCAGTGCGCTCGATGGCGACAGCTCGGGCGGCCTGTGCGATGTTCTCGGCCCGCTGGCCGTGAGCGATCGCGCGATGGATGTCTCCGACGACTCCGCCGGGCAGCACACTGTTCAGGAATTGAGACCGGTAATACATTCCGAGAGCGATAGACCACGGAAGCGAGACGCCGAGGCGGGATGCGATGAGTCGCCAGCGCCAAGCGGCAGCGGCCGTGGCGATCCCGACCAGAAGAAGCGCGGCCGCGATCGTCCAGCCGTCGACGCTGAGCAGGCCGCGCAGGAACGGACCCGTTCCCACGTGAACGACGACGGCGATGAGCACGCCCGCACCGACGACCAGCCGGGTCGTCAGCCGAAACCACCGGGAACCGACGGCGCGTCGGACCGGGCTCGGGGTGACCGTCGGCGTCAGCGTGGCCATGCCAGCAGATCCAGATGACGAATGGTGGCGGTCAGGGCGCCGCTCTCCTCTTGGGACGCACGCCGCCGGCGGTACCGCTCGACTTCGGTGCGAAGCACGGGCTCCTGCTCTCCTGCGGCGTCGACCCAGCCGTCGAGCCACTCGCTCAGCAGACGAGGCTGACTCTGGTCGAGTTGCCACTCCGTGGTGCTCGGGCGCACATGCCAGCCGGCCTGTTTGAAGAGGCCGCGGGCGAGGGCACCACCGTGCGCCCCGAGCTGCCGCCGACCGTCCGCCTCGCGCAGCTGGTGTGCGTTGAAAGCGCGCTCGAGCGTTGTGTCGAAATCGTCTCGCGGACTCAGGCGAACCTCTCCCGTCACGCTGAGCGTGAGGAGCACCGGGCATCCGACCGCCACACACGCTTCGACGACCGCATGCAGTTCTCGGGAGGTCAGCACGTCGAGCAACGCCGAGGCCGTGACGAGCGACGCTCCGGAGAGGTCTTCTGCGCGCAGGTCGCCCAGGTTGCCGGTTCTCGACGACACGAAGACAGGGGAGCCGTCACGATCCAGCGGACGGGCATCCTCGACGGCACGGGTGATCAGGTCGGCGTTCCAGTCGTGCAGAATCCACATCTGCCGATGGGGGAGGAGCGGAGCCAGCCAGCGCATCATCGAACCGGTGCCGCTGCCAAGATCGTGAACGACGACCGGGCCCTCCGGCAGCATCGCCGCGGCGGCGAGCGCGAGGTCGCGGGAGCGTGCCGCTGCGTCCTCCGGTTCGCGGAGCGCGAGCCACTCGCTGCTGACCTCGAGAATTCCGCTCATCGGGTCACCGCCGACTCGCTGAGTGCCACCTCGCGCAGCGTCGCCGCGATCGCCGCGATCGTCGTGTCCCACGTGCGGGCCGTCTCGCGGGCGCGCAAAGCGGCCGCGGTGAGTCCCCGCCGCCGCGAGGGATCGGTCCACCATTGACGCAGAACGACCTCGAGCGCCCAGGGGTCCTCCGGGGGGACGACGACGCCTCCCGGATTGCCCGCGATCGCCTCGGGGATGCCGCCGACGTCGGTGGCGACGACGGGGATGCCGCGCGCAAGCGCCTCGGCAGCCACCATTCCATAGCTTTCGCTCCGGGACGGTACGACGACGAGGTCGGCTCGACTGTAAGCCTTCGCCAGTGCCGGCCCGGCGAGGACGCCGCTGAACACCACTCGGTCGGTGAGAGCGGCGCGTTCGACGTCACGCCGGAGGTCAGCGACGAAGCCGGAATCCCTGTCGAGCGAGCCGACGAATGTACACGCCCAGTCGTCGCCGACATCGGTGAGCCGCGCCAGAGCATGCACGAGAAGGTCCTGTCCCTTGTGCGCAGCAACGACCCCGACGCAGAGCACCCGGCCGCCGGAGAGCGAGGGGACAGTGGCCGGCGCCGCATCCGTCCCCGGGTGCGCAACAACCACGCGGTGCGGTTCGGCAAGGCCGCGCGAGACGAGCTCAGAGCGGGTCCAATTGCTGGTCGCGACGACCCGTTGGGCCGCTCGCAGGGCGTCACGTTCCTGCTCGGCGGACGCGAC
>DASYGJ010000320.1:0-3733 GCA_035999915.1 Leifsonia sp.
AGTGTTTGCAGGTTGCGTTGGCGTCGAGTCGCCACGACCCGCCGTTCGGTCTGTCCGCTGGGCACCCGGTGACCGCAATCAGATGGAGATGCTTCATGGCCGACGAAGAAACCCCGATCCTGGACGCCCTCGCCGAGCTCACGGCCGTGTCGGTCGCACGATCGAGTCTGGAGCCTCGGGAGTTGATGCTGGCGCGCATCGCTGCCCTTGCGGCCGTCGACGCTCCGGCCGCGTCCTACCTGTTCAATGCCAGCTCCGCGATGGAGGTCGGCATCACCCGTGAAGACGTCCAAGGCATCTTGACCGCTGTTGCGCCCATCGTCGGCACTCCTCGGGTCGTGGCGGCGACCGGCAAGATCGTCATGGCGCTGGGCTTCGCTCTCGACGAGGCTGCGGCGATGGCCGATGCGCCGGTCGCGGCATAGGCCGTTTCCCGGGCGAGCTGTATCGGCGGCGATGCCGGACCCGAACCTCTGATTCGGCCGGCATCGCCGCCGCGCGACCAGATGGCTCCGCTTCCAGCGTGAGGCCCTTCCGGACCGCGACGCCTCAGGCCTCGTGGAAGCCTCCGAGCGCCTGCCGATCCGCGACTCCGGCTTGAACGCCGAGCCGAGGAAACTCGTGGGCGCTGCAGGTCAACGGGAACGGGAACGGGACCGGCGCCGCATGGCCCTGATCGGCAGGAGAACGAGCAGGGCGAGCGCCAGGTAGCCGAATACTGCGACGACGGGCAGGACGAGCCCGATCAGAATCATCGCGAGATACACGCCGAGCGTCGGCGTGAGCCGCTTCGTGAGCGTCTGCAGATCCGCGTCAGCCAGATCGGGCCGCACGAGATCCGCGTGGACCGCGTATCGCCACACGACGGAGATCATGGCCATCGACAGCAGGAGGTTGATGCCGTACACGGTGGCTGCTACACGCTCGGACCCGGCGGCGTGGACGAACTCCGCGAGCAATCTGGTCGGGAACGGCAGGAACGACACGACGAGCATCAGGATCAGGTTCAGCCTCACGAACACCGAGTCGGCATGGTCGAGGTTCTCGGTGATGACCGTATGCGCGAACCAGGCCGCTCCGATCGTCGCGAAACTCACCAAGTACGCCAAATACGCCGGCCACAGAGCGACGAGCTCGCCCGGAAGGTCTCTTGAGAACCCGCAGGGACTGAGATGTCCAGAATCAGCAGCGTTATCGCGATTGCGAACACGCCGTCGCTGAACGCTTCCATCCGCCCGGTCTGGTGCGCACGCGGCTGCCGCCCGTCGGGCTCGTCGTCCATGTGACGAGCATGGCGACTCCCACCGCCGACGAGATCACGTCGAGCGGACGAGATCGTCGAACAAGACGTGTCACCGGGCTTCTGCCACAGGCCGTACTCCAGGTGAATGAGGACGCCGCAGGTTCAGGCCTACTCGGCGATGCGCGGTAGCCGTTCCGCGGGTCGTGCCGGCTGCCCGTGACCGGCTGAGGAGGCGGGGCCTCGCCGCGCCGGCGAGGCTCGGCGACGTCTGACAGCCGACGGGACGTTCGGCACTGCCGGCAGTGCCCACCGCCCCCGATGGTGCATCGGAATCACGAGTCCTGACGCGACCAAGGAGTTCCCTATGACCCAGCTCGTCGAGCACGTGGACACGCCACCAGCGGACGGCCCGCTGAAGGCATCCGGCGCACCGGGCGATGGAGCGACCGTCCCGGTGGCGACTGCGGTCACGCCGTCGTCGGCTCCTCCTGTGGCGGCGCTCGCCGCGATCGGACGCCATCCGCTTCGGTGGGGCTACTTGCTGTCGCTCGGCGCCATCGGCGGGGTGGTGACGGGACTGCTCGTGCTCAACCTCCGGACGGTCGTCTTCTCCATCTTCATGGCGGCGTTCATCACCGTCGGACTCGATCCACTCCTCCGATGGCTGCAACGCCGCGGGATGAGCCGGGGCTCGGCACTCATCGCCGTCATCGCGTTGATCACCGCCTTGCTGGTGCTCGTGCTGTGGATCGTGATCCCGGTCGTGGTGACACAGGTCAGTGACCTGATCGCGTACCTGCCCACCAAGATCTCGGAGCTGCGATCGGCGGGCTGGTTCGACGGGACGAACAAGGCGAGCAACGGGGTCCTCGGCTCGTTCCTGGCGTGGATCGCCCAGCAGGTGAAGAACCCGGCCGTCCTCACGGCGGTCGGTCAGGGCACCATCGGCTTCGGCATCGGCCTGCTCAACGCGCTCAGCACCGGCGTCTTCATCACGATCCTGACGATCTACTTCGTCGCGTCGTACGACCACGCGAAGGAGACGGTGTTCAGCCTGGTGTCCCGGTCGCATCGCGCGACCTTCGAATCGTATGCGAACCGCATCCTCGAGAATGTGGGCAAGTACCTCAGCGGAATGGTCGTCCTGGCCTTCATGAACGCCGTCTTCAGCACGGTGCTCCTGCTGATCGCCGGCGTGCCGGGAGCGTTCCTGATCGGAATGCTGGCGTTCTTCATCACCATGATCCCGCTCATCGGTACGGTTCTCACCACCATCGGGATGACGATCATCTCCTTCCTGCATTCGCCGATCTCCGCACTGGTCGTCCTCATCGCGATGCTCGTCTACATGCAGGTGGAGGCCTACGTGCTCACCCCGAAGGTGATGAGCAAGGCGGTGAAGGTGCCTGGATCGATCGTGCTGATCTCGGCCCTTGCAGGCGCAACCCTCTTCGGGCTGCCTGGCGCCCTGACCGCCATTCCGTTCTCTGCTGCGATCATCCTGCTCGTGAAGGAGATCGTGATTCCGGCGAAAGAGCTCACTTAGGGCCCGTCTCGTAACGGTGTGAGGCCGCGAATACCGGCCCAGGGCGGGTGCCTCACCATCGACGATGGCGGGCTCGTAGGAGTGGCGAGGCCTTTCCACTGTCCACTGTCGGTGGCCGCTGACGGAACGGGGGACTTTCGGCCCTCCTTGCCGGTCTGGGCGATACCGAGACTGGGTGGCCCGAGGCCCGTGCGGACGGGTCGGAAGAAGGCGAGGTTGCGGCGATGGTGGCAGTCGCGACGATCATGCGCCGCCAGGTGTTCTGGTATGTCGCGGGGGCTCCCGTGGCGACCGTCGTCGTCCCGTCGGTCCGTGTGGTGGCCTTCAGCCGTGGGGCGCGGTTGCTCCTGGTGCAGCGCAGCGACAGTGGGGTGTGGGAGTTGCCGGGCGGGAAGGTGGATGTCGGGGAGAGCGCCGACTCCGCCGCGATCCGGGAGGTTCTCGAGGAGGCGGGAATGCGCGTGCGGATCACCGGCCTGGTGGGCGTGTTCAGCGACCCGGGCTACGTGATCCGGGACGCCGGCGGTGCGACTCGCCAGCCGTTCGAGGTGGTGCTGCGGGCGGAGCCGCTGTGGGGGAACCCGCATGGGGACCAGTTCGAGACTCGTGCCGCCGCCTGGGTGTCGATCGGGGACCTCCACGACATGGAGGTCGACCCGGCCTCGCTTCGGTGGATCGGCGAGGCGTTCGGACGAGGGGTCCCGGCGCCTGTCGGGTGATGCGCCGCTAGCAAGCCTCGACCGCCGACGGCGGAGGAGTTGAGGAACAGACCGACTGGCGCCTGCTGGTCGGTCGGAGAGATGGTGGAGTCCGATGTCGAATGCGAGCACGGTCACGAGAAGCGACGGTCGACGGCCCTTTCCAGGGCTGACCCGCGAGCAGCGGGTGACGCGCGGGAAGGCGGCGCGAACGGAGGTGCCCCGATCCAGCCACGCCGAGTTCAC
>DASYGJ010000207.1:0-17330 GCA_035999915.1 Leifsonia sp.
GTACGCAGCCGAGTTCTTCCGCTGGTTCTCAGAGGAGGCCGTGCGTGTCTCGGGAGACTATACGACCAGCCCCGACGGCCGGCATCGGCTGCTCGTCTCGCGCACTCCGGTCGGGCCGTGCGTGCTGGTGACCCCGTGGAATTTCCCGCTTGCGATGGGAACACGCAAGATCGGGCCGGCCATTGCCGCGGGATGCACAATGGTGTTCAAGCCGGCCGCACAGACGCCGCTGTCCTCACTGGCCTTGGTGCACATCCTCGAGGAGGCGGGGCTACCGGAGGGCGTGCTGAACGTGGTGACGACGACGGATCCGTCCTCTGTCGTCTCGACGTGGATGACGAGCGGAATCGCGCGAAAGATCAGCTTCACCGGGTCCACCGCGGTCGGAAAGGTCCTTCTCGCCCAGGCAGCAGAGACCGTCATGCGCACGTCTATGGAACTCGGCGGGAACGCTCCGTTCATCGTCTGTGAGGATGCGGACATCAGCACGGCCGTGGATGGCGCGATCATCGCGAAGCTGAGGAACATGGGCGAAGCCTGCACGGCCGCGAATCGTTTTCTCGTGCATCGCTCGATAGCAGCCGAGTTCTCCCGTCGACTGGCAGAGAAGATGGACGCCTTGTGCGTCGGAGATGGGTTCGAAGACGACACTCGGATCGGTCCGCTGATCGATGAGGCGGGACTGGGCAAGGTTCAACAACTCGTGGACGATGCCGTGTCGAAGGGAGCCCGAGCGATCACAGGTGGAACCGCTCTCGGCGGTGCCGGGTATTTCTACCCGCCGACAGTTCTGACCGATGTCAGCGCCGATTCGCAGCTCATGTCGACGGAGATATTCGGTCCTGTCGCCCCGATCATCCCCTTCGACGACGACGACGACGCAGTCTCGATTGCGAACGACACAGAGTGGGGGCTCGTCGGCTATCTGTTCACCCGAGATCTCGATCGCGCCTTCCGGCTCAGTGATCGACTCGAAGTCGGCATGGTCGGGCTCAATGCCGGGCTGGTGTCCAACCCCGCAGCACCGTTCGGCGGCGTCAAGCAGTCCGGGCTCGGGCGTGAGGGTGGACGCATCGGGATCGACGAGTTCCTGGAGTACAAGTACCTCTCCATGCCCAGGGAGTCCTGACACGCGAACGCAAAAGGTCGGCCCCGTCGCGATGACGGGGCCGACCTTTTTGTTGCCTTGCCTTGTTGCCTACACCGCGGAAGCAGACAGGTTCACGATGATGTTCTTCGGCTCGGTCATCGCCTCCAAAGCGAATCGAACCCCTTCCCTTCCGATGCCTGAGCTCTTGAATCCGCCGAAGGGCATGGCGTCGGAACGGAGGTCGCTCGTGCCGTTGACGATCACGGCGCCCGCGGTGATCTGCGCAGCAATCCGGTACGCCGTGTCGACCGATTGGGTGAAGAGCCCCGCCTGAAGCGCGTAGTCCGTGCTGTTGGCAGCGCGGATCGCCTCATCGGTGTCGTCGAACGCCATGACGGTGACGACGGGACCGAAGACTTCTTCCGTGATGAGCGGCGAGGTCGCGGGCACTCCCGTGAGCACAGTCGGGTCGTAGAACGAGCCCGTGCGCCGGCCCCCCACGTGGACGGTCGCGCCCGATGCGCGCGCCTCGTCGACCCAACGCTCGACTCGGATCGCTGCCGCCTCGGTGATGAGCGGTCCGATGTCCGTGTTCGGATCGAACTTGCTGCCGACCCGGAGCCGCCTGGTCTTGTCGACCACATCGCGGAGGAAGCGATCGAACAGTGAATTATGTACATAGACGCGTTGAACGGAGAGGCAGTTCTGCCCCGCGACGCCGAAGGCACCACTGACGACATCCTCGACTGCCACGGCAAGGTCGGCGTCTGCGCACACGATCGTGGGGTTGTCTCCGCCCAGTTCCATCAGCATTTTTCGCGGACCCGAAGCGTCGGTTATCTTCCTCGCAGTGCGGGGCCCACCCGTGAACGAAACCAGAGAGATCCGGGCGTCGGTGACGAGAGCGTTTCCGACCTCCGCCCCTCCGCACACAACGGCGATCCGACCGGCGGGGACCCCCGACGCGACGAGGACGTTCGTGAGGGCGAGAGCGGTGAGCGGAGTGAACGAAGAGGGCTTGAGGACGACGCCATTACCGGCCATCAGCGCGGGGCCGACTTTGTGCGCAACCAGGTTCAAGGGATCGTTGAACGACGTGATCGCGGCGACAATGCCGACCGGCTCCCGGGTGAACCAGCCGATCTTACCGACTCCGTTGCGGCTGCCCTCGAAGGGAATGGTCTCTCCCGTCAGGTAGGCGCCGGCTTCGGCCGAAAGGCGCAATGTCTCGACACAGCGACGCACCTCGCGCTCGGCCTCAGCCAGCGTCTTCACACCTTCCGAAGCGATGAGCCTCGCAAAATCGCTCGACTGCGCCTCGACCAAGCGGGCCGACGCCTCCAGGCTCTCGCGCCGCGCCCAGACCGGCCATGCCTCTGACTTGAGCGATTCGTCGACTCCGGCGATCGCGCGGGCCACATCCTCTTTCGTCGAAGAAGCCACGTACCCGACGACTCGCCCATCTTCCGGGTCTGCGACCGCTAGCTCCCGCTCAGACTGTTGCCACGCGCCGGCGATAAAGGCGCCGCCGGGAACAAGTGTGACTTCTTCGCACACGTCCATCCGATGCTCCCTCTACTTCACGAAGTCGACGACTTTGGCACCGAGACCGATGAACGGCAGAAACCAGGGGGGGCCGAAATGCCCCGGAACCGGAGGGAACTTCAAGCTCTGCCACACCTCAGTGCTCGGCCTACCCGTCAATCGCAAAGCCATCTCCTTGCCCATGTGGCTGGCCATCTGCACACCATGCCCGCTGTAGCAGATGGAGTAGAAGACGCCGTCGTGGACACCCGCGTGAACCATCTGATCCATTGAGATGTCGACGAGCCCGCCCCACGTGTAGTCGATCCGCGTGCCGGTCAGATACGGGAAGAGCGTTGTCATCGCCCGCTGCAGAATCTCGGCGCTCTTCAAATCGGATTCCGGACTCGACAGCGCAAATCTCGCGCGGCCGCCGAAGAGCAACCGATTGTCCGGAGTGATGCGGAAGTAGTACGTGAGAAGCTTGGCGTCCGCTGCTTGACGGCGATGGGGAAGGATCCGGTCGACCACTTCCTGCGCGAGGGGTTCGGTGACGATGATGAAACTGCCGACGGGGACGACGCGTCGTTGCAGCCAGGGCGTCAAGGAGCCCGTGTAGCCGCTCGTCGCCACAAGCACTTTGCTCGCCCTGATCACCCCCCTGGTCGTCTGGACGTCGTGAACCTCCCCGGAGACCCTGGACAGCTTCATCGCTTTTGCGTCTTCGCAGATGACGGCACCGGATGCGACAGCGGCCTGAGCCAGGCCGTGGACGAATTTGCCGACGTGCATCCCCGCCCCGAGCGGGTCGACCATGGCGCCGTGATAGAAATCGGTCCCGATCTCATCGTGAATCTGTGCCTTCGGGATGACCGAAACGTGATAGTCGGCGAGTTTGGCGAGGCTTTTCTGCGTGGCGTACATGCCGTTCAGGTGCGCGGGCTTGAACGCCAGCGAAAGCTTGCCGGAGCGCTCGAAATCACACGCGATGTCATTGTCTGTGACCAGGCTCTCCACCGTGTCGATGGCCCGGTTGTATTCCCGGAACATACCGACGGCGCGCTCCTCGCCGTACCGCTTGATAGCAGTGCCGAATCCGATCGCGAGACCGGTGGTCGCCATACCGCCATTTCGTCCGGATGCGCCCCACCCGACGGTGTGCTCGTCCACCACGACGACTTTTGCCCCGTGCTTGGCCAACTCGAGCGCGGCTGACAGTCCCGTCAGCCCGGCGCCCACCACAACGACGTCGGCGTTTTCCGGGACCGGGGTGCGCCGATAGTCACCGGACGGCGTCGCCGTGTCCAACCAGTACGGTGTGAGTTTCACCAGGACCTCCTGTTAGTGCGCGGGTCAGATTCCGAGAAGCGTGTTGACTTCGTCAAGCGAGTTGACGATGGTGTAGTTGTAAGCCGGGCTCTGCGGGTCATACCCGCGATCGAGCATGACCTTGTTCGTGAAGCCGAGATCATCGGCCGGCATCAGGTCGTAGCGCGTGTGGGACGAGATGTGAAGGAAATCCTCCGGGCTCGCGTTGAGCTGGTCGACCATGTATTCGAAAGCCTGGTAGCGCGGCTTGTAGAAGCCGGCCTGCTCGGCCGTGTAAACGGCATGGAATTCGGCTCCCAACTTCGGAACTGAGGTGTCGAGGAAGCGCGTGTCGGCGTTGGAGAGAATCACCAACTCGAAGTTCGCTGCCATCTTCTGCAGGGGTTCGACGACATCCGGATGCGGACCCCAGGTGAGTACCGCCGCCGCAAGCTGTTCCCCGGCATCCGCCTGCACATCGAGACCCCATTTACGGCAGGTACGGGTGTAGGCGTCATGAAGCACCTGGGCGTAGGCATAATATTCGCCGCACACCTGGTCGTAGCGGTACTTGCTGAACTGAGGAAGGAACGCCTTGATCTGTTGCTCCGACAGACGGTCGCCGATCAGCTGGCGCGTGACACTCTCGATCTCGAAATCGATCAGGGTGCCGTAGCAGTCGAACGAGACGTACTTCGGCCGAAAGTTCGTGTCTGGCATAACGTGTCCAATCTTCTGGTTCCGGGGCTCGCCGGCACTGTTCCGCACATCCTCACGCGGTCGAGATCAATATAGCTACAAATGTGCCGATTGTCGACAGTCGGCAACCTTTTGTTGACACGGTGGTTGCATGCAAAGATAGGCAGCGGGGTCAGCGATGCGTGCGGCCCTGGCGAGCTGCTTGCGGGGGCGCCGCCTCAGCTATACCCCGTGGTGGAGGTACTTCATGGCCGGCCTGAGTAACTTGAAGGCGCTCGAATTGAGATCGACCGCGGACCGCATCAGCGATGAGTTGCGGCAGATGATCATCGACGGGACGCTGCGGCCGGGCGAGCAGCTTGGCGAGGCGAAGATCGCCGGGCAACTCGGCGTCTCCCGCGCCCCCGTCAGGGAGGCGTTGCAGCAGCTCGTACAGGAGAGACTCCTGGTCGCGGCCAGGAACAAGGGTGTCTCTGTCGTTTCATTCACTCCGGCCGACATCCGCGAGATCTACGATGCACGCCTCGCCATGGAACGGCATGCGGCGTCCCAGATCGTTTCGGAGGGTCCCGCCGCACGATCGAGGGCTGCAAAAGGATTGAGCCAACTGTTGCCGAGGCTCGCCGACGCCATCCGGGCCGGCGACAGACGCCAAGTCTCGGCCATCGATCTGGAATTCCACACAGGCCTGATCGCCGCTGCCGGAAACTCGCGTCTCCTGCACGCGTACACGATCCTTTCGGCTGAGGCGCTTGCCTGCATCAACCGTCTCGAAATCGCCTATCCCGCCGGGCCTGATCTCGTGGCAGATCACGAGCAGCTGATCGAGTTGCTCGTCCGTGGGGACCTCGACGATGTCTTGGCTGCGCTCAGCTCGCATTTGAACATCGCGGCGGCTCGCCTCACCTCGCCTTTGCCGGTGGAGGGCAGCTGACCGCTCGACGTTCAAAATTGCAGCGATGCAAGTTTACGGCAGATTGTCGACAATCTGCGAAGGACGTGGTTGTATGTGAGTCACTTAGACGTCATTGGCCCGAAAGGACGAACCATGAGATTCGCAAAAACCTGGTCTTTAGCCGCCGCAGGCGCAGCAGTTCTCCTTGCTGTGAGCGGTTGCAGCACCACCGCCGGCGGAGACCCCGCCGCCGGGTCGAGCACAACCGACGTAACCGCGGGTGTGAAAGTCGACTCGGCCGCCGCCAAACTGTTGCCCGCCGCGACCAAGAAAGCGGGCGTGCTGACGGTCGCGATGGACCTCAACTACCCGCCCACCTCGTTTCTCGCCTCCGACAACGCTACGGCGATCGGATTCAATCCGGATTTCGTGCGGCTGATCGGCAAGAAGCTCGGCGTGAAGATCCAGATCGAGAACGTGTCGTTTGACACGATTGTTCCTGGAATCGCCGGTGGTCGGTACGATTTCACCGCCACCGATATGAGTGCAACGCCTGCTCGCCTGAAGGTACTCAGCATGATCGATTACTGGGCTGCCGGCTCGTCTCTCGTGGTGAGTCCCGGCAACCCCGCGAAATTGAGCCTGGCTGACAACTCTCTGTGCGGCCACAGCATTGGTGTGACGCTGGGTTCGACACAGGCCCAAACGTATGTGCCGCTGATCTCGCAGAAGTGCCAATCCGCTGGCGCACAGCCGGTGAAAGCGGTCGTCTTGCCGAACGTGCAGGATGCACTCACCCAGCTTG
This sequence comes from Leifsonia sp., assembly GCA_035999915.1. Taxonomy (GTDB): domain Bacteria; phylum Actinomycetota; class Actinomycetes; order Actinomycetales; family Microbacteriaceae; genus Leifsonia. The sequence continues at coordinate 6,322 of DASYGJ010000207.1, forward strand.
GTTCCAAGCGGATCGACGGTGTCTTCTATGACACGAGCTCGCTCGGCTGGGCGGCGAAGAAGCAATCCCAGTCGTTCGAACTGCTGACTCCGCAATACAAGAAGCAGACCGGTACCGACCTTGTCGCGCTTGGGATCGCCAAGGACTCTCCCCTGATCCCCGCCTTGCACGCTGCGACGCAGGCGGTCTTGGACAGCCCTCAATACAAGAAGGCGCTCGATAATTGGGGCTTGGGTGCCGGCGCGATCACGACAGCTACATTGCAGCAGTAACCATGTCTACGAAAGCACCCGTCATGGTTCGCACCAGCGAGACAGGGAGAGTGGGCACAGTGGATGCGTCAGAGAAGCCGAGGGTCCACCGCAGGAGCGTGATCGAGTACATCTCGTGGGTGGTCTTCATCCTCCTAGCGGTCGGCCTGGCTTACTCGCTCGCCACCAACCCGAACTATCAGTGGGGCGTGGTTGCGGAGTACTTCACGTCCGCATCCATCCTTCGCGGACTCGCACTCACGCTCGTCCTGACGGCCGTCTCGATGGTGCTGGGGACGATCATCGGCCTGCTGGTCGCCGTCATGCGTGCATCCTCGATCCGTCCCATCATGCTGGCTGCCTCCGCGTACATCACCTTCTTCCGAGGCACGCCCGTGCTGGTCCAGTTGATCTTCTGGTTCAACCTCGCGGCGCTGTATCCGCACTTGGCGATCGGAATCCCGTTCACCGATGTCTCGCAAACCATCGACGTGAATCAGATTATGAGTGCCACGACGGCGGCGATCATCGGACTCTCCCTCAATGAGGCGGCGTATATGGCCGAAATCATCCGCGGCGGCTTCACCTCGGTGGGCAAGGGGCAACTCGAAGCCGCGGACTCACTCGGGATGAGTGGGACGACGAAGATGCGAAAGATCATCATCCCGCAAGCAATGCCGGCGATCATTCCGGCGACCGGCAATCAGGTGATCGGGATGTTCAAGGAGACATCCCTGGTCAGCGTGCTGGGTGTTGCAGAACTCTTGGAGAGCGCCCAGCTGATCTACGCGCGAACGTATCAGACCATCCCCCTCCTGATCGTGGCCTGCCTGTGGTACCTGGCGATGACGCTTTTGCTGAGCTACCCGCAGTCCCTGATCGAGAAGCGGTATTCGCGATCCTCCGCGGCAATCGGGCGAACAATCATGCCGACCGAGAGCATCCAGATAGGTGAAGGAAAATGAGTGAACTCGGCACAGTCCACGTGCGTGCGCTTCGCAAGTGCTTCGGCGAGAGAACGGTGCTGCAATGCATCGATCTGGACGTAGCATCCGGCGAGATCTGCTGCATCATCGGTCCCAGTGGTTCGGGAAAGTCAACGCTGCTGCGCTGTATCGATGGACTCGAATCCATCGATTCGGGGGTACTCCGCGTCAATGGCGAGGACCTCGGATACTACGAGACGCCGACGGCATATCACGCGCTGACCCCCAAGCAGGTCGCACGGCAGCGGACGAAGATGGGGGTCGTCTTTCAGCAGTTCAACCTGTTCCCGAACATGACAGCCGCTGAGAACGTCATGTCAGGCCCCGTGCTGGTCAAAGGGGCCAATAAGAAGGACTCCCGCACTCGAGCAACGGAGCTTCTCACGAGTGTGGGCCTCAAGGGACTCGAGGGACACTATCCGTCCCAGCTCTCCGGTGGACAGCAACAGCGGGTTGCGATCGCTCGTGCGCTGGCGATGGACCCGAGCGTCATGCTGTTCGACGAGCCGACGAGTGCTCTCGACCCGGAGTGGGTCGGCGAAGTATTGGCCGTGATGCAAGACCTTGCCGAGCGCGGTATGACGATGCTGATCGCCACCCACGAAATGGGATTCGCTCGCGAGGTCGCGGACACTCTGATCTTCATGGACGGCGGGGTGGTCGTCGAACGCGGCGACGCACGGGAGGTCATCACGAATCCGAAGGAGCCCCGAACGCAGCAGTTCCTGAGGATGGTGTTGTAGTGACAGACGGACAGCTCGCGGTCATCGGCGTCGGCAGCATCGGGAGTATGGCTCTGTGGCAGGCTTCCCAGCTCTCGCGGTCCGTTGTCGGGTTCGAGGCGGAAAGCCCCGGCCATTCGCGGAGCGCGGTCGGTGGCGACACGAGGTTGTTCCGCATGACCTATCGAGGCGAAAAGAACTACTACCCGATACTTCAGCGTTCGAGAGACCTGTGGCGTGAACTCGAGGCCGAGTCATCGCAGAGCATCCTGACACAGTGCGGCGGACTCTCGATCGGCTCGCCCGACGAGTCATACGTCCCGCAGCTTCTCGAATCGATCCAGCGCACAGGCGCACCGCACGAGATCCTCGACCAAGCGCAGATGGCGCAGCGGTATCCGCAGCACAACCTCCGCGAAGGCGAGTGCGCCGTCTTCGACCCCCAGGCGGGTTTCCTCCGAACCGATCGTGCCGTTCTTTCTGCTCTTGACGTTGCCCAGTCCAATGGCGCGACGATCATGCGTCACACGGCTGTGGAAGAAATCCGCGAAGTGGGCGACGGAGTGATCGTGAGCTCTGGGACATCGTCGTGGACTTTCGATCGAGTGATCGTCGCCGGTGGCGGATGGTCGACGAGTTTGCTTCCGAACGGATTACGCAGGTGGGTGCGACCTCGTCGCTCTTATCTGACCTGGTTCGCCGCGCGCGATGCCGCGCAGTTCGTACCGGAACGCTTCCCCATCTTCATTCGGATCTCAGGCGACCGATCTCTTTACGGCGCGCCCACCGTGGATAGCGTGACGGTCAAAGCCACGCTCGACGGGCGCAGCTCCGCGACCGCGGACGCCGCCTCAGTGCAGAGAGAACTCACGCCTGAAGAGATCGCCGAGACCGCAGACACGGTCGCCGAGTTTCTTCCCGGACTGATCCCCGACATCGTCCGGTCGGATGCCTACCCGGATCTCTTCACGGATGACGAGGCGGCACTCCTGGGGACTGTGAGTTCCAACCCGCGCGTCTACTACGCGACGGGCTTTTCGGGCACCGGCTTCAAGATGTCGTCGGCGTTCGGCGCCATGGCTGCCCGGGAAGCCCTCGGCGGGTTCGAGGAACCTGGCTTCGAGTTCCTCAGGCCAGACCGATTCAGCCATGAGCGCTGAGCCGGAGGGCAGGGTTGCTCTCGTTACGGGTGGCAATCGGGGAATCGGACGAGAGATCGCCCGGCAACTCGGTGCGTGTGGCCACCATGTCATCTTGGGGGCCAGAAGCAAAGCGGATGGCGACAGTTCTGCGAACGAGCTCAAAGCGCTCGGGATCCGCAGTTCAGCAGTCGAGCTCAACGTGACAGAGCCTGATTCGATCCGCCACGCCGTCCATTCGGCGGTCAGCGAGTTCGGCCGGATCGACGTGCTGGTGAACAACGCCGGCATCGCAATCGATGGCCCGGGCCATCGGCCTTCAGAGCCCGATTTCGACACGGTCAAAGCGACTCTGGACACGAACCTGCTCGGCGCGTGGGCCTGTGCCCGCGCCGTGGTGCCTCAGATGCGCGCCGCCGGTTACGGGCGGATCGTCAACATGTCGAGCACCATGGCATCCCTGGAGTTGACGGACGACAGCGAGTCCCCGGCTTATCGCATCTCCAAAGCAGCGTTGAACATGTTGACCGTGGTCCTGGCAGCCGAGTTACGCGGAGACGGGATCCTCGTCAACGCGGCATCGCCCGGGTACACGCGGACCCGAATGAGCCCGAACGCGACGAGAACCGTCGAGTTGGGTGCGGACACCGCCGTCTGGCTGGCCACGCTGCCCTCGGACGGCCCGTCGGGAGGGTACTTCTACGACCGCTTACCTCTGCCTTGGTGATGACGCATCTCTTGCAACCACACCTGATTGGAGCATGACAGATGCTTGACGCTGAGGGATTGAGCGAGATCGAGACACCGGCCGTCGTGATCGACCTCGACGTCGTGGACGCAAACATCAACCGCATGCAGACCGCCATCACCAGCAGGGGCGTCAACCTCCGTCCGCATGTGAAATCCCATAAGTCGGTGAACCTGGCGCGACGCCAGCTGGAAGCTGGGGCGAGAGGGATCACGGTCTCGAGCGTCGGGGAGGCCGAAGTATTCGCGGCTGCCGGGGTAGAAGACATTTTTCTCGCGTACACGATCTGGGCTGGTTCGGCACGTCGTGCTGAGCGGATTCTGAGTCTTCACCAGCGGATACGGTCGTTTTCCGTCGGGGTGGATTCCACCGCGGGAGCACAACAGCTGGCCACTGCCACTCGAGGGTCGGATCGGCCGCTGCGAGTGCTCGTGGAGGTCGATAGCGGGGCTCATCGCACGGGAGTAAGGCCAGAGGAAGCCGGCGATCTGGCGACCGAGTGTCTACGGCTCGGTCTCGACGTCGTCGGGATCTTCACCTACGCCGGCCATGCCGGCACGTCCAAGGAAGCGCGCGTCAGCGGGGCGGCCGATGAGCTTCGCGCCACCGAGCACGCCATCGCGTCCTTTTCGGCGAAGGGCATACCCGTGGGAGTAGTCAGTGCAGGTTCCACCCCGACAGCGCTCGTCTCCGCGCAGGCGCCGATCACGGAATCCCGGCCCGGCGAGTACATTTTCAACGATGCCGACAACGTGCGTCTCGGCACGTGCGAGAGCCTTGCGGATGTCGGTCTCTTCGTCGCCACGACGGTGGTGAGTACCGCTGTACCTGGGCAAGTGATTATCGATGCAGGCACCAAGACCCTCGGCAGGGAGGGCAACGTCGACAAGGGGTTCGGGTTGGTTCCCTCCCTTCCTGGAAGTTCGCTTCGCCTCCTCAATGAGCACCATGGATACCTTTCGATCCCCGACGGTGTGACGCGTCCGTCCGTCGGCGACGTCCTGATCGTGGTACCGAACCACGCGTGCCCCGTGGCCAATCTCTTCGACGAGTACATCGTGATCGAAGACGGGACCCTGGCAGGTCGATGGCCCGTCGATGCACGGGGCCATCTCTCCTAGGCGCTTAGCGAATCTGAATCTCCAAGCAGTGCTCCCCCAACACACGATCGGAACTGAAGATGCCGAAGTTCATTCCTCCCATTGACGCCGTACAACCCGGTCACGACTCATATTCGCAGGTGGTGGAAGCGGGTCAGCTGGTCTTTCTAGCCGGCCAGGTCGGCAGTGTGGGTGGCCGCCCGGAGACCTACCCCGTCGATTTCGCGGCAGAAGTGCGCGCTGCTTTCGCCAGCGCTGCCGAGCTGCTCTCCAAGGTTGGGCTCGGGCTGGATTCCGTCGTGAGGTGTGTCATCTACCTCACGAACTTCGCCGATTTCCCCGAAATGGACCGGATTTTCCGCGAACTCTTCCCCACAGATCCGCCCGTTCGGGCCACTGTCGGCGTCGCCGCCCTCGCTCGTGACTGCCGGTTCGAAGTCGAGATCACGGCAAGCCGGTAGCTCTTAGCTGTGCCGGCGGTTGTACCCACGCAGGTCACTGCGAAGGCCAGCGAGCACGGCATTGACCGAGTGCCGTTTGGCGTTGGTGTCGACGACGCTCGACGGGACGATGACCTCCAGGCCGGATGCGTAGATGGCGCGGATGCTGAACCCACCGGGCCACTCATCGAGCTCATCCGCGTCGAAGGAGGAAGCGCCACCCGAGACTTCGAAGCGTACAAGGTCGGCGCGGGCCTGAACGACGGTTCGGATCTCTTTGTGACCCTCAGTGGAGATACCGCTGACTTCGGCGGTGATCAGCATGTCCGGCGTGAAGATCCCCACTCTCAGCAGTGAGTCCGGTGTCGGGGCGATGAAGGAGGCGCCGAGGTAGATGATCTCCTCTTCGCCCACCGCCAGCGAAAGCCCTGTGATGAGCAGCCCCAGCCATTCCGGCGGGGTGTCCCAGGTCGCCAACAGCCCGGTCTCCGATCGAAGCAGCGAGTCGATGCGCTCTTGTGTCTCGTTCGACTCCGCCGCCATGGTGTCCTCCTGCTCGCTCTGCCGTGTGACTGAACTTCAGCGTAGTATCCCTGCTCGCTCGCTACGCCGTGGGACCGATCACTTGACGCGGTCGGCGACCCGTGACAGCATCGAGCGCATCGGCTCGGCACCGACCGCCGCGTCCGAATCCACCACCCACCCAGATCGACGAGGATCACATGCAGCGCAAAATGTTGACGTCACCATCGCTGAAGAACACCCGAAAGGGGCTGCTCGCGATCGCCGTCGCGGGCGCCCTCGCACTGACCGGGATCGGGGCTGCCTCCCCCGCGTTGGCCGATCGACCGCATCCGTCGCAGGGACCGGGAACGTCGGAGTTCAAGGGTGTCAACTGGGCAGACCCGCGAGACAACTACGCGAGTGACGCCGTCGTGCCCACCGGGCTCAGCACCTCCGACAACTACGGCCAGGTGTTCGCCGCATCGCGGAAGATCCTGGGCGGCTTCGCTCAGAACCTCGGTGCGAACACGGTGCGCCTCCCCATCAATCCGGCCAGCGTCGGCACCGCGTGGTGGGCGTCCTATCGGGCGACGATCGACGCCGCCGCGGCCGCTGGCGACAAGGTCATCCTCAGTTACTGGGAGGCCGATACGAGCAAGGACGGCCTGATCGACGACGTGCCGGCATGGAAGGCGATGTGGAACACCGTGGTCGCCGAGTTCCAGCACACGCGCAACGTCTACTTCGAGCCGATGAACGAACCGCACGGTTACACCCTCGACCAGTGGGTCGCAGTCACCTCGCAATGGTTGGCGGACCACCGGCAGGTCCCGCGCAACCGCGTGGTCATCAGCGGCACCGGATACAACGACAACGTCACAGGCGTTGGTGCAGCGCCACAACTCAAGGGCACGCTGCTGTCGCTGCACTTCTACGGATACTGGGCCTCGTACACCACGGAGGCCGACTGGACGGCCAATCTCGCCGCCCGCATCGGCGACTACGCCAGCCGGACGATCATCGACGAGGCCGGCTCACCGATGACCATCGGTCTCAACTACGGGGCCCACAACGGAAACGTCTACACCTCGTACCTCGCTGCCGTCACCGACTTCGCCCGCCAGCACCGGATGGGCATCGTCTACTGGCCGGGCCTGCGCGCCGGCGACTCGTACTCCATCGAATCCCTCCAGCCCGACGGAACCCTGATCGACAACAGCGCCTCCGGCGTCGCCCAGCTGAAGTGGGGCTACGGCTACGGCAACCAGGAGCCGGTCAACGACCTCCCGGCTGCGCCTCCCGGACAGACCATCGTCGGCCAAGCGTCGGGGCGCTGCGTCGAAGTGCCAGGCTTCAGCACGACGCCCGGCACAGCTCTCGACCTGTGGGACTGCAACGGCGGCGGCAACCAATCATGGAACCTGACCGCCGACAAACAGCTCACCATCTATGGGAACCTCTGCATGCAGGCCGGTACCGACGGCACCGCGGCGAGCGCCGGGGCTCGCGTCACACTGGCAAGCTGCACGGGTGCGGATGTTCAGCACTGGAACGTGAACGCCGACGGCACCATCACTCCGGTCGCCGCACCGACCCTCTGCCTCGATGCGTCCGGCGCCGGGACGGGCAACGGGACTGCCGTCGACCTTTGGTACTGCAACGGCCAGCCCAACCAAGTCTGGACCCGGAAGTGACGCTGCCTTACCAGGAAGTGCGTACTCCCGGTTGTGCAGCGGAGTGACTAGCCTCGCAACGTAGACGATCTCAGGGAGAACAAATGGCACGCATCACAGTTTTCGGTGGAACAGGGTATGCCGGAGCGGCCATCGCCGCGGAAGCAGCCAAGCGGGGACATCAGGTGACGGCGGTCAGCCGCTCCGCTCCGGAAGACCCATCCGAAGGCGTCGACTACGTGATCGGCTCTGTGCTGGATGCGGCCGTGCTCGATCAGGTCGTTCCCGGTCGCGACGCGGTCATCAGCGCGCTGTCTCCTCGGGGCGACATGGCCGGCAAAGTCGAGGGCGCGATCCTCGAGGTCGCAAGGCGGGTCGACGGCACGCCGACCCGCCTTGCGCACGTGGGTGGTGCATCATCCCTGCTCGTCGGTCCCGAAGGGCCGCGACTCTGGGATGTGACGAAGGATCACGTTCCCGACGAGGTGAAGCCGGAGATCGAGACCGGCTTGCGGATCCTCGATGATTTCCGGAGCTCTCCCGAATCGCTCGACTGGTTCTACGTCAGCCCGCCGGAGAAGTTCGGTGCCTGGGTGCCGGCGCCGGTGACCGGTTCCTATCGTCTCGGAGGCGACGTGCTGGTGCGCGACGAGGCCGGCGAGTCGACGATCTCCGCGAGCGATCTGGCCCTGGCCATCGTGGACGAGATCGAAAAGCCCGCGCACCATCGCCTCAGATTCACCGCAGCGCACTGAGACGGACTATCCGCGTGAAACCGACATAGGCTGAGGGTTATGAAGCGCATCTGGCCGTTTATCGTCCCCGGAGTCATCCTGACCGGGGCCGGGCTGGTTTGGACCCTGCAGGGGCTCAACGTACTCCGCGGGTCGGTGATGAGCGGTTCCTCCTTGTGGGCCACCTTGGGCCCGATCGTCCTCGTGGTCGGCCTGGTGCTGATCGCAATGGCGATCGTCCGCCGCCGGCGCCGCACCCGCTGATCGTCTCCAACCGCCGAGTATGCACAAAGTCGGCCAAAAACCGCCGAGTCCGCGGAGAATCCGTGGACTCGGCGGTTCGCTCGGCGGTTCGCTCGGCGGTTCGCTCGGCGGTTTAGATGAGCGACTCGTCGAGGTCGGCCAGCATCCGGTCGCCCGAGGCGAGCAGATCCAATTGCGCGTCGGCGCGGGGCAGCACATGGACGAAGAAGAACCGGGTCGTGAGCCGCTTGCCCTCGGCGAACTGGTCGGTCCTGCCCTGGACGGCGAGCAGCTGGTCGAGGAGGAGCCAAGCCACCACCAAGTCGCCTGCCGCGTCGAGGTACTCGCTTGCGTTGGCCAGTGCACTCACGGCGTCACCATCGGCCCACAACGCGCGGGTGATGTCCTCGAGCCGTGCGACTCGAGACGCGAGCAGGGGTGCGAGGTCGCTCCCCTGTGCCTCCGCCCGACGTGCGGTGTCCAGCATCGCGTCCACGAGCAGCGCGAATCCGGCGCCGTCAGCGAGCCGAACCTTTCGGCCCAGCAGATCGAGCGCGTGAATTCCGTGGGTTCCTTCATGGATGTCGTTGAGCCGGTTGTCGCGATAGAACTGCTCGACCGGAAAGTCCCGCACGTATCCGCTTCCGCCGTGAATCTGGATGGCGAGGTCATCGGCCTCGACGCCCCATTGCGACGGCCAGCTCTTGGCGATGGGGGTGAGCACGTCCACGAGGAGGTCCGCGTTCCTCCGCCCCGCGCTGTCCACACCTGCTTGCGCGAGATCCAGAAGCCGCGTCGTGTACAGCACGAGCGCGACCGAGCCTTCGGCGTAGGCCTTCGATTCCAGCAGCATCCGGCGCACATCCGGATGCCGGATGATCGGCACCGGCGGGAGCGATGGATCCTTCGCGGCGAGGTCACGGCCTTGCACCCGGTGTTTCGCATACTCGCGAGCGTGAAGGAATCCGGTGACGCCCAGCGCGGCGGCCGACGCCCCGACCGCGAGCCGCGCCTCGTTCATCATGTGGAACATGTAGGTCAGCCCGTGGCCTTCCTCCCCGATGAGGTAGCCGACAGCGCCGGGGCCGCCTTCCACCGGGTAGGCGCCCGATCCGTATGACAGCGCGGTGTTGACCGTGCCGCGAAAGCCCATCTTGTGGTTCAGGCCGACCAGCGCGATATCGTTGCGCTGCGTCAGCGATCCGGGTTGACCGAGCCATTTCGGCACGATGAGGAGCGAAAGACCTCTCGTCCCCGCCCCGCCGGTGCGCGCGAGCACAAGATGGACGATGTTCTCGCTGAGCTCGTGGTCTCCACCCGAGATCCACATCTTCTCGCCGCGGAGCCGGTAGGTTCCGTCCGCCTGACGCTGCGCCACCGTGTCGAGGTCGCCGAGCGATGAGCCGACTCCAGGCTCCGAGAGGTTCATTGTGCCGAACCACCGCCCGTCTGCCATCGGCGCGAGATAGCGCTCGACCAGTTCCGGCGCGGCGTAGGCGCGGATCAGGTTGGCGGCGGCCGTCGTGAGCAAGGGATACGCGGAGGTTCCGATGTTCGCGGCCTGCAGCCACATGGATGCGGCACGGTACACCACCTGGGGCAGTTGGAACCCGCCGACCTCCTCGTCCATGGTGGCGCCGATCAGACCAGCGTGAGCGAACGCGTCGAGCGCTGTCTTGACGCCTGGCACGATCTGCACCGACCCGTTGACGACATGCGGCTCGTCGAGGTCCGACGCCCGGCTGTGTGGCTGGAAGTACTCTTCCGCGATCTTGCGCGTGAGATCGAGCACCTCGTCGAAGGTCTCCCGGCTGTGCTCGGCATAGCGCGGGAGCGACGACAGCTCGTCCACCTGCAACCAGTCGTAGAGGACGAATTCGAGGTCGTTCGGATCCATGATTTTCGACTCGTTGCGGTTCATGGTTATCGGCTGACCTTTCCGAACAGCCTCGCGATGGGGGCGAGGACAAGGGGGCGAGCGGCGACCCAGCCGGCGGCGATGACCGCCAGCGACGCGACGAAGATCCAAAAGCCGACCGGGTTGTCGGCGTACGCTCCGGGGTCGGTCGACCCGAGCGCGGCATACATGTGGTTCAGGTTTCGCAACGCGCCGGTGGCGAGCACAAGCGTCACGTGCACGACGATGAACAGCAAGAAGAAGACCATCACGGGAAAGTGCACTTTGCGTGCCCACTCAACCGGATAGAGCCGATTCAGGGTGACGGCCCGCTTGGGCCACACACCGCTCATCCTCACCCCGGTGACGATCGCCAGCGGCGCGGCCAGGAAAACCACCGAAAAATACGCGAGCTGCTGGAGTGCGTTGTAGTCGACCCAGCCGTTCTCGGTCGGCCAGTCCAGGGAGACATACTGCAGCGTTGCGGACAGCGCGTTGGGGAACACCTCCCATGAGGTCGGCAGGATGCGCATCCATTGCCCGGTCGTGAACAGGAGCACCACGAAAACGAC
>DASYGJ010000356.1:0-2129 GCA_035999915.1 Leifsonia sp.
TCCTCGACGTGCTGCCGGCCGTGACGGCGTCTTCTTCGCATGGGGCAACTGCCTGGGCGAGGAGGCGCGTTACACGGCGAGCGAAACCCCGGGTCATGTTCCTCGCTCGACCAACCGCGGCCAGCTACTCTCGCACCACCGACACAGCGGCGCAGGCCAGCGGGCCTCCGCTCCGGTTACTTCGACAGGATCGAGGGACCATGAACGACAGCGACGCGATGGCCACACTGTTGAACGAGCTGTATGCCTCGTTTGCCAGCGGGGACCCGACCGTATGGATCGATTCACTTGCGCCGGACGTCGTCCTCATCGGAACCGACCCGGCGGAATGGTGGCAGGGAAAGGACGCGGTCACCGACGTCGTGAAGGCGCAGCTCGGCGAGATGAGTTCGGCCGGCATGCGCCTCGTCGGCGGTGCCAATCCGCACATCGGCGTCCTCGACGGAAGCGCCTGGATCGCAGATCAACCCGTCATGCATCTCCATGACGGCACCGAGGTGCCCCTGCGACTGACTCTCGTCGCCTCGTTCCAGGGTGGCACCGCGAAGGTTCAGCACATGCACCTGTCCGTCGGCGCAGCGAACGAGGAGATGCTCCAGCAGGAACTCACGATCTAACCGGCGCTAGGCCCACATCCCGCAGCCCACGTCAGCGTCGCCTCGCCCGCGTCGGCCAAGTCACGACGGCGCCCGCTCTGCATCTGTCGGCCCTCCCACCACCTTTCTAAGAGCCCGTGCTCGCACGGCAGCCATGACAACCGCGCGGCTCCGATCCTCGCCTCAAGAACGGACGCATACGACCCGATCTGCGCGCGAGGCCGGCGCCGGCGAAGTGCGCGAGTTCGACGGCTCGCGAGCGCCGGCGACACGAACAGCGGTTGTGACAATCTCGCTCGGGCCCCGTCCTTTTCGTTGCCCCCGCAGTGCCGCGAGTTGATCAAGCTCCGCAGGTTGCAGCTACCCGAGCCGGAGCATCAAATGCACAGAAAGGCGCGCGGCTGAAGAGGCTCAGTGAAAGTCGGAAATCCTGCACGCGGGCGGTGAGCTGCATCCCGACCGGAAGGTCAGGCACGGTCGAAGCGACGATGGTGCCGGTGGCAATCGTCGCATTGCCTGCCGGATACGCGTCATTGAGGCGAAAGGCGATTCGGCCACCGTCGATGATCTCGTTGTTCTGCATTTCGTTGCATGGCGGTGTGGGATCCACGGTGCAGAACTTGAACACGCGATACGAGACTTCACCAATTCCGTCTCGAACGATCAGGCCGCGATCATGACCGAACCATCGACCAGTGAACTTCCCGATCAGCTGAGTCGGCGACATCGGCTGTTCCGACGGCTTCGGTGTCGACGCCGACACGGAAGACGACGGGAAGTCAACACTCGAGCTTGGTCCCACCGATACGGAGGACGAGCTCTCCCTGCCCTGACCAGAGACTGTGGAAGTGCAGCCCGCTCCAGCGACGGCGACGATCAGCAAGATCAGCGAGGCGCCGACATTTCGCATGATGGGATCGTGCCACGGCGGCTTCTCGAAGCCGACTTATCATCGATCACAAATCGAGCTCGACGCAGCGGGATGCCGTTACGTCGGTCCTCCACAGATCTGGCGCGGACGGACTTGGGTACGGCAGCGATGGCTGGCAGCCGCATACAGGCTGATCTGCGCGCTACCGGAACTCGAAAGACTTGCGCGAGATCGACGGTTCTTGCGAGATGCGTGGTGTCTTGGATCTCTGTGTTGAAGACGATGGAGCTTTCCTGAGTTTGCTCGGTACGGCGCGCGGCGTCGTCGGCGTGGCGCCGGGTGGGCGGTGCTTGACTGGTTGACGTGAGCGACTCGCCCGATGTCGAGGACCTGGTGCGCCGTCTGCTGTCGGGCGCGAGCGTCGCCGAGCAGCGTGCTCTGCTGGACGGCTTGCTGAGCGGGCGGGTGACCAGCCTGCTCGACCGGCTACGGGCCGAGCCGGTGCCCTCGCTGGGGCCGGTCCCTGCCGCGTCGCGTGGGTTCGGAGTTCGGCTGGAACTTCGGGGCAGCAAGCCACCGGTGTGGCGTCGGCTGGTGGTGCCCGGTGACCTGACGCTGCCGCGGCTGCATGACGTGATCCAGGCGGCGATGGGCTGGCAGGA
>DASYGJ010000005.1:0-6163 GCA_035999915.1 Leifsonia sp.
CATGACCTCCCGGGCACGTTCGACGAGATCCAGCAGCGCTCGGTCCAGTTCTCCGCGCGGCGCGTCCGGGAAGGTGATCGCATCGTCTTCGGCCACGTGACTCCCTGCATGATCGGGTCGGCGTCGCTGTCGCTGACCATCCAGGCCGGCGTCTCATGTCCGAGTGTAGCCAGGCGCTCCCTTCAAGCGAAGGGGTGACGCTTTCGTAGGACTTTCGGCACTTCAGGCGAGGGTTCCACCGCGGCAGCATGGACGAAAAGGCGTACTCACCACCCCGGCATGCCGCTGGGAGCGAGGAGGACTGGTGAACATCCGCAAAATCATCGTCGGTGTCGATGCGTCCGTGCCCAGCCGCGCCGCGATCCGTTTCGCAGCCGACGAAGCCGACGCCACCGGCGCCGAACTCGTCCTCGCCCACGTGATCGACGACGAATGGGGAACCATCAGCGACCGGATGGCCCAAGAAGCCGACACCGACCCGATCCGCCTCCTGGCACGAGAGAAAACACACGCACTCGAACACCACCCCCGACTTGCCGTATCGACCCGCACCCTGACCGGCAGCCCCATGTGGGAACTCGCGAAACTCTCCACCCCCACCACCCTCCTCGTCGTAGGCACCCACAAATCCGGATTCCATTACGGCCGCGCATACGGATCCCGCAGCCTGCAACTGGCGAACCTCGCCACCAACGCCGTCGCCGTCATCCCCGAATCAGCCGTCCGATTCCGCACCGGCATCGTCGTCGGCATCGACCCCACCCCCGCCGGCTGGGCCGCACTGGAGACCGCCGCCGAACAAGCCAACCGACGCGACACCGAACTGACCATGATCCGCGCCTGCGCCCCCGACCCCGCACCCGGTCGCGACGACGCACCCGGCCGCGACGACGCCGACCGCCACCTCCTCGCCCAAGCCGTCGACCGAGTCAAAACACTCTGCCCACACACCACCATCCGCAGCCGAATCGTTCGCCGACCAGCCGGCATAGCCCTCAACGACCTCGCCCGAACCGCCGAACTCCTCATCATCGGCGACTCCCGCCGACCCGGCACCCAACCCGGAACACTCGGCTCCGTCGCCTACGACGTCCTCCTCAACCTCACCTCCCCCACCATGGTCATCCACTCAACCGACACGCAAAACAAAGAGACAGAGGTCGTCCTCGACGACCGCGACACGAAGGACGTGAATCATGTCAACCGATGAAGTCGTTCGCGATCTGGATATCGACGAGTGCTGGGCGAAGCTGACCGAGAACAGCCTGGGGCGTCTGGCGACGGACGTCGGTGGCGAGGTCGAGATCTTCCCCGTCAACTATTTCGCCGACGGATCGACGCTCTTGATCCGGACGGCGCCGGGCACCAAGCTCCTGGCCCTTACCGTCCACGACCAAGTCGCCTTCGAGACCGACGCCAATACCGCCGACATTGCGTGGAGCGTCATCGTCAAGGGCCGTGCGCGGCGGTTGGAGGCGCAAGCCGAGATCGACGAGGCGGATCGCGCGCCCCTCACCCCCTGGATCCCCACCTTGAAGTACCGCTACGTGCGCATCGAACCCACGACGATCACGGGGCGCACATTCATGCGTCTCCCCGAACCGGACAGATACTGACGTGGCATACCGAGGCGAGCGGGACCCGGGCCGACGAGTGCGATGACGTCTGCGCAGGCGATCGCCGTCGAACCAACTCGATCGCGAGTCTCCCGATTGGGCGGACTGATCACGACGTCTCCGCTGCTCACGGTCACGGTGGTCCTTGCCGCCGTCGGGCTCGTCATGCAGTTCACCGGCAATCCTGGTGCCGCCAGTCTGCTGATCTTCGCGTATGGCCTCATCGTGGTGGCCGTCGAACTCGCCGGAATGCTGGCGAACATCCGGTCCGGCGACTGGGGCCTCGATGTGCTGGCAGTCGCCGCGGTGCTCAGCACCATCGCGGTCGGGGACTACTGGGCGGCAATGGTCGTCATCCTGATGATCACCGGCGGGCAGGCGCTGGAGACGTACGCCTCCGCTCGCGCGGCGCGCGAGCTGACCGCCCTCCTCGAGCGTGTACCGCAGTTCGCTCACGTCAGAACGCCGAACGGTTCGTTCGCTGACGTGGCGGTGGCCGAGGTCCGCGTGGGCGACATCCTGATCGTGAAACCCGGCGAAACGGTCCCGGTCGATGCGGTTCTGCGCTCCGGCGAGGCGACATTCGACGAGTCGTCGCTGACCGGCGAGAGCCTTCCCGTCACCCGCCGTGCGGGGGATGCCGTGCTGAGCGGTTCCGTCAACGGCGGCGACGCGATCGAGGCAGCGGCAAGCGCGATCGCCGCCGACAGTCAATTCCAGAAGATCCTCGAACTCGTCGCCGCCGCCTCGAATCAGAAGGCGCCCTTCGTGCGGATGGCCAACCGCTACGCCGTGCCGTTCACCGCTGCCGCGTTCACGCTCGCCGGCGTCGCCTGGCTGGTCAGCGGGGATTCGCACAGATTCGCAGAGGTACTCGTCGTGGCGACTCCGTGTCCGCTCTTGATCGCCGCGCCCGTCGCCTTCATCGCCGGGATGAGTCTGGCGGCCCGTTCCGGTGCGATCGTGAAGTCCGGGGGCGTGCTCGAAATCCTCTCGCGCATCCGAACGGCCGTCTTCGACAAGACAGGCACCTTGACCCATGGGGAGCCGGCCGTCGACCGGGTCGAGCCGGAAAACGGATTCTCGGCCGGGCAGGTCCTTCGCGCGGCAGCGGCGGCCGAGTCGTTCTCCGTGCACACGCTTGCGCACGCGATCGGCGCGGGCGCGCCCCTGACCGCTGCCTCGGTGACGGACGTCAGCGAATCCGTCGGTCGAGGTGTCGTCGCCACCGTCGACGGCGTTCTCGTCGTCGTCGGCAAAGCGGGATTCGTCGCCGAGCACACGCCGGTGGTCACGCCGGCCGTCACGTCAGCGGTCACGCCGGCTGTCACGTCAGCGGTCACGCCAGCGGTCACACCGGGAGAACTGAGCGCGGGCGAGATGAGCGTGTGGGTCGGCATCGGAGGCAAACGCGCGGGGCGCATCGTGCTCCGCGATGCGTTGCGCACCGACGCCGGTTCCACGATCGACTCCCTCCGCCGGCTGGGGATCGAGCGGTTCGCGATCCTGAGCGGCGACGCCCGCACCACGGCAGAGCAGGTCGGCCGAACGGTCGGGATCGAGGATGTGCGCAGCGGACTCCTTCCCGGAGATAAGGTCAGCGCCGTCCGGGACCTGCCGGAACGTCCCGTGATGATGGTCGGCGACGGCATCAATGACGCGCCCGTACTGGCCGTGGCCGATGTCGGTGTCGCGATGGGCGCGCGGGGGTCGACCGCCGCTTCGGAATCGGCTGACGTCGTCATCATGCTCGACGACCTGCAGCGGGTAGTGCAGGTCGTCCGCACAGCCCGCCGCAGTGTGCGGATCGCGCGACAGAGCATCATCCTCGGGATCGCTCTCAGTTCGGCGCTCATGGTGGTCGCCGCGTTCGGAGTCATTCCCGCGATCATCGGCGCCGGCCTGCAGGAGTTCGTCGATCTCGCCTCCATCCTCAACAGCCTGCGTGCCGCCCGAGCCCGGCCTCAGACGAAGTGACCTTCGGCCCTTCCGCGTGGCCCGGTCCGGGATCAGTGTTGAAGCATGAACGACACCTCTGCTTCCCCGGCCGAACTCGAAGACCGGATCCATTCCGGTGGCCGAATCATCGTCGGCGTCGACGGATCCGCGGCATCAACCGCGGCCCTGCGTCGGGCGGCTCACATCGCCGCAGCCCTCGACTGCTCCCTCGTCGCCGTGACCACGTGGCAGTTCCCGCAATCGTGGCCGGGCTACAACATCTCGGGCTGGTCCCCGGAGGAGGATGCGAAACTCATCGGAGCACAAGCTGCCGACGAAGTGTTCGGCGCGCAACATCCGGAATGGTTCTCGATCGTCATCCGTGAAGGATCGCCGGCGCGACAGCTCCTGGCCGAAAGCGACGGCGCCGAGATGCTCGTGGTCGGCAGCCGAGGACTCGGCGGGTTCGCCGGTCTCCTGCTCGGATCGGTGAGTTCCGCGTGTGCAGAACATGCGACATGCCCGGTCCTCGTCGTACATCCGCGACCCGAGGTGTCGGCGAAATGAGCGTGACGATCGTCTACGAATCCATGTTCGGCAACACCAGAGAGATCGCCGAGGCGATCGCCGAAGGACTTGGCGAAGGGAATGGCGAAGGGCATGGCTCAGAGGTCGACGCCAGCATCGTGCCGGTGTTGAATGCGCCGGTATCGACCGCCGACACGGACCTCTTGATCGTGGGCGCCCCGACGCACACCCATTCGCTCAGCCGCCCGGCGACGCGTGTGGAAGCGGGCCACTGGGCCGACGACGCCGACAAGTCCCTCCGCCTCGAGCCGAACGCCGAAGGCATCGGAGTGCGCGAATGGCTCGAAAGCTGCGTCTCTGTTCCGTCCCGGTTCGCGGCTTTCGACACGCGTGCCGACATCGCCCGGGTGCTCAGCGGATCCGCGGCGGGAAAGATCCAGAAAAGGCTCGCCAAACTCGGGTCCGAAGCGATCTGCCCGCCGCAGAGCTATCGGGTCGACGGCCGCAGCCACCTGGAGCCGGGCGAACTCGACCGCGCACGTCAGTGGGGACGCGAGCTCCGGCTGCTGCTGGAACGGTAGCTTGGATGGCTCGCTTTGAAGGCTAGCTTTGAAGGGTCACTGGAAGGCTCGCGTCGAAGGGTCGCCGCGACGTTCCTCCACAGGCCGGCCCTCTGCGAAGTTGTCCACAGAAAGTGCTGGTCAGGTAGTGTTTTGTCGGTGGGTGTTGGTTGACTTGGTTCCATGACCACCAGCCCTGGACCTGCCGCCGCTGTTGCCGCACTTCAGGATGCGCTCGCCCCGTTCGCTTTGCCTGGCGTGCTGGCCCACGACGAACTCCTGGCCGCGGTGAGTGTGCTCGGGGAGGTGCAGAGGGTCCTGGATGTGATCAAAATCCGGGTCGCTGGGGAACTCGTCCGCCGGTCGGGTGGGCCGGGCCCGGAGAACCCGGTCAGCCACACCGGGCACGGGAACCCTGCCGTGTTGCTCGCCGTGCGGTGGCGGATCCCGGTGGGTGCTGCCCGGCAGTACTGTCTGGTCGGTGACGCCACCAGCCCCACGCGGTCGCCGACCGGGGAAGTCGTGCCAGCCCGGCACCCGTTCCTGGCCGACCGGTTGGGTGCGGTGGGGGTGGAGCAGGCCGGGGTGATCGTGCGGGAACTGGGCAAAGCCGCGCCCGGCTGTAGTGGCGAGGATTTAGCTAGTGGGGAACGGCTGCTGGTGGAGCACGCCGCCGATCTGACGGTCACCGAGTTGCGGGTTCTGGCCGGGCAGGTCCGGGACCGGCTCGATGAGGACGGTATTGTGTCGCGGGAGGTGCGGCAGCGGGCGCGCCGGTCGTTGACGATCACCACCACCAGTGATGGTCTGACCCATCTGGACTGGTTCCTCGACCCGGAATCCGCCGGGTATGTGGTCACCGCGATCGACGCGGTGGTCGGCCAGCAACTCCGCGCGGTCCGCTTCCCCGCCACTGCCGACCCGGCCGGCGACGAGAGCGGCGACTCTGAGGAGATGCCGGAGTCACGGAGCCTGGCCCAGTTGCGCTCCGATGCGGCCACCGACGTGTTCCGGCACCTCGCGACGTGCACCCAGCAGCCGGTGGACGGCAAACCGCCGGTCACCATGATCGTCCGGATCCCCCTCGAGTCGTTGCAGACCGGGGTCGGCACCGGCCAGATCGACGGCGTCCGCGCCCCGGTCAGCGCCGGCACCGCAAGACGGCTCGCGGCCGACGCCGACCTCATCCCGGTCGTCCTCGGTGGCGGCTCGGAAGTCCTCGACTTCGGCCGGACCCGGCGCCTGTTCAGCCGCGCCCAGAAACTCGCCCTCGCCGAACGCGATGGCGGCTGCGCCTGGACCGGCTGCCCGCACCCGCCGTCCTACACCGAAGCCCACCACATCCGCTGGTGGACCGCACACTACGGCACAACCGACCTGAACAACGGAATCCTGCTCTGCAGCACCCACCACCACCGCATCCACAACGACGGCTGGCAGATCCAAGTCCGTGATCAGGTGCCCTGGTTCATCCCACCCGGCCATGTCGACCCACACCGGCGACCCCGCCGAGGCGGACGC
>DASYGJ010000049.1:0-7774 GCA_035999915.1 Leifsonia sp.
CGTCGCCGCGCGCGTGGCCGCCCATCCCGTCCGCGACCACGAAGACGGGGTCAGCCGCGAGGTAACTGTCCTCGTTGACGTGACGCACCATCCCGACATCGCTGCGTATGCTCACGTCGACGACTGACGTCATTGCCCTGCATCCTTCTGAGTGGTTGTGGCGACGGAGGTTCCGTCGAGTTTCAGCTTCACCAGACTTGCCATCGTAGCGACAGCCATGGACGCGATGATGACGGCGAGGGAGGTCCACGTGTCGATGTCGGGCGCCCACTCGATGGAACGGCCGCCATTGATGAAGGGCAATTCGTTCACGTGCATGGCGTGGAACACCAGCTTGACGCCGATGAAGGCGAGGATGAAGGCGATCCCGTACTTGAGGTACTCCAGCTTGTCGAGCAGGTGCCCGAGAAGGAAGTAGAGCTGCCGCAGACCCATCAGCGCGAAAACGTTCGCCGCGAACACGATGAACGGGCTCTGGGTGATGCCGAAGATCGCGGGGATGGAGTCGAGCGCGAAGAGGAGGTCGGTCGTGCCCAGCGCGACGAACACGATGAGCAGCGGGGTGAACATCCGGTTGCCGTCGACCAGAGTTCGCAGTTTGAAGCCGTCGTACTGTTTCGACACTTTGAGGCGCTTGCGCAGGAAACGCACCACACTGCTGGCTTCTTCGGTTTCCGCCTCAGGGTTACGGAGGGCCTGGTGGATCGCTGTGTAAAGCAGAAAGGCGCCGAACACGTAGAAGATCCAGCTGAAGTTCGCGATCAGCTGGGCGCCGAGCACGATGAAGACGCCGCGCAGCACGAGCGCGACGATGATGCCCACCACCAGTACTTCCTGCTGATACTTCCGTGGAACAGCGAATCGACTCATGATCAGCACGAAGACGAACAGGTTGTCGATGCTCAGGCTGTACTCGGTGAGCCAGCCGGCGAGGAACTGCCCGGCATGCTCCGCATCCCCGATCAAAAGCATCAGCAGCGCGAACAGCAAGGCGAGGGCCACGTAGAACGACACCCACAGTGCGGACTCTCGGGGGCCGGGGATGTGCGGCCGTCGGAACACTAGAGCGAGGTCGAACGCGAGGATCAGCAGCAGGATGATGAACGAGCCGATCTCGAACCAGGCGGGAAGAGCGAGTTGCACGGGAGAACTACCTTTCGAAGGGCGCCACAAACGACGGCCGAAAGTCTCTCCCGCACCCAGCTGTCGGGTGCCGCTGTGCCCGGGATCGGTGACACCGATCCGTGATGACGTCCACAGCGCCGGCCCTCTGCGGGCCGTCCGGGATACTCCCCTTCGCAAAAACCATCCTACCCGCCGCT
Organism: Leifsonia sp.; assembly: GCA_035999915.1. Classification (GTDB taxonomy): domain Bacteria; phylum Actinomycetota; class Actinomycetes; order Actinomycetales; family Microbacteriaceae; genus Leifsonia. The sequence continues at coordinate 1,323 of DASYGJ010000049.1, forward strand.
GCGCCCACCCTGCCCGCGCCGGCCGCGCCACCCGCGCCGCCCACCCCGCCCGCGCCGCCGACCCCGCACAAAGTAACCGCCGAGTACACAGACTCTCTGCGGACTCGGGGGTTTTTGGCTGATTTTGGGTGGACTCGACGGCTGCGGAGCGGAGCCGACATGAGCACTGAGTGCCCCTGTGCGACGCTACCTGGGATGCGAAAAGCCCTTCTGGACACAGGTTCAGAAGGGCTTTTCGTGATGATTGTGACCCCAGCGGGATTTGAACCCGCGTTACCGCCGTGAGAGGGCGACGTCCTAGGCCGCTAAACGATGGGGCCGTTTTGCAACTCAATGAGTATGCCACAGACACGTCACCGGCTCCAAAACGGGAGCGAGGTTCGGGCGTGGCGGTCCGTTCAGGCGAGCACGGCCAGCGCGCCAGGCATCACAGTCACCTCGATGGGCAGCGGACCAACGCGTTCGCCGTCCGCATACGCGACGACATCGAGCGCATTCAGCGTCACGGATCGCACCCGCTGGAAGGAGACGACCGGGAGGTTGGTATGCGTGCCCGAGAACACTTTGGGGAAGACGCGGAGCAAAGCGAGCTTGGACATCGGGGCGACGACGAAGAGGTCGAGCATCCCGTCGGCCAGGTCGGCGTGCGGCACGATCTGCATGCCGCCGCCGAAGGAACGATTGTTGGCCACCGAGATGAGCAGCGCTTCGATCGCAATGGGGACGCCATCGGCGACGATCTCATACCGGATGGGCTTCAGCGTGGCCAGCTGTCGGAGGAGAGCGAAGACGTAGCGACTTCGGCCGCGCGGCCAGCTCATCAGGTTGGCGCGTTCGTTGACCATCGCATCGAAACCGGCCGAGAGCACGCCGGCGTACCAGGTCGTGAGCCCCCCGTGCCGAACGATGGCAGCGTCGATGACGCGCGGCGCCCGACCGAGCGCCCCAAGCAGCTGATCGAGAGCCGCGTCCGTGTCTTTGACCGGGATGCCGAGGCCCTCGGCGAGATCGTTGCCGGTCCCGCTCGGCACGATGCCCAAGGGGATGCCCGTCTGGGCCACGATGTTGGCGCCCAGATTGGCCATCCCGTCGCCGCCGACCACCACCAGCGCATCCGCCCCCGCCTCCACCGCACGGGTCGTCTCGCGCCGCAAAAGCTCGATATTGGCCTCGTCGACGCCGACCACCTCGTGTCCAGCGTCGCGCAGCCGGCGGATGGTTCGGGGCCCGACTTCGGCACGGCGGCCGAACGACGCCATCGGGTTGACCGCTACGACGATGGTGAGCGGGGAGGCGGCCATGGTCCTCGATTATGGCCGACTCCTCCGCCGGCGCCCGGCATTCCGCCTAGACCGGGCGGTCCGCGAGCCGGGATCTTCAGCCGAGCTTCAGCCGCCGCAGCAGTTGCGCGTTGAGCGCAACGACGATGGTCGACACCGACATCAACACGGCGCCGAATGCCGGGGAGACCACCACGCCGATCCCGCTCGCTGCCCCGGCCGCAAGGGGCAGGGCGACCACGTTGTACCCGGTGGCCCAGGCCAGGTTCTGTTGCATCTTGCGATACGTGGCGTGCGACAGCCGGATCACTTTCGCCACGCCTCGTGGATCGCTGGAAGCGAGAACGATGCCGGCGGAGTCGATCGCTACATCCGTTCCGGCGCCGATGGCGATGCCCGCATCAGCCCGAGCCAGCGCCGGCGCATCGTTCACGCCGTCGCCGACCATCGCGACTTTCGAGCCGTCGCGTTGCAGCTGTTCGACAATGCCGGACTTGTCGCCCGGAAGCACCTCGGCGAACACTTCGTCGATTCCGAGCTGCCGTGCGACGGCTTTTGCGACGGCCTGCGAGTCGCCGGTCAGCATCGCCACCCGAACGCCGCGGTCGTGCAGGATGCGCACCGCCTCCGCCGACTCCGGCCGAATCACGTCGGCGAGAGCGATCATCCCGATGACCGACTCTCCGCGGATGACGAACACCACCGTCTGTGCGTCGTCGGCCGCCTGCCGCGCGGCGTCCGCAAGCCGATCGGAGAGCTCCAGTCTGCGTTCGCCGACCACACGCGTCGCCCCGACAGTGACGGAGATGCCGTCGATGGTCGCTGTGGCGCCCCGTCCGCCCAGAGCCTGGAACTCAGCAGCGCGGGCCAGATCCAACTCGCGCTTGCGAGCCTCGGCGACGATCGCACGGGCGACCGGATGTTCGGCCGGAACTTCAACGGAAGCAGCCAGCGCGAGCAGCGCATCCACGCGACGGTCGTCCTCGCCTTCGTCGTCAACACCGTCGGCCGGGACGACCGCGACCACTCCCTGCCGTCCCTCGGTCAACGTTCCCGTCTTGTCGAACAGCACGACGTCGATCGTGCGGGCGTCCTCCATAGCGTGGCGGTCCCGGATGAGAAGGCCGTTGCGGGCCCCGAGCACCGTCGAGATCTGGGCGACGAGCGGGATCGCAAGCCCCAGAGCGTGAGGGCAGGCGATCACAAGGACAGTGACAACGCGCTCGAGCACGAAGCCCGGATCCCCCGGCAGCAGGATCGCCCATACCACGAGCGTGAGCGACGCCGCGGCGAGCGCGACGTAGAAAAGCCAGCCGGCCGCGCGATCGGCGAGAACTTGGGTACCGGACTTGCTCGCCTGCGCGTCCGAGACCATACGCATGATGCCGGCCAGGGCCGTGTCACCGCCCAGCTTCGTGACGCGAACGACGAGGGAGCCGCTGCCCGAGATGCTGCCGGCCACCACCTGCTCCCCGACCGTGCGCGTGGCCGGCTTCGACTCCCCGGTGAGGAGGGACTCGTCGAGCTCGGAACGTCCATCGACGATTTCGCCGTCGACGGGCACGCTCGAACCGGGACGTACACGCACCAGATCCCCGACCGCCAGGCTCGCCACCAGGACCGTCTCCGTGCCGGCGTCCGCGGCGCCGCCGGTGATGCGCTCGGCTTCGTCGGGCAGGAGTTCGGCCAGCTGGCCGAGCGCATCCTGAGCGCCCATCACCGCCGACATCTCGATCCAGTGCCCGAGCAGCATGATGAGGATGAGCGTCGCCAGCTCCCACCAGAAGTCCATCCCCGGCAGCCCCAAGGTCACGGCGAGGCTGTACCCGAACGCGACGACGATCGCCAACGAGATGAGCGTCATCATCCCGGGCTGACGGCCGCGAAGTTCTTGCACGGCTCCGCGCAGGAAGACGAGGCCGCCATAAAAGAAGATGACGACGCCGAGGACGGCCGGGAGGTACTGGCTCCCCGGGAATCGGGGCCCGGAAAGCCCGAGAATCGCCTGAAGGCCCGGCGAGAACACCAGGGTCGGGACGGTGAGGACGAGCGTGAGCCAGAACCTTCGGCGGAACAACGCAGGATCGTGGCCGGCGTGGGCGCTGTGGTCGTGCGTGGCATGCTCGTCGTGGCCGTGGTGCTGGTCCGCTTGCGGGTGCTGGCTGTGCGTCGTCTCGTCCATCTCCACCCCACAACGGTACCCCTAGGGGGTATATTCCTCAAGAAGTTGCAGTCAGGAAGGAATGGGTATTTCCTGGACCCATGAGACTGACGAAGTTCGAACACGCCGCACTGCTCCTCGAGGAATCCGGAAAGAAGCTGTTCGTCGACCCCGGTTCGTTCACGTCCGCGCTCACGGACACGTACTCGACCGCCGCCGTGGTCATCACGCACGAGCATGCCGACCACTGGACGCCCGACCAGCTGAAGCGCGTGCTCGACCTCAACCCGGAGGTCCCGATCTTCGCGCCGGAGGGGGTCGCGGTCGCGGCGGAAGGCTTCGCGGTCACCGTGGTGCACGCCGGCGACACCGTGGAGGCCGGGCCGTTCACGCTCCGGTTCTTCGGCGGGCGGCACGCCGTCATCCACTCCAGCATCCCGATCGTTGACAACCTCGGCGTGCTCATCAACGATGAGCTCTACTACGCGGGCGACTCGTTCACGATTCCCGAGGACGTCGAGGTGGACGTTCTCGCGGTGCCGGCCGGCGCGCCCTGGCTCAAGATCGCCGAGTCGATGGACTACGTGCTCGCGGTGAGTCCGAGGCGCAGCTTTCCGACTCACGAAATGGTGCTGGCGCGCGCCGGAAAGGACATGGCCAACGGCCGCATCAAGTGGGCCACCGAGCAGGGCGGCGGGGAGTTCTTCCCGCTCGAACCCGGCGACTCCCTCGACCTGTAGCTCTACTCCAACTGCCGAGTACACGCAAAATCGCCTAAAAGCGGCCGAGTCCGCAGAGAATCTGTGGACTCGGCTGCTGTGAGTGGCTAGGCGGGCGCGGCGGCGGATGCCGTCGTGCGCATGGTGAGCGAGAGCGCGCCGTCGGCGACCTCCAGGGTGAGGGCGACGGTGACCTCGGTCAATTCGCTCAACGCGGTCAGGTGGGTTCCGCCGCAGGCGATCTCGACGGTTCCGCCCGGCAATTCGCATCGCCACGCACGGCGCTCGCCCAGTCCTTCGCCGTCACGGGCGATCGACACCCGGGCGCCGGAGGCGATCCAGCCGGCGAGCAGCGCATTGGAGGTGGCTGTCACTTCGTCGAGTTCGGGTTCGAGTTCGGCGGCGGCGAAACCCTTCTTCCGCAGGCTCTTGCCGATGCGATACGTGTCGAGAGAACCGTTCGGCAGGATGCGCGACTCCGTGATCGCGAGCTGGTCGAAGTTCGCGTTCCCGCGTGCGTCGAGCGGAACTTCTTTTGTCCACAGGCCGGAGACCGACTCGTTCAAGGCGAGCGACGCCAGGTGGCAGGCGGTGTGGCCGGCTGAGAGGGCGTGACGTGCATCCGCTTCGACCAAGATCTCTGCCGTTGCACCCGGAACGATGCCGGCCGCGTCGGCGACGAGGTGGCACACCACGAACGACCAGCCTTCGGTCCCGGTGCGCACCGGCGCGTCGCCGACATGCAAGGTCGTCCCGTCCGTCGCCCCGACGACCGCGTCGAGCACAGGATGCGTCACCCCGTCCACACTCAGAACGCCCCGGTCGGCCGGCTGGTCGGGCCAGACCGGGTCGATCGGGTGGAACGCCGTGCGATCGAGCACCACGGCCGCCCTTCCGTCTGCCAGGACTTCGACGTGCACGACCGTGCCGGTGGAGGCGAGGGCGCCGTCAGGATAGGTGACCAACGTGTCGCTACTGATCGCGGTGAGGATGCTCATCCGTCCAGGCTACGAGATCGCCGTCGTAGGGCTCAGCGGCTGAGGGCGTCTTCGAGCGCCACCCATGGCAGCATGGCGCACTTGATCCGGGTCACATAGCGGGAGACGCCCGCGAGCGCGACGGCGTCGCCGAGCAGGTCTTCATCCCCCTCGAGGCTGCCCTTCGACTGCATCAGCTGACGGAACGCGGCGATCTTCGCCTCGACGGACTCCCGGGAGTCGTCGTCGACGACGTCGCTCAGGAGCGACGCCGACGCGGTCGAGATGGAGCAGCCGTGGCCTTCCCAGCTGATCGAGGCGATTCCCCCTGCCGCCGAGGGATGCACGTTGAGCGTGACCTCGTCGCCGCACGTCGGGTTCAGCTGATGCGAGGAGGCTATCGCACCCTCGCGCAAACCGTACCCATGCTTCTCTTTGGCATGGTCGAGGATGACCTGCTGGTAGAGGCTCTGCAGGTCGGACGAGGTCATCGGTCCACTCCGAAGAACGCACGCGAGTCGGCGACGGCTTGAATCGCCTGGTCGACCTCATCCGCCGTGTTGTACAGATACGTGCTGATGCGCGTGCTCGCCGTCGCACCGAAGCGCCGGTGCACGGGCTGCGCGCAGTGGTGGCCGACCCGCACTGCGATGCCGCGGTCGTCGAGGAACTGACCGACATCGTGAGAGTGGATGCCGTCGACGACGAAGCTGGCGAGCCCGACCCGCGGCACGTCTCGACCGGGGCCGAGGATCCGCACCCCCGGAATCCCGCTGAGACCGTCGAGCAGGCGCTCGCCGAGAGCCTCTTCGTGGGCTTCGATCGCCGGCATTCCGATCTCCTGCAGGTAGTCGACGGCCCGTGCGAGAGCGATCGCCTGGGACACTCGCTGCGTGCCGGCCTCGAAGCGCTGCGGCGCCGGAAGGTAGGAGGTCTCGGTGAGAGTCACTGTTGTGATCATGGAGCCGCCGGTGAGAAAAGGAGGGAGCGCGTCGAGCAGCTCTTTGCGGCCGTAGAGCACGCCGACGCCGGTCGGCCCGAGCATCTTGTGTCCCGAGAACACCGCGAAATCGACATCGAGCGCCCGCAGGTCGAGCGCGAGGTGCGGGGCCGACTGGCAGGCGTCGAGCACGACCAGGGCACCAGCGTCGTGGGCGAGGCCCGCGAGCTCGCCGACCGGGTTGATCGCGCCCAGCACATTGGAGACGTGCGCGAACGCGACGACCTTGGTGCGCGGGCCGATCAGCTCCGCCGCCTCATCGAGTCGCAGCCGGCCGTCGTCGTGGAGCCCGACGACTCGCAGCGTCGCTCCCGT
>DASYGJ010000145.1:0-18604 GCA_035999915.1 Leifsonia sp.
TTGTCGAGGTACCACTCGCCGGGCTGGGTCACGAACGCGAGCGCGCCCTCCCAGTGGAAAGGCGAGCCGCTCGCGAGGGTGGGGTGAGGCCGCTGAAACAGGATGTTCGATTCGGTGCTCTGGAAACTGACTGTGGCAGTAGTCCCGTTCACCACGACGTTCTTGACGCGAAGGTAGCTCTCACCCCACTGGGTTTCGAGCACCATCTCGGGGGCACCGGAGGTCCACGACGATACCGACGCGGCAGGAACGTTGATTGTCTGCGCCGACAGGTTCGAGCCGGTTATCTGGAACCAGGATCCGTTGTCGGGGAACCGCGCTCGAGTAGCGCGAGCTCCGTTCACATACAGCTGGCGAAAGTCGAGTGATCCGACGCTCGCCTTGTAGACGCCGCCGCCGGCGCTTGTCCAGCCGGTCACTGCCTGCGCGCCGGAGATCACGGGTGTCTGGCCGGGCACGGCCTGCCAGCTCACTGTGTGGCCATTGGTTCCGGAATCCAGACCCGTCAGCGACAGCGGGGAGGTCTGCGTGTAGGTTCCGCCCTCCAGGTTGACTGCGATGTCGCCACTCATCGACGAGTTGACCGTGCGGACGGCTGTCTGCGCCTGGGCAAGGGTCCTGAACGCTTGTGCGCTGCTGGACCCGGGGTTTGCGTCATTGCCATTGACCGGGTCGACCCAGAAACTCGCGGCGGTCGCGGCTACCGCCGGGTTCGCCGAAGCGAAAAGGCCTCCGAGGACGGCCGTGGCGACGATCACCCCTAGCGCGCGATAGCGTCCGACGGGCAGTGATGTCATTGTTGCTCCTCATCGTTGAAGGCAGAATCGCTTTGGTCGCGAATCCATATGACGTCATATCTATCACCTCTGCTCCGATGTGGGAAGAGAGGACGCTTTCATCGACCTCATAGACTGAACGGATGGGACCCGAGGCGCGCGCCGTGACGCTGCAAGACGTGGCAGAGCGGGCCGGTGTCTCGCGGGCCACCGCATCCCAGGCCCTCAGCGGTAAGGGCCGGATGTCGACGGCGACGAGGCAGCGGGTGCGTCACGCGGCGACGGAGCTCGAATACTCGGTCAACCTCATCGCCCGAGGTCTGCGCACCGCGCGCTCGGGAGTGGTCGGGCTGAGCATCCCAGACCAGACGCTCAGTTTTCGGTATTACATGGACGTGGCCTACGGCGCCGTCGAGCGCGCCCAGGAGTCGGGGATGCTCGTCACGCTGCTGCCGCCCGCGTTCGACCGGCCGGGCATCATCGAACAGCTCGACGGCTTTCTGGTCATCGATCCCGTGGACGGCGACCCACTGGTTCAGCGGCTACTCGGAGGCCGCAAGCCGGTCGTGAGCGGCGAGGACGCCCCAGCGGACCAACCCGAACCGTGGGCGACCGTGTACGGCGACCATACCGAGGGGATGCGCATCCTTCTGGATCATATGTGGGAGCGCGGCAGCCGTCGGCCGGCCGTCATGATCCCGGATCCGGCGATGGCGTGGGGTCGCGACATGGCGCGCGGTCACGCGCTCTGGTGCCGGGATCGCGGGGTCGAGGCGCGGCGTGTACTGGGATGGTTCGACACGTCGATGGACGAGGTGCGTCGGGAGCTGGGTGACATCTTCGCCAGGCCAGACCACCCCGATGCGGTGATCGCAGCGCCGGAAGGTGTGGCGATCGTGGCGACGGAGGCCATCCGTAGCGCCGGATTGGTGCCTGGCCGGGATGTCCTCGTGGCGAGCTACGTCGATTCGGATGCGCTCGCCGTGACCCAGCCGACGATCACCTCTCTCGACCTTCACCCACGCGAGATGGGGCGCCTCTGCGTGGACGAACTCGTCCGCGCTCTGGACGGCAGCGAACCCGGCCGCCGCGTGAAAGTGCCGATCGACCTCCTCATCCGCGACTCCACCGCCGGCCTGCGCTGACCATAGCGCGACGGAATCCGAAGAAAATTAATCGATTAGGCATCTTGATTTCTTACTGCCTAATCGATTAATCTTCACGAAATCGATCGTTCTTCGTGACACTCCCGAAACACGCCAGACCTAGCCTCGACGATGAGAGCCCTTTCCGGCGTCACCTGGGAGGAGCGACCGCATTCACCCGAAGGACATCTCAGCGAAGGAGCCGGGCACAATGGACCTCACGACCGATCAGCAGAGTCAGAACACACCAAGACCGCAGCCGGATGCACCAGCGCCGGCCGCGCAGGGCGCACTGCGCCGGAATGCGCTCGGAACGGGCGGCATCGTCTTCATGGTGGTCTCGGCGGCGGCGCCGCTCACCATCGTGGCCGGCGTGGCGCCGCTCGCCATCCTCATCGGCGGCGTCGGCGCGCCGCTCGTCTACACGGTTGCCGGCGTGATTCTCGGGATCTTCGCCGTCGCCTTCATGGCGATGACGAAACACGTGAAGGCGCTCGGCGGCTTTTACACCTACGTCACGGAGGCGCTCGGGAAAGCAATCGGGCTGGGCGCGTCGTTCGTCGCGCTTTTCTCGTACAACGCGCTCCAGATCGGACTCTACGGTCTGTTGGGCGCCCAGGGCCACGACCTGCTCAAGAACGAGTTCGGGATCGACGTGCCGTGGTGGGCCATTGCGTTGGTGGGTGTCGTCGCCGTCTTCGGGGTGGCCAACCGCGGAGTGGACGTGGGCGCCAAAGTGCTTGGCGTACTTCTGGCGGCCGAAACGGTCATCCTGCTCATGTTCGCCGTCGCGGTGCTCGTGCGTGGCGGGGCGCAGGGCATCACCTTCGGAACGTTCAGCGCCGGCGCCGTGCTCAACCCGGGCCTGCTCGCAGTGCTCGGAATCGGATTCGCCGCGTTCATGGGCTTCGAGTCGACGGCGCTCTACCGCGAAGAGGCACGGGATCCGGAGCGCACCATCCCGAAGGCCACCTACATCTCGGTCGCGTTCATGACCGTGTTCTATGGATTCGTCGTCTGGGCTGTGATCGTTGCCGTCGGCGAGACGCACGTTCAAGAGGCCGCTTCGAAGAACACCGCAGGCCTGGTCTTCCACGAGGCGGGTGTGTACCTCGGACCGTGGGCGGAGTTCACGATGTACCTCCTCATCATCACGAGCGTCTACGCCAGTCAGCTGGCGTTCCACAATGCGATCAACCGGTACACCTTCTCGCTCGCGCGGGACGGCGCCCTCCCCTCGGTCCTGCACCGGACCAACCGGTCCGGTTCGCCTGCCGCCTCCGGAATTCTGCAGACCGTTCTCGCTCTCGTGGTCGTGCTGTTCTTCGCCCTGATCCACGGCGATCCCTATCTGCAGCTCCTGCTCTGGGTGAACAGCCCCGGCGTGATCGGCATCATCGCCCTTCAGGTGCTCACCTGCGCGGCGGTCGTCGTATTCTTCCTGCGCCACCGCGAGCTGGCGCGCAAGTGGTACGTGCTGCCGTGCGCGATCGTCGGCGGCGTGGCGATGGTCGCTGTGCTCTACCTGCTGTGCATCAATCTCGATCTGCTCACCTCGGGCGGCCCGATCGTGAACGTCATCGTCCTGGCTTCGGTGCCCGCGGTGTTCCTCGTCGGCGTGCTGCTGGCCGTCGTGTGGAAGCGAACAAGGCCGGCCGCGTATGCCCGCATCGGCGGAGCCGAGAGCGCCGCCGCCGAACTCATCGCGGAGGCGGATGCGTCATGACCGCGCTCATCGACCGCCTGATCATCGCGGGCACCGTCCTCACGCCCGAGGTCCTCACCTCCGTCGCGGCACCGGGACGAACCGCCGTCGCGGTGCGGGAGGGGATCATCGTCGGAGTCCTGTCCGAGGCCGACGCTCTCGCGGCCGGTTGGGTTGACTCCGCCGATGACGTGCTCGACCTGGGTGACGCGACGGTCACGGCGGGGTTTGTGGATGCGCACATCCATCCGATCGTCGGACTTCAGATCACGCGCGGCCTCGACCTTTCCGGGATCACGAAACGCTCCGAGGTGCGGCGCGCAATCGGCGAGCATGTCGCCGGCGGGGCATCCGACGCCGGTGAGGGCGGCGACGGATGGACCCTTGCCTGGGGACTCGACCCTGCCGCCTTCGAGGGCGGCGACTTCGGCAACGACCTGCTCGATGGTGTCGACGGCGGTCGCAAGCTCTTCGTCACGCTGTTCGACGGCCACTCTGCGCTCGCCTCGAAGGCGGCGATCGAGGCGGTCGGTGTCCGCGGCGATGAGCAATTTCCCGACGCTTCCGCGCTCGGGCTCGACGCGAACGGGCGACCGAACGGGATGCTCTACGAGTTCGCCGCTCAGGAGCTCGTGCTGAAGCACATCCCCGAGCTGACGTTCGACGACAGGGTGGAACAACTCGGGAGTCTGTTGCGCGGGATGGCGGAGACAGGGATCGTTGCCGGCCAGATGCTCGACCTGATGGCCGAGGACTCATTCGAGGTGCTGGATGAGCTGGAGCGTCGGCAGGAGTTGCCCATCCGGCTGCGCATCTCGCCGAACGTGCTGCCGGGCTTCACACAAGCTGATCTGGAGCGCCACCTGGGCTACCAGGAACGAGCCGGTCGACGTTGGTACGTGCGCGGCGTGAAGCTGATGATCGACGGGACCATCGACAACGGCACAGCCTGGCTCTTCGAACCGGACACCCGCGGCGAATCCACTCAGTCCATCTGGCTGGACCCCGAAGAGTATGCCAAGGCCGTGCGGTACTTCCACGGCCACGGCATCCCCACCACGACCCATGCCATCGGCGACAAAGGGGTGGCCTTCGTGGCCGAGACTCTGCGCGACCTTCCGCCGGGGGAGGCGCAGCATCGCATCGAACACATCGAGACGCTGCCGGACGAGGTGCTCGACCTGGTCGTCGCCTCTGGGGCCGCCGCCAGCATGCAGCCGACGCACTGCACGTTGTACACGAGCGCCGACCACACCGACAACTGGTCGCAACGACTCGGGGAGGAACGGGCGAACCGAGCATGGCGGATGCGCGACCTGCGCGAGCGAGGAGCCATCCTCGCGCTCGGGTCGGACTGGCCGATCGCGCCGTATGATCCTCGAGGGATCGTCGCCGCCGCCCAGCTGCGCCGCCCCGCAGGTCGCGCGGATCTGCAACCTGTGCTCCCCGACCAAGCGCTCAGCGCACGTGCCGCGGTTGAGGGCTACACGAGCGAGTACTGGCGCAGCGTCGGCGAGCCGGGCGGACAGATCGTGCCGGGACTTCCCGCCGACTTGACGGTCTGGGCCCGCGATCCGCTGACCACGCCGCCCGATGAGTTCGCGGAGTCGCCGGTGCTCATGACCTTGATCGGCGGCGTTGTCGCCGTGGAAAGCGGGCTCAACACGCGCCGATGATTTCGACGCGCCGCAGCACATCCGCATCGTGGGTCGACGCGAGCTCTCAGAGCAGTGCCGACATCGCGGCCGCCGTCGACAGTGCGACCTGCGCCAGGGCCTCGAGCGAGACACCGCCGCCGATGTCGACCGTCGTGGCGCTGATCGCCGCGACGGGCGCGTCGCGTCCTTCGATGAAGACGGGCGCCGCCGCTGCGACGACGCCGAGCATCGTTTCTCCGCGGTCGACGGTATAGCCGGCAGTTCTCGCGGCTGCGAGCTCGGAGCGGAGGACGTCGAGCGACGGGATGCTCGCGGGCGTCAAGCTCGGAAGAAGGTCGTCGCGAGGATACAGGCGGAGAAGCTCTTCGTCGCTGGCGCGGATCAGCGTGGCCTTTCCCACGGCGGTCGTCGACGCGGGCAACGGCCGCCCGGTCACCGACACGAGAGAGAGGGGCTGGGCGCCATCCCGTCTGGCCAAGTAGATCACCTCGCGCCCCGTGCGCTCGGCCAGCTGAAGTGTCCACCGCAGGTCCTTCAGCCCATCCACCGCCCGCGAGAAGGCGCTGGCCAGATCGATTTCGCCGCCGTATCGATGGGCCAAGCGCACAAGGCGGGGACCGATGAGGTACCGGCCATCCCCGTCTTGCCGAAGCGCATCCTCGGCGACAAGTGCCCGGCAGATCGCCAGAGTGCTGCTGCGGGGGAGAGAGAGGTCCCGGCTGATCGCATGGAGCGGTTGCGGCTCACGTCTTCCGGCCACCAGGTCCAGTACCGCAAATGCTCGATGAACGGCCGGCACGCTGCTTGAACGCGGATCGCGGGCGTTGACGTCGGGCATGACGCTCCTTACACTGTTCGAAATGACGAATATGCGTTCAGCATACTGAATGATCGGACCAGCGTTGAAGTTTGCACGAATCGGCGACCGCGGACAAGAGCGTCCGGCCCTGATCGACGGCTCTCGATATCTCGACATCTCGGCGATCACGCCCGACATCGACGGGGATTTCTTCGCGGGAGACGGCATCCCGGCCGTGCGTCGCGCTTTCGTCGAAGGGTCTTTGACTCCGCTCGACACGGCCGGCGGAGTCCGGATCGGAGCCCCGATCGCCCGGCCTTCGGCGATCATCTGCGTCGGCATGAACTACGCGGCCCACGCCGCCGAGTCCGGCTCGGAGCCGCCGGAGGTTCCGATCATCTTCCTGAAGACACCGAACACCCTCGGCGGCCCGGACGACGACGTCACCATCCCGCGCGCCAGCCGCAAGACCGATTGGGAGGTCGAGCTCGGTGTCGTCATCGGCAAGCGAGCGTCGTACCTCGATTCACCGGCCGACAGCCTGCGGCACATCGCCGGATTCGTAGCGGCGAACGATCTGTCAGAGCGGGAGTGGCAACTGGAGATCTCCGGTGGGCAATGGTCGAAAGGGAAAAGCGCGCCCGGGTTCAGCCCGGTCGGACCGTGGCTGGTCACGCCGGATGAAATCGACCACCGTTCGTTGCGCCTTCAGAGCTGGGTCAATGGCGAACCCCGCCAAGACTCTTCCACCGCCGACCTGATCTTCGATGTCGAGACCATCGTGTGGAGCCTCAGCCAATACCTCACCCTGGAACCCGGAGACCTCGTCTTGACGGGGACGCCGCAAGGTGTGGGGCTCTCGGGCCGATTTCCTTACCTCCGGGCCGGCGACGTCTGCGAAATCGAAATCGAGGGACTCGGACACCAGCGCCAGACTTTCGTCGCCTGGTCGGGGCCGCAAGCAACAGAGGAGAGCATCGGATGAACGAGTTCACAGGCCTGGTCGCCGTCGTCACAGGCGGCGCGTCGGGGATCGGCGCCGCTATTGCCGAGAGGTTGTCCACTCTGGGAGCGTCCGTCGCGGTCCTCGACGTGGCGCCAGAAGCCGCAGACCCAGCGTTCTTCTCGGTTGCGGTGGATGTCGCCGACGACGTCTCCGTCCGATCCGCCATCGAGTCGGTGGCCGCCGAGTTCGGGAGGATCGACATCCTCATCAACAACGCCGGCATCGGCGCCACCGGCACAGTGGCCGACAATCCCGACGAGGAATGGCATCGCGTCTGGGACATCAATGTGGTCGGGATGGTGCGGGTCACGCGGGCGGCGCTCCCGCACCTGCGACAATCGCCGGCCGCCGCCATCGTGAACACGTCCTCCGTCGTCGCGACGGCCGGGCTCCCTCAGCGGGCCCTGTACAGCGCATCCAAAGGGGCCGTGCTCGCCCTCACCCGGGCGATGGCTGCCGATCACGTGAGGGAGGGCATCCGCGTCAATGCGGTCAGCCCTGGCACCGTCGACACGCCTTGGGTGCAGCGTCTGCTTTCGTCGGCCGCCGACCCGGAGAAGGAGCGTGAGGCGCTGAATGCCCGGCAGCCCCATGGCCGCCTGGTCTCAGCCGACGAAGTGGCCGATGCGGTCGCCTACCTGGCCAGCCCCCGGTCCGGTTCGACCACCGGCGTCTCCCTGGCCGTCGACGGCGGAATGCAGAACCTCCGCCTCCGCCCCCTCTGACCCGTCCCGCCCTCGCCCCCTCGCTCCCGCCCCGCCCCCTCGCCCCGTCCCGCCCCCGTCCCCAACCGCCGAGTCCACAAATAGTCGGCCAAAAACCGCCGAGTCCGCAGAGAGTCTGTGGACTCGGCGGTTACTTTGTGTGGGGTCGGCGGACTGGGCGGGACCGGGCGGGGTCGGCGGATCGGGCGGATGCGGGGGATCGGGCGGATGCGGCGGCTCAGCGTTGCAGGAGCGAGCTTCCGCTTCGGCGCCGTGAGAGTGCGTCGACCGTTGCCGCGAGGATGAGGACACCGCCCGTGACGAGGAAGTTGACGCCGCCAGGAAGGTTGAGCAGCCCCAGCCCGTTGGTGATCACGGCGATCACGAGGGCGCCGATCGCCGCGTGAAGCAGCCGTCCACGTCCACCGAAGAGGCTGACTCCGCCGACGACGGCTGCCGCGACGCCGCTCAAGACGATGTCGCGACCGAATGCCGCATCCACCGACCCGACCTTGCTGGCGCTGAAGACACCGGAGACCACGGCAAGCGTCGAACAGACCACGAAGGCCGCCCATTTGACGCCGATGACCTTGATGCCTGAGCGGCGAGCGGCTTCGGCATTTCCACCGACCGCGTACAGGTAGCGACCGAATCGGGTTCTGTCGAGTGTGAACGTTCCGAGCCAGAGGATCGCGAGGGTGATCGGCACCACGATGGGTACGCCCGACACCGCCAGGAACCCTGTGCCGCGGTTCTGGTTGAGGAGCGCGACGATGATGCCGCCGATCACAGCGATCGCCACCAGACGCGCCCAGACCAGCACGATCGTGCGGTTCGGCACGCCAGCCCGCGTGCGCCGGCGGCGATCGATGTAGGAGGTCCCGGCGGATACGGCAAGCACGACGACCAACATCACCCAACCAGCCCACGTCGGAAGGTTGCTGTTCTGAATCGCGAGGATCTCAGGCTGCTGGATTCGGTAAAGGCCACCGTTTCCGATGATGATCAGCTGCACCCCCTGAAAGCCGAGGAACAGACCGAGGGTGACGACGAACGACGGGATGCCGATCCGGGCCACAAAGAATCCGATGAACAAGCCGATCGCGACACCTGCCAGCAGGGCGATGACCAGGGCCAGCACCCAGTTGAGCGCGAGGCCGCCAGGATCGGAGAGCACGACGAAGATCGCCATCGCGACGCCTGAGGTCACGCCGGCCGACAGGTCGATCTCGCCGAGCAGGATCACGAACACCAGCGCCATCGCGAGCATCACCAACGTCGCCGCCTGAGTCATGAGGTTCGCGAAGTTGCGCTCGGTGAGGAAGTACGGACTGAGAATGGTGAACAGAACACTCAGCACCACGAATCCCGCGATGGCCGGGAGAGCGCCCATGTCGCCGTTTCGCACCCGCTGCAGGTAAGCGGTCGCCTGTTCGCGGAGAGTGCCTTCTTGGCCGCTGCCGATGAGGTCGGGCTCCGGCGCTTGCGGTGCCGGCGTAACGGATTCCTGGACCGCGCTCATCGTGTCGCTCCTGTGTATGTCTTGCTTCCGGTGATGTAGCCGACCACATCGTCGCTGGTCGTCTGCGAGGTCTCGATCGACGCGACCATCTGGCCGAGGTAGAGGACGCTGATGTAGTCCGCGACCTGAAACACGTCGACCAGGTTGTGACTGATCATCAGCACACCGACATTGTGTTCCGCGAGGCGCTTCACGAGCGCGAGCACCTGTTCGGTCTGGGCCACACCGAGGGCCGCTGTCGGCTCGTCGAGGATGACCACCTTGGCGGACTTCAGCACCGAACGCGCGATCGCCACGGTCTGGCGCTGCCCACCGGACAGGGACGACACTTTCTGCCGCACCGATTTCACTGTGCGGACGGAGAGCGACCGAAGCGTCTCCGATGCTTCCCGCTCCATCCGGCCCTCGTCGAACGTGCCGAGTGTCAGTTCTTCACGTCCGAGGAACATGTTCTGCACGATGTCGAGGTTGTCGCAGAGCGCGAGGTCCTGGTACACGACCTCGATTCCTAACCGAGCCGCTTCCCGGGGGTTGTGGAGCGCCACGACTTCGCCGTTGAACTTCACCTCCCCCTCGTCGTAAGGCTGAACGCCGGCGAGGCCTTTGATCAGCGTGGATTTTCCGGCGCCGTTGTCACCGACGAGTGCGGTCACCTTTCCGGGATACACGGCAAGCGAGACGCCTTTGAGGACGCTCACCGGTCCGAAGCTTTTCTTGACGCCGGTCAGTTCGATGATGGGTGAGTTCATTTCGGGCTCCTTCGAGTGGCCGACTCAGACCTGCGGAGGTGTGGGCGGCGCGAACCACGTGGCTAGGGGATGAGCAAGCTCCGCGTCGGATGGGATCCGACGCGGAGCCATTGCTCATCTCACTCTTCTACTTGACGCCGTACTGCGTGCACGCCGCGGCGACCGCTGCAGTGCAGATGTCGCTCGCCTTCGCGTCCCCTGCCGTCACCACGGTCTCCACCTTGTCAGGCGTGATCAGGATCGGAGTGGTCGCGATGAACGGCTTTCCGTACAGCTGGGTCGACACCGACGGCTTCGTACCCTTCAGGAGCTTGATGGCGAGCGCTGATGCCGCATCCGCCTCCAGCTTGAAGGGTTTGTAGACCGACGCGGACTGCTTGCCGAGCAGCACGTTCTGCAGGCCCGCTGTCGAGGCATCCTGTCCCGAGACGGGAACCTTCAGTCCGTTCTTGTCCAGAACGGTGATGACACCGGCTGCGTTGGTGTCGTTCGCCACCCACACGGCGTCGACCTTGCCTCCGAGGGAGGTCAGGGCCTGCTCGAAGTTGGTCGCCGACTTCTGGCCGTCCCAGACACCGGTCGGCTCAGCGGCCGGCTTGATGCCTGCGGCGCTCATCACCTTGACGGCGCCATCGTGGAACAACTTCGCGTTACCGTCGGTGGGGTCACCGCCCATGTACACGACGACCGCTTTCGACGGGTCTTTCCCGGCCTTGTGCAGGCCGTCGACGATCGACTGCCCCTCGAGAGCACCGACCTTCTCGTTGTCGAACGAGACGTAGTAGTCGGCGAGCATCGAAGGACTGGATGCGGATCCGGTCGTGATCGGCCGGTCGTACGCGATCACCGGAATGCCCTGCTTCTGGGCTTTCTGGGTGACCGCGACGGCTGCGCCGTTGTAGTCGACGAGGATCATCACGCCGCAGCCTTTGGTGAGCTGCTGGTCGGCGATGGTCGCGTACTTGTTCGAGTCGCCCTGAGCGTTCTGAATGTCGGCGGTGAAGCCGGCATCGGTGAACGCCTTGTCGAGCGCGGGACGGTCGCCGTTCTCCCAACGGGGGGACGATGACGAGTCCGGGAGGATGACGCAGGCTCTGCTTGCTGTTCCTGTTGTGGAGCTTCCGCTTGGGCTGGTCGAACAGGCGCTGAGGAGCAATGCTGAGGCTGCGATGACAACGGCGAAGGATATCGATGAGGATTTCTTCACGACACGCACCTTTCTGATGCGAGGAGGACACTCCTTGGTGGCCATCGTTCTACCTTGAGCGATGGCTTCTTAAGTTGAACGCAAGATTGCGGATTTGGCAACATATTCTCGCTAACAGTTCGGTAAACCGTTCCGTGCACGGTGCACCGTGCGTCCGGCCCCACCGCCCATTCCGCCGCCCGCCGCTCGGCCCACCGTCTCGCGAACTGTCACTCACTGCCGGTTTCAGTGCCCGCGAACGGTAGCAACTGACAGTTCGCTGCAGCGGCAGCCGCCGCAGCCGCAGCCGCCGTAGCGAGCGTTGGCTCGTCAGCTGTAGTCGGCGGTGACCGTGCGAGTCGCGCCGTCGAGCCGGATGGTCCCGCCGTGCGGAACGATCCATTGCGGCCTCGTGTGCCCGAATGGAACTCCGACACAAACGACGGCGCCGGGGTTGTACCGGGCGACCTGCTCGATGACCGTCTCGCGTTGAACGGCGCGTAATCGGGCGCGCTCCTCCGCGGGCGGGAGGGCTGAACTCAGTTCGCTCACCGGTGGACGTGCGACGAGCACCCCGGCCGCGGCCGCAAGGACGCCCCGTTCGCCGAGAGCACGCACCCACCGTTTCACCACGTCGGCGGAGGGGAGTTCCTCGCTCGTTTCGAGTAGCAGGATCGCGCCTTCGAGGTCCGCGACGGCGGGCATCCGGCCGGCGATGGCGATCTGGTCGATGACCTCGATGCATCCGCCCCAGGTCACACCCTCGACGACGGATTCCGGCCCCGCCCAGGTCCACGACTCGGTCGCTTCACGCGCGCCGAACTCGGTCAATGCACGGGGATCGGTCCACGGGACGCCGAAGTCTTCGGACTCGCCCGGCTCCGTGAGTTCGATGACCCCTCCCTCGAGCAACGCGGCGCGAAGAGAGGCCACGTGCACGTCATCGAGGTGGGGCCCTGGGCCGAGATGCACTTGCGTCGAGCCGCCGTAGTAGCTGGGCACTCCGAGGTTCCAGAGCAGGTTGTGCAGGCTGAAATTGTCGCTGTAGCCGAGGAAGGGCTTGGGGTTCGCGGCAAGCACCTCCGAGTCGATGTGGGGGATCACGGTCACCTGATCGTCGCCGCCGATCGTGGCCAGCACGCCCCGGATGCTCGGGTCGGCGAACGCGGCCGTGATGTCGGCGGCTCGCGCCTCGGCCGTCGCACCCAGCTGCCGTGTCGTCGGATATTCGACCGGCACCAGCCCGGTGACCTCCGTGAGCCGCCGCATCGCCTGCTCGTGCACCGCCTCGAACACTGCCGGCGCGGCGAACGCCGGCGACAGCACCGCGACCCGATCGCCGACCTTGGCCTTGGGGACGCTGGCGAACGTGCGGGGTGTCATCCGTTCATTGAACCAGACCCGCACTGCTCATTCTCCGACGAATCGGCCGGTCCGGGAGCGCACGTGACCAACCTCACGGTCCAACATCCCGTTCGGCCCACAGAAGTACCGTTGGTGCGTCCAGTCCCGACAGCGTCAGGTCCACCTCACGCAAGAACTCGCGCAGGCTGTGGACATCATCCGGCCCCACCGGTTCGAACGACATGTCGTCAATTTTGCCCTGACGTGGCGGCCCGCTCGACCGGGTCACCGGATCTTTTCCTCGGCCGGTGGGAGCAGCTGCCGGTAGAGCTCCGGGCGTCGGTCGGCGTGGACCTCGTTGTGCTCGCCGATGCGCTTGTCTCGCGAGGTGGCCACATCCACAGTGGCGAGGATCATGCCCTCGGTGTCGAGCAGCTCGGGAGTCAGGGGGTAGCCGTCGGCGTCCACGATGACACTGCCGCCCAGCCACCGCTGACCGCGCTCGTCGCCGGCGCGGTCGGCGGCGGCGATGACTAGCCGGTTGGTCGCGGCATCCGCTTGTACCCGGATGATCTCGCCGGGCCGCTCTCCGGCAGGGCGCGGGAATAGCGGCCAGTTCACGGGGGCGCACAGCAGGTCAGCACCGGTGAGCGCAGCGAGGCGGACCCATTCTGGGAATTCGAGGTCGTAGCAGACCATGATGGCGATCCTGCCGTGAGAGGTATCCACGGCGGGCGGAAGGTCACTGCCGGGGGTGAAGCCGCGTGCCGCTTCGTCCCCCCACAGGTGGGCCTTGCGATAGATCGCTCGGGTGCCAGTCGGATCGATCAGGGCAGCGCTGTTATAGACGGCTCCGTCTTGTCCGCGCTCGGCGAAGCCGCTGACGACGATCAGGTTGTGATGCCGGGCGAGTTCCGTCAGCCGGCGAATGGTCGCACCATCCGCCGGTTCGGCTGCATTCGCGAGCTCTTCCGGTCCGCTAAAGATATAGCCGCAGTTCGCCAGTTCGGGCAGAACGACGACATTCGCGCCCCGGGCTGCGGCGGTCGAGACTGCGGCAGCGATCCGGCGCCACGTCTCTTCCCGATCTCCGATCGCCGGTGACAACTGGCAGCACGCGATGGTCACCGTCTGCACCTCGGTCACCGGGGGACCCCCTCGAGTTCTATGTCGCTCTCGACTGTGGCCGTGGCCTCAGCCGTGCGGTCGATGTTGCGGGAGAATAGCAGGTAGAGGCCTCCCGAGACGACGAGCCCGACGACGAACGAGAAGTCGGCGCCCCCCATCAGCTGGGCGATCGGACCAACGTAGAAGCTGACGGAGAAAAAGGGGATCATGGCCAGGAACCCAATCGAGTAGGCCAGCACGCCACGCCACGCCCACCGGCCGTAGAGGCCGTTCGGTTTCAGGATTTCGGCGATCGCGTATTTCCCGTGCCGCACGAAGTAGAAGTCGACCAGGTTGACGGCAGTCCACGGCACGAGGAAGTACAGCATCAGAAGCACGAAGCTGTTGAAGCTGTTCACGTAGTCGGCGGGGATGAGCAGAGCGATGATCAGCGATGCGAGCCCGACGATCGCCAAGCCGATGACGCGTAGACGTACCGTCGGTTTGACCTGTCTGAAGCCGTCGACGGCGCTGGTGCCGGTGAGCATGGCACCGTAAGCGTTGACGCCCATGATCGAGATGAGGGCGAGAACGGAGACGATCACCGCTATGGTGCCGAAGCCGGGGAAGAGCAGATCACCCACCGAGCGGATCGCGAGAATGGGATCGGCGTTCGGGATGTAACTGGCGAGGATGGTGCCTAGCGACATCAGCCAGACGGCCGAGACCGCCGCGCCAGCGTAGACCGACGAGATCAGCTTGGGAGCCGAGACCTTCGCCGGCAGGTATCGGGTGTAGTCGGAGACATAAACTGCATAGCTGATGTTGTACCCCGCCGCGAGGGAGAACTGCACGAGGAAGGCCACCGGCTCCCAGCCGGCCGTCGCCGCCGCCGCGTGCGGAGCAATTGGGGTGCTAGAGAAGTGCACGATGGCGACGACCGTGAGAATCGCGAACACGACGATCAGGATGAATGTGAGCCAGCGTTGCACGAAGTGCAGCAGGTCGTGCCCGATAACGGCGATGACGATCGAGATCGCGATCAGCACCGGGTACCAGAAAAGTTTCGCGTCAGGGAAGATGTTGATGCCCTGAGTGGCCAGGATCGTGTCGAACACGAGGAATCCGACGTAAACGAAGACCGTGGCCGTGAACGGTACGATCGCGCCTCGGCTGCCGAACTGGGCTCGCGACTGGATCATTTGCGGCAGCCCCATCCGGGGTCCCTGGTTGGCGTGGAATGCCATGAAGAACGTTCCGAAGCACGCGCCGAGGAGGATGGCCAGAACGCTGAACCAGACGCTGAGGCCCATGCTGGGGCCCACGAAGCCGGTGACCAACGTAGGAAGCACGAAGTTTCCGGTGAACCAGAACGGGCCCTGGTGCCACACCTTCCCGTGGCGTTCTGAGTTCGGGATGTAGTCGATCGAGTGCTGCTCGATCACACTTTCGCGGTCGGCTGCGGGTTCAGAGAAAGACATCGTCGTCCTTTCGGGTTGGTTTGTTTGATGACAGGCGCTCAGGCGCTGATTTTCGGTGTCATCGCCGAGAGGATCTCGTAGATGACGTGGGAAGCCGCGACGGCCGTGATCTGGGCGTGGTCGTACGGCGGTGCGACCTCCACGACGTCGGCGCCGACGAGGTTGACCGCTCGGAGAGCGCGGATCATTCCGAGCAGCTCACGGCTGGTCAGGCCACCGGCCTCAGGCGTTCCCGTGCCTGGGGCGTGCGCGGGATCGAGCACGTCGATGTCGACGGAGAGGTACACAGGGTGATCGCCGAGGCGCGTGAGCATGCGTTCGATCGCGCGCGGCAGACCCTCATTCTCGATGTCTTCGCTCGAGACGATAGCGAAGCCGAGTCGTTCATCATCGCGCAGATCCTGCCGTGAATACAGAGGGCCGCGTATGCCGACGTGGGTGCTCGAGGTGAGATCGATGAGCCCTTCCTCCGAAGCGCGGCGGAAGGGTGTGCCGTGTGTGATCGGCGCGCCGAAATACGTGTCCCAGGTATCCAGATGTGCGTCGAAGTGCAGTACGGCGACGGGCCCGTGGTGCCTTGCGATCACGCGGAGGAACGGGAGCGCGATCGTGTGATCGCCACCGAGCGCGATGAGACGAGTTCCGTCGGCCGAGAGCTTGGTTGCGCCCGCCTCGATCTGCTCTACGGCCTCAAGGAGGTTGAATGGGTTCGCCGAGATATCCCCCGCATCCGCCACCTGCTGCGTTAGGAATGGCTCAACGTCCTGGGCTGGGTTGTAGGGACGCAAGAGCCGGGAGGCCTCGCGGATTTGCGACGGCCCGAACCGCGCGCCGGGGCGGTAGCTCACCCCACTGTCGAATGGCACGCCCACGACGGCGATATCCGCGGCCTGTACATCCTCGAGCCGCGGGAGGCGAGCGAACGTCGCGAACCCGGCATAGCGCGGTTGGATGCTCGCATCCGGTGGCCCGACGGGCTCGTTGTTGTTCACGCTTCTCCCTTGAAGTGATCAATAGACAACAAACAGTGTCTATCAGAAAACATTATTATGCAAGACTGTGGTCGCGCCCCGCTTTGCGACAAGGGGCGCGTCCGAAACCCTGGCGATCACGGAGGACTCCATGCGGCCTGTTCATCCGACACCGTCGGCTCTTCCGGTGCGCGTCGGCGCACGGCTGCGCGCGAGCCGGCAGGCGCAAGGGCTGACGATCGAGCAGGTCGCTCTGGCCACGCAACTCACGAAGGGCTTCGTCAGCCGGGTGGAGCGCGACCAGACCTCTCCCAGCGTCGCAACGCTCGTGACCCTCTGCCAGGTCTTGTCGCTGCCCGTGGGATCGCTCTTCGAGGAGGCCGAGACCGAGATCGTGCACCTGGAGGAGGCGCCGCACATCAACTTTGGTGGCCACGGCGCGACCGAACGTCTCACGACCCCGCGAAGTCAGTCGCGAGTGCAAGTGCTTCGGTCACACCTTGAGGCGGGGGCGGATGGGGGCAACGAGTTCTACACGATCAACTGCGACGTCGAGGTGCTTCACGTGATCGAAGGCCAGGTCACTGTCCACTTCACCGGCCGTAGCGAGCAACTGAGAGCCGGCGACACGCTCACGTTCTCGGGCCGGGAACCTCACAACTGGAGCAACAGGACGAACGCGCCCGCAGAAGTTATCTGGGTGATCGTCCCCGCGGCTTGGAGCGGCTCTAGCTAGGGTCGGCTCGGCAGCGAGCGCATCCGCTAGCCGTGCGATCTGCGCTCGCGAGCGGGCAGAACGACCAGCAGCACCACGAGTACGGCGAGCACGACCACACCGCTGACGACGCCGAACAGGCGGTTGCCGGTGACGACATCGACGATGAGCAGCACGACGCCCGACGTCAGCAATGACACGAGAAGCAGGATGATCCGCAGATACCTGTCACCGATGGCGACGAGCATGGGTTTGCGGTGGCGGCGGAAGAGTCCGCGGTGCATGCTGACGGGTGCCAGCCCGAACGCCGTCGCGAACGCCGCCAGAAAGACCAGGATCAGGTAGACGGTGATCTGGTACGTGTCGAGTCTCTGGAAGCGCTGCTGAAAGGCGAGCGTGAGCAGAAATCCGGCGATGAGTTGTGTTCCGGTCTGTGTGACGCGCAGCTCCTGCAGGACTTCGCCCCAGTTGCGGTCGGCCTTTTCGTCCCGGGTCTCGTGCCGCCCGTCGTCACCGTCGGCGTCCCGTTCCGCCGTCGACCCGGGTTCGGTCGGGTTCATGGTCCGAAGATCGTGAACCAGACGCCGTAGACGCCGGCCACGCACATGATGACCGTGGTGATCCATCCCAGCCACGTCGCCAGGTGGCCGTTGCGGTACTTGCCCATGATCTTGCGGTCGCTCGAGATCAGCATCATCACGATGAGGAACGGCCCCGCGGCGATGCCGTTCACGATGGCCGACAGAACGAGCAATTGGATCGGATTGGTCACGAAGATGGCCAGCACGGTGCCGGCGACGATCCCAATGCCGAGGAGGACATAGAAAAGGGGCGCCCTGCGGGGGCTGCGTTCCAAGCCCCAGTTCTTGTTGAGGAGCCCGGCCATACCGGCCGCGCCGGAGGCAGCGAGCACCGGGACGGCCAGGACGCCGGACCCGATGAACCCGATCGCGAACAGGGCGCCGGCCCACGTCCCCGCGATCGGCTGGAGCGCCTGCGCTGCCTCGGCGGCGCTGGTGACCGTCTTGTGATGGGCGCCGAGCGTGGCAGCGGTCGCAGCCATGATGGCGAACATGATGAGCACGCTGAATGCCATCCCGGTGAACACATCGACACGGCCATTACGGAGACGGCGATGCGCTTCCCAATTGGTGCGCGCGTCCAACGGCGGCGCGTGGTCGCCGCCGAGCTCTTCGTCGCGGAGCTCTTCGATGCGCTGCGCTGATTGCCAGAAGAACATGTAGGGGGAAATGGTGGTGCCGAGCACGCCGACCACCAACCCGAGATATGCGGGCGACAGCTGAAAGTGCAGGCCGACGAGTCCCGCAAGGACGTCCGTCCAGTTGACGTGGCTGACGAACAGCACGAGCACGTAGACGAGAAGGGCAAGGCACAGCCACTTGAAGATCCGTCCGATCAGGGCGAAGGAACCGCCGACCACGGCGGCAGTGATGGCGATGCCGGCGACCGCGCTCCAGAGTGGTGCCGGACCGGCATGCAACAGGTTCATCCCCTGGCCGATCGCCATCAGATCAGCTGACAGATTCAGGCAGTTCGCCGCGACCAGCGCGGCCAGAAGCACCCCGATCGCGATCCGGAAGTTGCGGGTGAATCGACGGCGGATGAGCTTGCCGAGGCTGTCGCCCGTGGCCAGGGTCATCCGGTCGGTGATCTCCTGCGATGCCATCATCATCGGGAGCGTTACCGGTACGGTCCACAGCATCCCGTTGGAATAG
>DASYGJ010000178.1:0-31002 GCA_035999915.1 Leifsonia sp.
GAAGCGCAGCATAAGGAAGTGCTTCCCCGAAGTCCGATGATTGCCGCAACTCCCGAGCCGCCCGATGCGGCGCTCGCCGCGGATCCTGGCCTCACCATCACCGATCCGACTTTCGCGACACCGCCGGTCCAGGATGAGCCCGATGGCGGATACGACTTTTTGTTCGGTGAGACGGTTATGCGCACTGTCGAAGGCGCCGCTGTTCGCGACGAGCCAACCGTCTCGGTGGCCGGTGACCACGATGGCCACACAGCGGTGGGTCTCAGCGCGGAAGAGAGGCGCGCCGCGCGACAGGCGCGGAGAGGCGCACCCGCTCCTGTAGCGCAGCGATTCACCCTCCACTTTGCAACGGGGGAACGCGAGGTGCTCGATCGCACCCTGGTGATCGGGCGTGCTCCAAGTGCGAGTAAGGTCAGCGCCGCGAGCGTACCTCGACTGGTGACCGTCGATGGGCCGGATCAAGACATTTCCAGAAACCACGTGCAGGTGAGTGTCGAGGGAGGGACCGTGCTGGTCACCGATCTGCACTCACGAAACGGGACTCTGGTCACGCTTCCGGGCCGTCCCCCGCAACAACTCCGAGGAGGTCACCCGACCGCCGTACTTAACGGTTCGTTGGTCGATCTTGGATCCGGCGTGAGCTTCACTGTGAGCGAAAGCTGATGCACAGAGCATCGTCGACTCCGCCCGCTATTGCGGGCTATCAGTACCTGCGGCTGCTTGGCTCGGGCGGGTTCTCCGATGTTTTCCTTTACGATCAATCATTTCCGAAGCGGCGCGTGGCGGTCAAGGTTCTTCTACTGGAGGAGTTGACGGAGGAGTCCCGGAACGCGTTCACCGCTGAAGCGAACGTCATGGCACAACTGTCCGCGCATCCCTACATCGTTACGATCTTTCAAGCTGCGGTGGCCGACGACGATCGCCCGTACCTGGTCATGGAGTACTGCTCCGGGCCGAGTCTGGCCGAGCAGTACAAGAAACAGCTGCTGTCGATCGCTCAGACGCTTGAGATCGGTGTACGCCTGGCGAGCGCGATCGCGACGGCTCACGCGGCGGGCATTCTTCATCGCGACATCAAACCTGCAAACGTGCTCACGAACCAGTTTGGCTGGCCTGCGCTGACAGACTTCGGAATCTCCTCCACAGTGGATGAGTTCGCGCCAACCATGACGACGACCTCTCACGCCGGCGTTAGCCCTGGGGCGACAGGCGGCGGTACGGCATCCGTTGGCATGTCTATTCCGTGGTCTCCGCCGGAAATGTTCGATGATGAGCCGAAGCCGGACGTTCGCGCGGATGTGTTCTCGCTAGCGGCGACCTTATACACGGTTCTTGCGGGGCACACGCCTTTCGAGATTCCCGGTCGGTCTAACGGTTCAGTGGACCTCATCGGCAGAATCGCCCGCGGGGCTGTCACCCCGATGTCGCGCCCTGATGTGCCGGCCTCGCTCGTTGCCGTTCTTCAGAAGGGCATGGCGAACGACCCCGACGAACGATTCGCGACCGCGGTTGAGTTCGGCCGTGCCCTCCAGCGAGTCGAGGTCGAGCTGGCCTATCCGCAGACTCCTCTGGACGTCCCGAACCTGACGATCGATCGACCCGAGCGAACGAGCGCCGGGGACGAGTCGCCGGCCGACGAGACACGTGCCCGGGTCATCCCCACCGTGCGCGCCCAGACAGCAGCCCCCGTGGTGCCGCCTCCTGCTGTTCACCCCCCGTCGGCGGCGCCGGTCCGACAAGAGACAGTAGTTCGATCGCGTACCGCTGCATTCGAGGCGAGACCGCCCGAGGCAACTCAGCTTCGCCCTGCGGTCGTAGACTCGCCGACAGTTCGGCGCGTTTCTCCGTCCACCGAGCTTGGCGAGATACCAACGGATCCCGTACCGCCACTACGGCGCGGTCGGGCCATTGTGCTCTCCGCCATTGGGGCCGTTCTCTTGGTGGGTGCCACCATCGTCGTTTCAGCGCTTCTCGCGAGCAACGCCAAACATCCTGCGCCCGTCTCGTCGCAGGCCGCCGGCGCAGGCATTAGCGGCCCTCCGGCAGGTGAGGCGTCGGGTCCCACCAAGCCGGACAAGCCCACCGGAGTTCTCGCCGCTGGCGGCTCGAACGTGACGTTCACGTGGGTCGATCCAAAACCAGCGAAGGGCAACAAATATACTTGGGCGCTGCTTAGCCAGGACAGCGCCGGACCGACGACGACAGTGGATTCGCCGACGGCGACAGTGCCGTTTTCGGGTTCGGTTGTATGTATCCGGGTGACGGTGATCAGCGGCGACAGCCAGCAGTCCGACTCCACGGACGGGTGCTATCCCGGATGAAACCGCTGAAGATAGAGTTTTGCGGCGAATGGTACGAGGTCGAGCCTCCCAACGAATTTTCTATCGGGCGGGAGGGCGACCTGATCGTCGATGAGAACCCATACCTCCACCGCCACTTCCTCAGGCTGTACTCCGATTTCGGGATGTGGTGGCTGGGCAACGTTGGCAACCTGCTCGCCGCGACAATCACGGACGGCACGGGCGGTGTGCATGCTTGGCTTGCTCCAGACGCGCGCATACCGGTCGTGTTCGAAACGATGCACGTCTTGTTTACAGCCGGCTCGACGGCTTACGACTTCACGATCCATTCGTCCGAAGACTATTTCAATACGTCGGCCTCCCACGTTGGCGCCGCGGGGGGAACCACCTTCGACCCGATTCCGCTCACGACTAGTCAGCGTCAACTCATCCTCTCGCTAGCTGAGGGAATTTTGAATGAGTCCGTCCCGGGCAAGGGCGAGATCCCCAGCTCTGCGCAAGCGGCGGCTCGACTGGGCTGGACTATGACGGCCTTCAACCGAAAGCTCGACAACGTATGCGACAAACTCGACAAGGTGGGTGTACCTGGCCTGCGCGGCGGCAAGGGAAATCTTGCGACCAACCGTCGATCGCGCCTCGTTGAATATGCCGTCGCCACTCGCCTGGTAAGTCGAGAAGATCTCGTTTTGCTGTCGAAGAAGGAACTCTAGCTGTATTCCCGATGGGTACCTCTGCCCATCGACGCGTGAAGACGCAGTTGAAATTATCGGTTACGGTACCTGCCCTGAACTGGGGCAACCGGATTCGTCCGGTCGTAACTTCCGTGAGAATTACTCGTGATAGTTTCGCAAAGCCGCGTCGGTCCTTCGGCGAGCGAAACAGAGAGGCAATGCCAGATGAATGCTGTGGCCTCGTGGTTGCGCGGCCACCGCACACTTGCCTCCGTTGTGACGATTTCCCTCATCGTGGGCGTACCGCTCACTTTCGCGGCGATCAATCCCGGATACCCGATTACGGACGTTCAGCTCAGCGCGCGGGATGTCTGGGTCACCAAAAGCACCGCCGAACTTGCCGGCCGAATGAACACCCAGGCCCGCCAACTGGACTCCTCGTTGCCAACGCTTTCGCGCACGTTCGACGTATTGCAAGGTGGCGAAAGCATCTTCCTCCACGATCAGACCGCGAGCGTTCTGAGACAGGTCGATCCAAACAAGGTCATCACCAGCGCCGCAACGACCACTGCACTGCCTCCTGGAGCCACCGTGAAGTTCGATGGTCACGTGCTTGCCGTCGAATCGGGCGCAGGCAAACTGTGGCGGGTCGCAGTGAGCGAAACCGGGTACCTCAATTTCGACTACAAGACCACACCGAGCGTCAACATCCCGAAGCTGGGATCGAATGCCCAGCTCAGTGTCGAGCGCGATGGCACCGTCGACGTTGCAACGACGACCGGTGTGCTCTACCAGCTCGATGCCAAGACCGGCGCGGTACGGTCCAGTTCGATTCCGCGCCTCAGCACGCTGCAGCTCAGTTCAGTCGGGACGAAGCCGGTGATCCTCGACCCGATTCACCACGTGCTTGTCGAGGCCGACGGTTCCACTCATGCGGCGCCGGGTGCCGTCTCGATTCAGCAGCCGGGGGACGAGTCGCCCTATGCGGTGCTGGCCGCACCTACAGGGCTTGTTCGAGTTGATCTCGCGAGCGGCACGGCGACGCACATAGCGGTAGCGGGCGCATCGGCCATCGCCCCGGTGGCTCAGCCGGTTCATATGGACAACTGCGATAACGGTGTGTGGTCGGCAACAGCGACGGCAGTCTATGCGTGCGGTAGCTCGACGAACGTGATCAAGCTCGGGTCAGGCCTTGACGGCGACACCTTCGCCTTCCGGGTCAATCAACTCTCTGTCGCCCTCAATGACCTGAGCAACGGTTACTCGTGGCTGACCGGGTCGGCCACGGCCATCAACAACTGGAACACGGTGCTGCCGCAGCAGCAGTCTCCACAGGTGGGAAAGAACGACGGCAAGAACGTCACCTTCGTGGTCACCCCGCCGAAGTTCGATGCGATCAACCAGCCCCCGACCGCCGTCGACGATGTGATCGGCGTGCGGTCGCCGGGCACGACACCCCTTCCGGTGCTCGCCAACGACACAGACCCGGATGGCGATGTGCTGACGGTCACATCCATGGGCACGCTACCGACTTCGTTTGGCAGCGTGCAGCTCGGTGGTGGGGGCCAGAGCCCTCAGTTCACACCTGCGCCCGGAGCGAGCGGTTCGCAGTACCTGCGCTATTCGATCAGTGACGGCCGCGGCGGGACCGCGAGTGCCACCGCGAAGATCAGCATCGTGCCCGACAATGTCGACAACGCCCCCACGCCCAACATCGCGGCTAGTGAAATCGTGGAGCAGGGCCAGACCGTGACTTACAACGTCTTGGACGACTGGACTGACCCAGATGGCGATGCCATGCAGGTGACAGGCGCAACGGTCGCGAGCGGGGACAGCGTTCGCTTCACTCCCGATGGTTACATCACCTTCCGCAGCACGTCGGACATCGGCGTAAAGACAGTGACGTACACCGTCGAGGACAGCTCGAGCGCTCACAAGACAGCTCAGGGAACGCTCACAGTCGACGTGAAGGCCCCGGGCACCACGACCCCGCTCGCCGAGTCCGACTATGCGAGCGGATTCACCGGCGAATCGATCAACATATCGCCGCTCCTCAACGACAAGTCCCCATCGGGGCAGGCGCTCCACCTCCAGGCCGTGAAGCAGGTCGTCGGTGCCGGCCCTGCCCCGATTCTCAATGTGGACCAGGGCACACTGCAGGTCAACGAGAACCAGGCCGGCTCATACGAATTCGAGTACACCGAGACGGCCGGAACGGACACGAAGACCACTAGTGCGTTCATCCGGGTGGATGTCGCGAATCGCCCAACCGTGCATCTGCCGCCGGTCGCCGTGAGCGATACGGCCTATCTCACCTACCCGGGCAGCGTCACGGTGCCGGTCTTGAACAACGACGTCTCACCGGAGGGACTCGTGCTCGCCGTGCAATCGATCAGCACGCCGGCCCTGTCTGGATTCACGGCCCAGTTGCAAAGCAACACGTCGATCAAAATCAGCGCGACCGGAGCCTCGGCCGGCGATAAGCCCGTCGTCGTCAACTACACGATCTCGGATGGCACGAGCACCGCAACAGCTTCCGTGACCGTTGTGGCCGTATCCCAACTGGTCAATCATCAGGCGCCGATCACCACGGATGACTCCGTTACGGTGCGTGCCGGTGAGGTCGCTACGGTGTCCGTGCTCAATAACGATGTCGACCCGGATGGCGCCGCCATGTCCGTCGCCCAAAAGCTCGTGCAGGCGCCGACGGCCGGGCTCGCCTTCGTGACTGGGAACGATGTTCGCTACCAGGCTCCGAGCACGCCGGGACAATATGCAGCGGTCTACTCCGTGGTCGATACGGGAGGCGAGACGAGCACAGGCCGCGTTCTGTTCACGGTTACCCCCTCGACTCCCAAAGGCAACCGCGCACCCGCTCCTGTGCCAGTTATTTCTCGCGTATTCGCGGGCGGGACCGTGCGAGTGCAGATCCCTCTCGCCGGGATCGACCCCGATGGCGATACGGCACTGCTTCAATCGATCTCTCAAAATCCGCAACTGGGCAAAATCACCAACGTTACGTCGACCTACTTCGACTATCAGGCCGCACCTGGCGCGTCGGGCACCGACATCTTCAACTACGAGGTCACCGACCCCTTCGGCGCCACCGCGACCGCCACCGCCAGCATCGGCGTTATTCCGCGCGCTGGGCTTATGCTGCCGACAGCGGTCGACGACAGCGCAGCGCTAAAACCTGGAACTCAAGGCACGGTCGACGTCCTGGCGAACGACTCCGACCCCAACGGGTATCCGATCTCGATTGTGCCAAGAAGTCTTAAGAACCTCGGCGCGAAGTCCATCTCGGCCAGCATCGTGGGCGGCAACAGCGTCGTGCTCCACGCAGGGTCCGCCGTTGGCAACTACAGCGTGCAGTACTCCATTACCGACGGCCACGCGCAGACCGTGACCGCGATCATCCATGTCACCGTCTCCAAGACGGCTGTCGACCTGCCGCCGATAGCGATCGATCACATTCTGCAACGAAAAGACGTCGCGTCCGGCAAACCGGTCAGTGTCGATGCGAGGGCGGGCGCAAGCGATCCCAGCGGCGTCGTGTCGACGTTGGGTGTGACGTTCGCCGGCACACGTTCGACCGCGGCGCGGCTTTCTTCCGGTCACATCTCCGTCACTCCGGGCAAAAAGGCACTCACCATCGGCTACACGCTGACGGATCCGCTCACCCGCCTGACATCCACCGCATTCATTTTGGTGCCACCGATTCCGGCACCAGGCTGGGATCTCGCCCCATTCATCAACAAGGATCTGAAACAGCAAATCGTTCAGATCGGTGAACCAACGAAATTCGCGCTCTCGAAAATCGTCACCGCGCCGTCGGGCAAAGTGCCCGTGAAGATCATCGACAGGTCACGGCTCAGCGCGACGCACGGGTCCGTCGCTTATACCGATGCTGGTGATTTCACCTTCACTCCGGCGAATGGCTACGCTGGCTCGGCATCCATCACGTTCGGCGCTTCCGATGCTGCTTCTCCGCCGCATACCGCGATCCTTACCCTTCCCGTGACGGTCGGCGACCCCGATGGGAAGGATCTGAGACCCACGTTCACAACGATCCAGGCGCAGGCTCCGCAGAAGACGACAACCGCCATCAACCTCATCAACGCCACCGGGAACTCAAAATTCGTCACGTATTCGGTGACTGGGGGCACCTCATCGGTCAAGGGAACTACTTCCGGAGCGCAGCAGGGCACCCTGAATGTCACCGTGCCGGTGGACGCGAAGGTAGGTTCTACGGTCGTATTCCACGTGACCTTGACGACGCCGGCGCCATCGAACTACAAGGTGCAGGGCGACGTGTTCGTAAATATCGTCAGCACGCTCGCGCCACTTGCCCAGGCAATCACTGACACCGTGCATATCAAGCGCGGTGTCACCACGACGATCGATGCGCTCGCAAACGACATCAACCCTCTACCGAGCAAACCCCTCAGAATCGTCAAGGTCACGATCGACAATGCTGGTGTGGGGGCCACTCCCACCACGAATGGGTCCACGGTCACTTTCACCCCCGGTCCTTCCTTTATCGGCGATGTCAGCCTGCATTACACAATCGAGGATGCGACCGGCGACGCCACTCGCGACGTGACCGGCAACATCCTTGTCACTGTCTGGGACGTGCCCGACCAGCAGGCCGCTCCAGCCGTCAGCGGATTCGGGGATGGCAGCGCAACCATTCGCTTCAACACGCCGCCAAGCGACAATGGGTCACCGGTCACGAGCTACGCCGTTCGGAGCAGTCCCCCATCGTCGACCCCCAACTGCACCGCAGGTGCCGACTGTGTGTTCAGGGGGCTGACCAACGGAACCGCATATGTGTTCTATGTGTCGGCCACGAACCAGGTCGGTACGAGCCCCGAATCGCCCGCAAGCGTCTCCGTCACTCCGTACCGCGCGCCGAGCGCACCGAGCGGTGCGAATATACCCGCACCGGGATATGCGGCGGCAGTGATACGGATGAACTGGGGAGCGTCGGCCGATACCGGCGGAGGAACCGTCACGTACCACTGGAGACTGTCGTCAGGCGAGTCGGGGAGCACGACGTCGACGTCGGCGAGCGTCGGTGGCAAAGGCGCCGGAAGTTACTCCTTCACCGTGTACGCATCCAACCCCGGCGGAAGTAGCGGGACGACAACCTCGAACACAGTCACTGTGGCAAACCCCCCGTCTAGTGGCACCGTTTACGACGGCGGTCCCCAAAACAACAACCCGACCTATCGCAACCATTACCTGGGCCTGAACTACACAAATCTTCCTGCCGGAACGTACACCGTGAACTTGTATGACGACACGCAAGCGGGTGTGGTCATGAGCGGAACCATAACCGTGGCAGGCGGCAGCGGCTCCGTCGTTACAAGCCTGTATGGCTACTACACGAACGTGAACAGCAGGGGGTGGTTCCGGATCGAGGTCGTCGGCCAGTTCATGACCCCGCAATGGACCCCGACCTGGGCCACTCCAGCAAGCTAACGACCAGATAAGAAAGAGCGAAAATGGCAGTCACACAGGAGCAAGCAACGTGGTTCGCAGATGCGTTCCAGAAGTTGGTTGCCAACGTCGATCAGGCGATCCTCGGCAAGGACCACGTCATCAAACTGGTCCTGACCGCGATGGTGTCCGACGGCCACGTTCTTCTCGAGGACTTTCCCGGCACGGGCAAAACCGTGCTTGCGAAGGCACTGGCGAACACGCTCGACGGCACCACCTCACGGATCCAGTTCACCCCCGACCTTCTTCCCTCCGATGTGACGGGGGTCACGATCTACGATCAGGGCAAGGGCAAGTTCGAGTTCCACCAGGGGCCGATCTTCGCATCCATCGTCCTGGCCGACGAGATCAACCGTGCCAGCCCCAAGACCCAAAGCGCGCTGCTCGAGGTGATGGAGGAGGGCATCGTCACAATCGACGGCGTCGGGCACTCGGTCGGCAGGCCATTCCTCGTCATCGCAACTCAGAATCCGGTGGAGCAGTCGGGCACATACAAGCTGCCGGAGGCGCAGCTCGACCGGTTCCTCATCAAGACCTCGCTCGGCTACCCCGATCACCAGACGGCAGTCACCCTCCTGATCGACTCCTCGAATCGAGCGCGAGCGTCGAAGGTTCACCCGATCATCCAGCCCAAGTCGATCGTCGACATGGCAGACATGGCGGCCGAGGTCTTCGTTGATCCCAGCATCATGGAATACATCAGCGAGATCGTCAACGACACCCGCAAGCACAAAGATGTCGCCCTCGGGGTCAGCATGCGTGGCGCGCTCGCACTTGCGCGCGCTGTCAAGACCTGGGCTCTCATCTCCGGGCGAAACTACGTCACACCCGACGATGTGCGAGACCTCGCCGTGCCCGTGCTCGCGCACCGCATCATCCTCGACCCTGAGGCTGAATTCGCAGGTTCGAAGGCCGACGACATCATCAACCGCATCCTCATCGACGTCGCCCCACCGGCGTACCGCGCGGCATGACCGCGACGGCGCCACACCTACTCGTCGGCGACGACGCGACTGCCTCGCAGCGACCGCTTCGGCGTGCCGCAGAACTGGCGCGCGCTCTACTGACAATGGGCTGGCGCGCGGCGGCACCCCGGCTCGCGGTCGTCTCACCGGTCGGATGGCTCGCACTGACGGGCGCTTCGGTCTCGCTCGCGATCGCCCTGGTACTCGGTTGGCAGGAGTTCTTCTTCCTCGGCATCGCGCTGGTGGCCGCCGTGGTCGTCGCCGGGGCATTCGCGTTCGGGCGTTCGACCTATCGCGTCGAGATCGAGCTCACCCCGCGGCGAGTTGTGGCCGGCGAACGCGCGTTGGGGAAAATGCTCGTCGTCAACAGTGGACCAAAGCGCTTGCTGCCGACTCGCATGGAACTCCCCATCGGGGCCGGTCTCGCGGAGTTCGCAATCCCGACCCTGCAACCCAATGCCGAGCAGGAGGACTTCTTTGCCGTACCCACTGAACGGCGGGCAGTCATTCTCGCGGGTCCCGCCGTCTCCGTTCGCGGCGACCAACTGGGACTCATCCGTCGTGCGGTGAAGTGGACCCCACCTCTGGAACTGTTCGTGCATCCCGTCACCACTCGGCTCGCACCGTCGCAAGCAGGACTCGTTCGCGACCTGGAGGGCCAGGTTTCGAAGAAGATCACCGATAGCGACATCTCCTTTCACGCGCTTCGGGCCTACGTTCCTGGCGACGACCGTCGATATGTGCACTGGCGGACGTCCGCCCGCACAGGTCAGCTCATGGTGCGCCAGTTCGAGGAGACGCGCCGGTCGCAGCTCACGATCCTCCACAGCAACCAGGCTCACTATTACGCCGACGAGGAAGAATTCGAGCTCGCCGTATCGGTCACCGCATCCATCGCCGCCCAGGTCATCCGCGACGGCACAGAGATGAATGTGATGACGGAGACCCGCGCGCTACGCACTCATTCTGTTGTGGCGATGCTGGACGACTCCTGCCGCATGCAGCCAGCGAAATCTCCGTACAGCAGTCCGCGAGGATTCGCTCGAGAAGCCATCAAGCGCCACGCCGCCCCCAGCGTCGCGATGCTTGTCGCGGGATCACGCATCGACGTCGGTGAGTTCCGCAACATGCGATCAGTCTTCCCTGTGGACACCGTCTGCCTTGCGATTCGAGTTGAAAAGGGCTCCCCGCCTAAATTCGGCGCGCTCTCCGGCGCGACGATGATCTCGGTCGGTGGGCTGACCGACCTCTCCGCCGTGTTGAACCGAGCACGCGCATGACCATCCTTCAACGCGAGCCGCGCCGCGACGTGCCTCGGCAAGGCTGGATTGATATCACGGTTCTGTCCGCACTTTCGATCCTCGGTATCCTCGGCTTTGAGACATCGTTCGGCGGCCTCGGCTTTTTGGTCACTGCGGCCGGCGGCCTGATCGTGGGCGTCGCGGTAGGGGTTTTGGGGTATCAGTTCCGCGCCGGAATTCCTACCACTGCACTAGCGGGCGTTGCCGCGTACTTTCTCTTCGGCACTCCGATCGCGGTTCCGAGCCAGGCCTTCGCGTTCGTCTTTCCCACTCTCAACTCGCTTGAAAGCTTGGCGACCGGCGCGGCCTACGGTTGGAAGGACCTCCTCACCCTCACCACGCCGGTCGGCGCTCCGGCCTACATCTCGGCTGTTCCCTATGTTGCCGCCTGGGCCGTCGGTCTCATCTTCTCGACCATCGCCGTGAGATGGCTTCCCCGACATCCGCGCTCTTCGTGGCGGTACGCGGTCGCCCTCGCCGGGCCGATCACGCTGTACATCGTCGGCGTTCTCGTCGGCACGGACGAACCGGTTCTTGCCGGTGTTCGTGGCATCAGCTTCGCTGCCATCACGCTGGTCTGGCTCGGCTGGCGTCGCTCGCCGAACCAGTCTGCTTCGACATCAGCCAGTCGCGCGCTCGTGCAACGCAAGCTGATTGGCACCGCGGTGGTTATCGCTGTCGCCGCAATTGTCGCAGGTGGTGTCGGAGCGGTTGTTCCGCCGACCAGCTACACACGATTCGTCTTGCGACACCAGATCACACCACCCTTCGACCCTCTGCAATACGCGAGCCCGCTATCGGCCTTCCGGTACTACACGAAGACGGCAGCCACGACAAAACTCTTCACAGTCACGGGTTTGAAGAAGGGCGACCTCATCCGCCTCGCCACGCTTGACAGTTACACAGGGCAGCTCTGGAACGTGGTCGGCCCCGATGTCGCTACCGACGGGTCCGGATCGTTCGATCTGGTTGGCACACAACTCCCCACCCGAGCGCTCTCCGTAGACACGACCACCCGATCGATTCACCTCACCGTCGATGGATATTCCGGGGTCTGGATTCCTGTTGTCGGCAATCCTCAAACCCTCACGCTCCTCGGCTCGGCCGCAGGCGAAGAAGTCCATTACAACGTGGTCACTGGAACGGCCGCGCTGACAGGCACGCAAGGTGGAGTGTCAAAAGGCGACACGTTCGACCTGACTGCCGAGGTCCCTGTCCTTCCAACGGCGCAGAAACTCCAGAAATC
This sequence comes from Leifsonia sp., assembly GCA_035999915.1. Lineage (GTDB taxonomy): Bacteria > Actinomycetota > Actinomycetes > Actinomycetales > Microbacteriaceae > Leifsonia. The sequence goes on from DASYGJ010000178.1 coordinate 11,986, forward strand.
AGCCCCAGCGCAGCTGACGCTGCCCGCTGTCTATCCCATCGATGCGATCGTGACTCAAGCGCAAAAACACGAGGGCACTGGCACGAGCTACGCCAAGCTGACTTCTCTTGCCAAGGACTTGCAGGCCGGATACCTCAGCCACGGCACCACAGCGTCGCCTTCACCTTCCGGGCACGGCGCCAACCGAATGATCTCGATGTTTCCACCGAACGGAGCGCTGGTCGGTGATGCGGAGCAGTACGCGTCGGCATTCGCACTCGAGGCTCGCTCGCTTGGATTCCCCGCCAGAGTCGTGATGGGCTTCAAACCGAAGATTGCAGCGCGACAGACATCGGTCACCGTGGTCGGCAGCGATGTGACCGCATGGGACGAGGTAGCCTTCGCCGGCGTGGGGTGGGTTCCGTTCTATCCCACTCCCACCAAAACCGGGAAACCACCCACGACTCCCCCGCCCCCGGTGTCACAGACCGTGAATCAGTCGCGGCAGCCGAACCGTGTCGGTCAGCCGCAGAACAACATCCTCTCACCAGTTGCTATCGCGAAGCCGAAGTCGAAGCCGACTCCGTTCACGATCCCGGACTGGGTATATACGTTGTCCACGGCTGTTGCGATCCCGATCATCATCTACTTCATTCCATTGTTGGTCATCGCTCTTGTCAAACGGAGACGTCGACGTCGACGTTCGACCAGTGGCGCTGGCGACGCACGCGTCGCCGGCGCCTGGGACGAACTCACAGACAGCCTCGCGGAACTCGGAATTCACGTTCCGCGCCGAACCACCAGGATGCGAGCGGCGCGCCTGATCCAGGATCAGCTCCACGCGTCACTCGACCCAGAACTCCCGAGCCTCGTGGAATTCGCAGCGACAACGGACGAGGCGGTGTTCGGCGGCCAGGACATTTCCGAAGCGCAGGTTGCGACAGCGTGGACGGCTGCCACGTCGGAGATTTCACGGGTACGCAAGTCAGTACCCCGGTGGCGGCGGTGGCTTTCGGGTTTCCGTCTCAGATCCAAGCGGGGCCTACCAGCCACGATCACAACAATTGACGCCACGGTGATTACCGGTCGAATGAAGGGGCTGGTAAGCCGATGAAGCTCAAGCTCACGCTGGTACGGCCGGGTGGATCCAGCGCGGACCTCGCAATGACAACCGAGCCGACTACAAGTGTCACGGATATCGCCAGGGAGCTCGCGAACGCGGATCCCACGGGCTCCGGTGGTTTGTTCGAGCCGGGCGCTCTGACCCTTCGCCTCCATAATGCAGGATCCACCCGCGTGATCGATCCCAACGCCGCGCTAGCGGATGCCGGCCTCGCAAGTGGCGTGACGGTCTCGCTGGCTCCGGTCAGTGAACAGGCTCGAACGGGTGGATCCGCGGCAGCGACCGTCCTCGTTCTGGACGGCCCTGATAAGGGCAAAACATTCGCCATCGCCGTTGGGTCTACGAGCGTCGGCCGCGGTGCTGAGCAGGCGATCGTTCTTTCCGACGCATTGGTGTCAAAAGCTCATCTGCGCATCAACATCTCCGATAGCGCGGAAGTCATCGATCTCGGGTCCGCCAATGGGACCACTGTCAACGGCGAGCCCGTCGATCGCGCAACCATTGTCACGGGCGATTCGATCGGAATCGGCGATACGACCTTCACGGTAACCATCTCCGCACATGGGGCGAGCGCTGCGTCAAGTGGCGTGGACGGCTTCAATCGGTCGCCTCGTTTGGACCCGCGCTACCCCGGGACAAAGCTCGTTTCTCCTGATCTCCCGGAGCGCACAAAGCCGCAGCGCCTCCCTGTGATCGCGCTCATCGCGCCCCTCGTGGCCGGCTCCGTGTTGTTCGCATTCACTCACTCGCCGCTGTCGCTGATATTCGTCGGACTGTCGCCCGTGTTGATGATGGCGACGTACATCGACAATCGAGTGCAGATCCGTCGGCAATGGCGCATCGCATCTGCTGATTTCATCGCCTCGATGGAGGCGATCTGCCGCACGATCAACGAAACGCACGACATCGAGCGTGCGTCCCGGCTGCGCGAGGCACCGTCACTGGCCGACGTCGCGGCCGACGTTGACGCACGAGGCCCGTTGGTGTGGACGCGTCGGCCGGAACACGAGGCTTTTCTCTCGTTTCGACTGGGACTCGGCGCTGTGCCGAGCCGAGTCGCTTTCGAGCTTCCTCATCAGCGCAAAGGGACCCCGGAGCACTGGAAGCTCGCGGAAAACGCGGCGGAGCTGGCGGCTACGCTGCCGGACGCCCCGGTAGTCGAGAACCTCACCCTCTGCGGAAACATCGGCGTCGCCGGGCCGCTGGGCGACGCGCGGGACGTGGCCCGAAGTCTTGTCGCGCAGCTCGCGGGCCTGCACTCCCCCGCCGAACTCGTCATCGCCGGAATCGCCTCTACGGCTAGCGCCGGACAGTGGGACTGGTTGAAGTGGCTCCCCCACGTCGGCTCCGCATTCGCCCCGTTTGCCGCCGCGCCGCTCGCTGCCGGCGGGCCAGGCATTGCAGCGCTGGTGTCCGAGCTCGAGACCCTCGTCCAGACCCGCTCCGACGATCGCAGCGGCACTCCGGCTTCGGTCGGCCCCCTACCCACCGTGCTGCTGGTCGTGGAGGATGATGCGCCGGTCGAACGGGCGCGACTCGTTGCGCTTGCCGAGCGAGGGCCTGCCGTCGGTGTTCATCTCGTGTGGGTTTCAGTTTCGCTCGGGAGGCTTCCTGCGGCATGTCGAACGTTCATCGACACCGGTGGCTCCGCCGCACCGGCGCAGACGGGGTTCGTTCATAGCGCACTCGGCATAAGTCCAGTGACCTGCGAGGCGCTGACGAGCGATGCCGCACTCCGTTTTTCACGATCTCTCGCTCCGCTCACGGATTCAGGGGCGCGGCTCGACGATTCAAGCGACCTGCCGCGCTCAGTATCGTTGCTGCACCTGCTCGGCAACGACATCGCGAGCGACCCTGACGCCGTTGTCGGGAGATGGACGGAAACGAATTCGATTCTGACCGGACCGTTCGCATCCGCATCCCCCGGCAAATCGAAACCGAACCTCCGTGCGGTATTCGGCCAGGCCGCATCCGAGGCGTTTGCGATCGACCTGAGGGCGGACGGCCCTCACGCATTGGTGGGAGGCACCACAGGCTCTGGCAAGAGCGAATTCCTCCAAGCTTGGGTACTCGGCCTCGCGGCGGCCCATTCGCCACAACGCGTCGCCTTCCTTTTTGTCGACTACAAGGGGGGTTCGGCGTTCGCGAACTGCATCGACCTCCCCCACAGTGTCGGCATCGTCACAGACCTCAGCCAGCACATGGTCCGACGCGCGCTCACCTCTCTTCGCGCCGAACTCAGGTACCGCGAGCACCTCTTTCTGCGCAAGAAATTCAAGGACATCATTGACTTCGAGCGCAGCGGTGATCCGGATGTGCCGCCCAGCCTCGTCATCGTCGTCGACGAATTCGCGGCCCTCGCGACTGAAGTGCCCGAGTTCGTGGACGGAGTGGTCGATGTAGCGCAACGCGGTCGATCCCTTGGACTGCATCTCGTGCTCGCGACCCAGCGCCCAGCGGGCGTGATCCGCGACAACCTGCGCGCAAACACCAACCTTCGAATCGCCCTCCGCATGGCCGACGAGTCGGACAGCGATGATGTTCTCGGAACCGCGATTGCTGCCGGATTCGATCCGGCCATTCCTGGCCGAGGTGCGGCAAAGACAGGGCCTGGACGTATCCGGGGGTTCCAATCCGGGTATGCCGGTGGCTGGACGAGCGACATCCCCGAGGTCGCCACGGTATCGATCGAGGAGCTCGCTTTCGGCAGTCCACAATTGTGGGAGCCGCCACGGGACGATGCTGCTGACGCAGCGAAAGCCGCCGCAGCGGAAGGACCGACCGACATTCAGCGGATCGTCACGAACGTCCGCGCGGCTGCGTCGCGTGCAGGACTCCCTGAGCCGCGCAAACCGTGGTTGCCGGTGTTGGCAGACGCATACGATTTCTCGAAGCTTCCCAACCGTCGCACCGACAGTGAACTCGTTCTCGGAGTCATCGATGACGCAGCATCACAATCTCAGCCGATCGTCGCGTTCAACCCCGATCGGGACGGGAACATGGCCATCATCGGCACCGGCGGCACTGGCAAGAGCACAGCTCTGCGCACCTTGGCGGTTTCTGCTGCCGTGACCATGCGCGGCGGTCCGATACACGTTTACGGCCTCGACTTCGGCTCTGGCGGACTGCAGATGCTCGACGCGCTGCCGCACGTCGGCGCCGTTATCTCCGGGGACGACGAGGAACGCGTCGCGCGACTGCTGCGCTGGCTCCGCGATCTGGTCGACCAGCGATCTGCGAAGTACGGCGAAGCGCGAGCAGGAAACATCGCCGATTACCGAAGGATCGCGGCCGTCCCCGACGAACCACGGATCCTGCTGCTGCTCGACGGTATCGCGTCCTTCCGCGAGGCTTACGAGAACAGCGTGATTTCGCCATGGTTCAACGTGTTGTCGCAGATTGCGACGGACGGCCGGCAGGTCGGAGTGCACGTCATCGTTACGGGAGACCGTCCGGCGGCGGTGCCATCCTCGTTGGCCTCGTCGATCCAACGACGGATCGTGCTTCGGCTCGCGAATCAAGACGACTACGCAATGCTCGCGGTACCAAGTGACGTACTGAGTCCGGCGAGCCCACCCGGACGAGGTGTGCTCGACGAGCTCGAGGTGCAGATCGCAGTGCTCGGTGGGGATCCCAACGTCGCTGTCCAAGCCCGCCAGATAGAGGAGCTCGCTACCTCGATGGTCAAGGCCGGCGCAGCAGCCGCTCCCGGCGTTGAGCGTCTACCGGATGCGATTCCGCTTGACCGCTTGGGTCCCGCCACCGACGGCCAAGTCCTTCTCGGAGTCGCCGACGACAACCTTTGCCCCGTCGGAGTGACACCCGTCGGTTCGTTTGTGATCTCAGGACCGCCAGGAAGTGGCAAAACAGTCGCGTTGCAGTCCCTCGCGACGTCCTTGAGATCGGCACGGCCTGAGATGGCGCTCTACCTCTTGAGTGCTCGCAAGTCGTCTCTCGCCGCGCTTGGTATCTGGACGTCAGCGGCCGACACCGTTTCGGATGTCGAGGCGCTGGTTTCGAAGTTGCAGGTCGAGATCTCCGACGGCAACTCTCATCCGGGGTCGATCGCACTTTTCATCGAGAGGCTCTCCGAATTCACGGGAACCTCTGCGGAATTCGTTCTCGAGCCGCTCATCAAAGCGGCCCTTAAACATGAGGATTTCGTCGTAGCCGAGTCGGAGTCGTCGACGTGGTCACAGGCGTACACACTCGGTCAACCGCTCCGGGCCGGTCGCAAAGGTCTCATCGTCCAACCCGATGAGGGTGATGGAGACGTTCTTCTGAGCACCGGTATCGGTCGCGTTCGGCGCGGTACCTTCCCACCAGGAAGGGGCTTCCTCATCGGGCACGGCAGAGCCCGAAAATTGCACGTTGCGACGACCGAGAGTGTCGGCTGAGGAATGGGGTAGTCCTACCCATTCCGCCACGGCGGCACGCATCAATACCCTTTGGACGTACCCGGGAACTCCGGGTCGAAACGAACCACAACGAAAGGAACGAAGCTGATGGCTGGAGCATTTTGGGGACTTGATGTCGAGGGCGTCCGCTCTCTCGCGACGAATCTCGACCAGGACGGTGACCAGATCGACCAGATCTTGTCGAAGCTCACCGGAATCCTCTCGAGCACGCAGTGGAGCGGCCCCGACGCGGACAAGTTCCGCAATGACTGGCAGGGTGCCCACTCGACCGCCCTACGAAACGTGAGCCAGGCACTTCACGACACGGCGACCCTCGCTCGCAACAACGCGTCTGCACAAGAGCAGGTCTCCCAGTCATAGCCCACCTGTTCGGGGCGGCGTTCATTCGCCGCCCCGGGCGCTCTCGAGAGGAACCACAATGGCGATGTTCGGCGCAAATGTCGATGAACTCAACGCACTTGCGATCGCAATGGATCAAGCCGCGGTTCAACTTTTGACGACGCGGCAGAGTGTCGGGGCAAAGGTGCAGCAGACCTCATGGACGGGCCCAGATGCGGATCGATTTCGCTCCGATTGGTCTGCGAGCAACAATTCGCGCTTGGCCTCAGCTGCTCGGCTGCTCAATGACGCGGCTTCGAGCCTTCGAAACAATGCAGCAGAGCAAACGCAGGCAAGCGCAGCAGCGGGCGAATCACCAGGAGTGGGTGTCACATTCACTGGGCCCATGCCCTCCGGTTCGTCGCGATTTGCGAGAGGGGAAGCAATCACGGCGCCGGAACTGTTGGCGGAAGAGCAAAAACTTCTCAACCAGAACATTCCGGGCACCCCGTGGACGTACAACCAGATTGGCGGGCTCATTCCCGGTGCCAACACGGCTTTGGACGTGGCCGATCTCGCAAACTCGATCTCGCACGGAGACGTGTCAGTTCACCAAGTAGTTGACCTAGCCGCGGGCGCAGCTCGAGGAAGCGGTGATCCGGCTGCTTACGTTGCGGGCGTCGCTGTCGGCATGGGCAATACGCTGTGGAAAGAGGGTGAAGCTGCCAACTTCAATCTGCCGCAGCTCGCGACGGACTTCAGCTACATCCAACAAAATCCACTCGATGCGGTCGAAGCGGCGGGCCAGGCGATTGCCACACAGTTTCCCGCAGAAATCCCTGACCTAGTCAAAAATCTACTCTGGTAACCATCAAACTCATTGAGAGGGATCTGCTGAAATGGTGCTCAACCTGACCGACGACGAAGTAATTGCTGTAGCGAACACTCTTGAGATCGAATGGCCATTCGCGTTGCCGTCGGTCACTGCTCAAGAGTTGGTTCCTGCTTCGCTGAGGGGAGTTCGGTCTCTTGTTGCTCGCGAGTTGGCTGAAATGGACAGGGGCGGCGTGACGATCGACGACACAGTGCGCGAGCCAATCGAAGCAATGGCAAACGGTGACCAATATGCCGTGTCGTATATGGCACTTGACTCAAATCCTTTGGCGCTGGTGGGAAGCTCGACATACATGTGGGGTCACGATGCGGTCGTTGTCGACATGGTGACAGCGGGTGGACTACATTCGCTCCTATCGACTAGTCGTGATGCCGGTATCAAAGTGCTTGTCGCTACCGTTGAGAATGTCTTCCGCCTTGGATATCGAGAGTCTCCCTCTGTCGCTGATCACGCGGCACTGTACTCCTTCTCGTCTGCAAACGACGGCGGCCGGGTACTCAGGACCGTTCGAGGTCGACTTGATTTTGGACGATTTGAACACGCAGCTGATTCCAGAGGGACGGTTTTCGTTGTTGACGATACGGTAACGACGTTTGCGTTCGACCGGGTCACCGGATTGTTTTTTGACTAAGAGGACCTGGACGCGACAGTGAACTGTCCCAATTGCAGCACGCCGACCCGTGACGGCGCATCCTTTTGCGGCGAGTGTGGACTCAAGCTCGTGCAGGTCGTTGCCACTGCCGCGCATCCCCTTCAGCCCCCGCCTCCACCAACCGAAGATGATATCGCCGAAGTCGCCATTCGGACCGTGGCAGCCGCGGAATCGGTAGGCGTTACCGCGACGCCGCTCTATGTTGCACCTCCGCCTCCGCCCTCCGCCCCGAAAATGGTCGAGGTAGTGCCATTTGGCGCAACCGACGAGGTCACCGCGCCAGAGCCGGTCATTTCGAGCATCACGATCATGGCACCGCCGCCTGGGATCGGTGAGCCGCCGGTTATGGCTGGGGCCTCGGCTGTACCGCTCGCAACTCCAACTCGCGTAGAGCCCATCGCCGAGTCGCTCGACGAAACACGCGCCTCGGTGCGGCGTCGCACCGGTGCGCATTGGCGGCTCGTTCTATCTGACGGTCGCCACATCGAGGTCGCGTCCTCATTGCTCGTCGGGCGAGATCCAGCTTCGAACGCCAAGTGGCCCAGCGCTGCCTTGCTGGCAATCGATGACGATGCGCACTCGGTGTCGAAAACCCATGCGGCGTTCGAGGTGAACGGCGGCGACTTGTGGGTCACTGATCTTGACTCGACGAACGGAATCATCATCACCCAGTCCGACGGCGTCGAGTTGGATATTGACCCGAATGTGCGGGCACAGCTGCTTCCCGGCGCGGACGTCGAACTAGGCGACTACATCATTCAGATCGAGAAGGACTAGTCCGATGACCGACCTCACCACCGCGACATGCTCCGCATGCGGGTCGAAAAATCACGGCACCAATTTCTGTGAGAACTGCGGGGCCAGAGCTACTGCACAACCTGTTGTCCCGACCGCCGCAACTGCATTCCCAGCAACAGCTAGGGCTCTCCAGTCGGGGCCATCGGTGCCGCGTGGTGGAACTGCGCTTCGCGTGATAACACTGCTGTTCCTGCTCGCAACAGTGATCGTTCCCGCAATCCTGTCGATGCTGCCGCCAACCGGCGACGAGATCGACCTTCAGCGCTACACCTTGGCAGCGTTAGAAGTGTTCGTCGGCCTTTTCGCACTCCTGTCTGCGGTCGCAGGTAAGGCGAGTTCTGGAGCGAAGTTGGGTGGAGTTCTTTTCGCGCTCGGGTTCATCGCTCTCACCTTGACCGAGGAGTTCACCACCGCCCTTTATTCGGTCGCGATTGGGTATCGCTTGGCCGACACGACCGTTTATCTGCTCTTGTTCCTGTGTTGGGCGGTCAGCCGGCCATTTCGAGGGCCAGGCTATTTCGGCATCATCGTGCTCATCGTGTTCGAATTCGCCCAGACCTACATTGCGACCGGAATCTACAATTCCGCAGGATCCTCCGCGTCAATGCTGATCGCGCTCATCGACGTCGTACTCGTGCTTGCGACAGTCGCATTCTCGGGGCTGCTTGAGAGGCGCCCAGCGATGCAGCCAGTCGTCCGCGTGATTGCAATGGAAGGGCCACCGAACGGCAAGGCTCAAGCCTCGCTCACATTCGCACTCATTGCCCTAGCACTGAACGCCCTGAGCCAGTTCATCCCGCACCAGATCGGGTTGGCATTCTCGTTCTTTGCGATTGGGCTTCTCGTCGCCGCGATTGTCGTCGGGCACCTCGCTCGACGTGAAATACGCACGACAAACCAGCGCGGAGCAGGTCGGGCGTTAGCCGGACTGCTTATCGGTTACATAGTTCTGGGCATCGACGTCGCGCTACTGCTCGCCAGCGCTCTACTCATCGGCGCGCTCGTGACGTCGCTCTGATCGGGCACACGCGTTGGTATTGATCGATCGCCGAGCTGACTAGGCCGACGACGGTTCGCCCGCAGCCTCACTGATGTCTGCGCCACAGGTCGTGCAGAAGCGGCTACCCACGTCAGCGGAACCACATTTCGGGCAAACCGCAATGGGAAAGGCGTCGAGGTGCTGATCTGTGGGAGGGTCCGCCTCGCTGAGCGAGTACGTCGCGCCCAGTCTCGATGCTGCGGTACGCACCAGATTCGCGAGCCGCTCCATCTCAAACAGGCCCTGGACGATTCCGCTTCGAGTCCGCCAGTTGAGAACCTGGTAGACCGCATCCGATCCGGACGGTGAATCCGAAACGACAAGGGCCGCGCGGAAAGTCATGACGACCTTGTTGCCGTATCCAAACACAGCGACTTGATCGTCGCGCTTCAACAACACAACCTTGGCCGCGAATGCACCCGGCAGCTCGGGACTGGGCTCGATGAGCTGAACGACGCTGTCGATCACGTTTTTGGCGGGGGCATTCGAATGGAAGGCAGTTACCTCACGAGTCGCCGCCTTACCTCGAGCATTCCCGCCACGATCGAACACCTGTTGGGTCAGCACTGTGGTGGCCTTGCGCCTGAGGTAGGTGAGCAGTACGACAATGCCGATGCACAGGATCACGCCGAGAACTGCGGCCATGGGATGAACTCCAGTCGTTCATGAGATCTCTTCAATGCTGAGCGTCGCACGCCCGGCATGTCCTTCTGTAGGTGCTATACAACCAGAACGTCTTGTCGAAAATGAATGGGCACCGGTACCCATAGGGCGTGTTGCACCGCACATATTTGCTTGGATCCGCTTCGGGTGCGCGTTCGGCTGGTGGATCGGGCTGTCATCGTGTTCCCATCTTCGGTTCGATCCCAGAAGTTGACCGATTCATAGGACGCATTGGGGGTCCGGAAACGTCCGGGCGGAATTTTCCGCCCGATTCGCGTCCCGTGAACGTGGCCTACCGGCTGACCGGCTTTTCCGGAATGGTAAGAATTACTCACTGGCTCTCTTGCGATCCCGCGGGCCGGCCGTTCCTAACCCGAGGAGCTCACATGTCTGATGAGACCGCACCTGAACCAGATACCGTCGCCCGATTTGCCGCCGACCTGCGTCTACTGCGTGTCGCAGCAGGGAGCCCGACTCTTGCGAACTTGCAGCACTCGACGGGAATCTCTCGCACCGTCCTCTCAGACGCGATGGCAGGCAAGCAGCTACCGTCCGCACGCACTGTCGACGGGGTGGTGCGCGCGTGCAAGCAGGACTCGGTGGAATGGCTCCGACGACGGGACCAACTGGCCGCGATTCTGGCCGCACCTGAGCCTCATGAACATGCCGAGAGTCAAGAGTTCGACGTGTCATCTTCGGTTCGATCGCGGCGCCGCGTGCATTGGGGGGTCGCCGCAACGATTGCCGTGGCTGCCTTCGGGATCGGTGCGGCGGCAAGCAACGTTCTGACAAGCGATCTGATGGGCGCACAAGTGACAGCGCTGAAGAACCAGCTCGCTGCTGCCGGCCCAGTGAACCCGCACGCTCAGATCATTGTCAAGACTGGGATCGACCCGGCGATGACACCTTGCGTCAACGACGCGAAGGTCGCCGCTTCTGAGGACAGGCCGCATAACACACGTCTCCAGATCGTCTGGTCGAACAAGTGCTACGCCGGCTGGGCGCGTATCGCCCGGTACGACGGCCTCGCCGAAGGCAATGAAGTGAAGGTGTCCATATACCCGGAGACGGCGCCGAACGGCGCCGAACGGCAGGACGCTACGGAGCCGGGGGTGCAAGGCGCGTACACGACACTTGTCGTTCGCCCGTCACCACAGACTCGGCTCTGCGCAGTTGGCAGCATTACCATCGGCAGCCAAACAATCAGCCTCGGCGACCCGGTCTGCAGCTAGGGCGGAGAGAGACGGACTTTCTGCCTAGGAGAACAGTCGCTTGTCAGATGGTGTCCGCCGAGAAAGTTGCTGCGTCGGGGTAATGTCCGGCGATGTTGGCATTCCAGTCGGCGACGAAGGTCTGTTTCAGCGCGTCGGTCTGGTTGGCGACGCCAACCGCGTTCTGCGCAGCGATCATGCCGTTCGGACAGTCTCCGGACGCCATCTGGCGTGCCGCGTCCAGATACCCCTGATCGGCTTGAAGCGACACGGTCAAGGCGTTAGTGAGCTCGGCGATCAGCCGAGTTCCGCTGGGAACCTGCTCCGACGGCGTGCTCTGGAGCGCCGACAACAGTTGCTGCCTGTTGGCGATGACCGCCGAAGCCTTTGAGACGTCGTCGGCGGTGGCAGAGCAGCGCAGCAAATCCGGTACTAGGCTGCTGACTTGAGCTCGACCGACTTCCGATTTCTGCAGGATTTGCACGATGTATCTCACTTGATCGGCTGCGGTGTCCGAGGGCGCCTGCACTCCGTATGCGCCTCCGCCGACTCCCGCGCCGCCCACGCCCTTCGTCACGAAGTAGTTGGAGGATGTGGGGTGCTGAGCCGCTGTCGCCCCGGGCGGTGTAAATGTGACCAGAGCGGGCGAGGCCGAGGCGCAGACCTCCACGCCTGCGTCCGTCTTGCCGCAGTAACGGTCGCCAGACAACGTCATGCTGTGCCCGCTGCTGGAAGTGGTTCCGTCATGCACCGTGAACGAGGTAACGGTCATCGCGTCGGTGCCGCAAATCAGGAGCCATCCACCGTTCCAGACGGAGAGGGAGAGCAACGTCGAGCGCGGCGGACACGACTGGTCCACTGCCGCGCTCGCGCTCTGCGATCCGAACGCGGTCGGGCCCGCCCACGCGGACCACGCATGATCCGCTGGCTGTGTCAGATCGCGTGAGGGCGACACCATCTGCAGAATGGCCCCGCCGCCTAGCACGGACACGGTTTCATGCCCGCTGCACGTAAGGATGAACCCTTGCTGGCTGAAGCCCAGGGACGAGCATGGCACGACCCTGCCGCTCGACGTGTAGTCAACGACGTAGGTGCGGGAGTTACCGCAGAGTAGAAGGTGGCCGCCCGGGAAGATGCTCCAGGAGACTGCCGACATGCCCACCGGGCACGCAGGCAAGCCGGCTGACGCAGGCGATGCAGCACCCGAGTCGGCGCTCTGTGCTCCGGACGGCACCATGGCCCCCAGAACGCGGCCGGAACCCGTGCCGGACCAGAACGCCACGCTCGACTGATCGCCGACGCGGGCCATCGCGGCCACGTCGACCCGGTCCTTGCGCCACAGCTGCGCACCGGTACGCGGGTCGAAGGCTACCGCGAACGGTTCCCCACTTCCGCCATCGGACGAGTCCGCATCCGATACAACCAACGTCCCGTCTGCCGCGAACATCGGATCAGGCTCGGTGGCGCCCGCCTCCGTCGTTCCGCGCAGGGGTGCTCCGTAATTTGTCGCCCAGAGTATTCGGCCCGTCTCGGGATCCACGGACGACACCTTCCCGACCGAGTCCACGAGTATGAGATGCTTCCCATCCCAAGCCCCATGAAAAGCACCGCGCATTCCGACAGATGTGCCAAAAACGGCCGTCTCCCAAAGTGGTTTCGCACCAGGCGCGAACGCGACCGCCCTGGCGCTGCTAGGTGAGTCGGCACCCGCAGAGATGCTCGCATCAACCGCTTCGAAAAGCGGGACCGGCGACGGTCGCGCGCTGAAGGCGAAGCTCACCGAGGCGGCGTTCGCGCCTGCGTCGGCCGCTGACACAATATTCACCACGGAGCCATCCCGAAGCTGCTTTGTTGTATCTGGGCCGCTGAGGTCTGTTCCGTCTCCCGCCGCAATGCCACTCGCTCCGTAGGTGTCGAGGGGAACGCAACGAGGGTTGGCGATAAGGTCGCCGCTCGCAAAGTCGAACGCGGTGTCGGCCTCGGCATCACTGAGAACGAGAAGCCTCCCGCTCTGACGCGCCACCGACGGCCATCCCTCCCCGCCCTCGCAGAGGGCTGGGAATACCGTCGTCCATGTCACCGACGAGAGATCTTCGGGTATCCGAGACACGGTTCCGCTTTTCGACCCCTCGGCGGTGCCGACGATCCTTCTGATCACGACGGAGTTGTTGAAAACGTGTATCTGGTCCACGGTCCCTCGACCGGTCAGGCCAAGAGCGCTCAGGTCGGCGGTTTTCGAGATCTTGCCGGTCAGGATGTCAACGGCGTCGATAACGGTACCGGTGCTGGAATCCGGAGCCGATCCGCCGTACGCGCAGAAAACCGAGTTCCCGAGCATCTCCGGCGCGCAGGTCAGTGCGGCGTCAGTGCCGCTGCCGATGCTCAGCCGCCATTCTTTCTTGCCGGTCGCCGCGTCGAGCCCGATGAGCGTACGTTCGCCAGCCAGATCGCTTCCGCTGACCACCCACGTCTGTGCAGTTCCTGCGACATAGGACGGAGTGTCGCTGAGACCGAGATTGTCTCCACTCACCGTCCACGCCGTGGTCTCGCCCGAAGCGAACTCGGCGGCCGGGCCCGGCGCAGAACCAGTTGCGCGAACTGCACTGAAATTCTGACCTCCTCCCAGGACGGCCGACTGGACGGTCGCAGGTCCCCCGACGAGAGCGGAAACAGCGTCTGCGCCGATCGACGACGCATATGCCGTTCCTGCTCCTGTCACGACCAACGCCGCCAGCGAGATCCCAAGCCACCAGCGCTCACTGCGTCGCCTCATCATGCGCCTCCCTCTACAGCCGCGTGCCCTAGCCCGATCGGCGCGGAGGATCGGCGCAGATTGCGTGCAGACAGACCGCTGGAGAGCCAGCACCCACCGACGACGGCCGCAGCGGAAACCACAGACTGAATAAGGGGCGCATTGACGGGGAACGGCAGAGCGAACATCACGTAGCCGAGCGCGACGCTCGCCGTGAATGCTGCTAGCACGACAACAGCCGAGAACAGGTAATACGGCGGGAAATGCCTCATCGTGATCTGCCAGGCCAACACCACGACGCCGAGACCGAGGAACGCTAGAGACCCGACGGCAGCTCGGAATTGGTCCGGAGCGATGTAGCCGAGCAGCGCCGGCAGGACGCAAACCAGTGCCACTCCGGCCGCCGACGCGGCGCTGCGTCGAAACGAATCACCGACGACGAATAGGGCTCCGATGTATGCGATCCCTGCGACCGCGTACCCAACGCCGCTGACACCGCCCTCGGCGAAGTGGATAAGCACGACTAAGAGGCAAGACACGAAAACATACGTTGCGAAAACTGACGGGGAAGCTCGCAGCACGGCGACTGCCGCCGATAGCCATTCCGACGGATGAGGCAGCGACCGTCCGCCTCCGGCCGACCAGCCGCCGCTCTCCTCGACGCCACTTTCAACCGACCATTTCGGACGAGTGAACTTTCCGAGCGCCACACCGAGCCAACAGGCGCCAACCATTATTGCTATGCCGCCGGGGTCAGACCCACCCGCCAGCTCCCACAACACAACGAGCACGGGGACAGCAACTGCAATCAAAAACGTGAGTGCCCTCCGCCGACGGGCAACGAACCAACCGAGCACAACGATCCCGTATGGGATCGTCCATAACCACGGAACCACACCGAAGATCCCCCAGGCGTTCAGGAGGTCGAAGATACACGCAGCCCCAAGGATCGCACCGGCCGTGAGCGTCGTTCGCACAGACTCCCGAAGAAGCACGACGGCGCCGATCGCCATTCCATATCCGAAAACTCGATAGGCGGCGTAGGCCAACGGCTGCCCGTACAGGTCCTGCCAGGGAGCCCATGCGATAACGATCCCGACCGCCACAAGCGACCAGACAATGCGTAGGCTGGTCCTATTCTCTCCATTACCTTCGACCAATTTCGTGGTCGACGTCGCCGCGTCTCCTTGTGGATCGAAGGCGGGTTGGGCTGATCCTGAGTTCGACGCGGACTGTCGCGATCGGCGATATCCGCCCAACAGCGTAGCTATGCAGAAGGCTGCGGCCAAGAAGGGAGCAGCGAAGGTGATGGACGGGTAGCGGAACGACGTCAGACTTCCCGTGATGAGAGAGAGTGCCACTATGCCGGCCCCGACGAGCCCAATGGCGGCTCTTACGCGTGGCGGTGTGCCAGGCACGGGGAGGAATGCCGCAACGATGCACACCACGCCCGTCAGCAGCAGGAACGTGTCATAGACGCTCCACATTGACTACCTCCCCGACTTATTCGATGGATCGCGCCGGCCGAGCGGCACAGCGACCGACAGCATGAGACGGACCTTATCAATAGAAGTAGCCGTGAAGTATGGGCAGCGGTGCCCATACTCCGCGCGCGACGTCCGCTGCTACACTCCTCGACACCGGAGAAGCCACCACAGGCTGGGCTGCACTCCGCGCCTGAGCGAGAAGCTTTGCGCCATCTTTGGCTTCGTCCATCTGGCGGTTGGCCTTTGATGGGACCGGTCGGATAGGCAAATGACTGACGGGGAACTGATGAATGAATCTGGACCGCAGGACGGTGGCGCCGGATCGGGCTGGGGCCGGCAGACTCTCGGGCGGATCGTACTCGCGGCAGGCGCAGTGCCTGTACTTTCGACTGTGCTCTGGACACGCAATGGATTCAACGAATGGGACGTTCTCCCAGTCTCCCTCGTGCTCATCACAGGCGGCGCATTGCTCGCTGTAGGTGTTTACCTCGTGCGCCAGGGAAAATCGGCGCCGTTGACCCGATATCGCGCCAATCCGGACGCAGAACTGAGCGAGGACAACAGCAACGCCGACGTGTCCGAGCGGCGGCCAACGGCGACGGCTGTCAACCTCGCCGAAACTGCTCGCGATACTTCGACCACGCTTGAGGAGCTTGCGCTCATCGCCTACGAACATGAGGAATTGCGTCCGCTGGTCGCTGCCAACCCTTCCGCGTACCCCGGACTCGTCAACTGGTTGCGAGAGCTCGGTGACCCCCTAGTCGATCGAGCCCTCAGGACGCGCGACGACGCAGACTAGAGACATTCAGTGCGCCTACCTCTAGGGTTCCGCTCCGCCGTCCTCGCCGATATCGTCTATTCGGTGTCCTCACCCATGCGCTCAACGGGCATGCGGCGGCGCAGCAGGAGACGGAAGAACTCCGTCGCCATGCCAAGGCAGAAGCCTGCGCGCTATTCGAGGCGGCGCAGACACATCATCGCCGCCCAGACAGCACAGGAAGTCGCGTGGGCACACAAGCTGCGAGCCGGTGACGCGATCCACCTCGCCACTGCCATCCGGCGTAAGGCCGATTATTTCATGTCGTACGACGAAGCGTTCCCGTATGGGACGATACTCGGCCAGACGCAATCACCAAACCCCGAATCGTCTGGCACCCAACCCTCGACGACACCGCTGGTCAAGAATAGGTATGCGGTGAAACGCGACCGCGGCGTTCATCCCAACCTCCACACATTCGAACGTGTGTCGGTCTCACGATTTAGGTGAGATGTCCTGCATGTGATTTTCGAGAAGCGTCGCAAGCCAGACAGGCCGCCGATCCACATCTTGCCATGTTATACAATGACTCGAAGTATAACATCGCGATGAGAGGTCGATGCATGACGCTGAGTCCGTACACGCCAGGTTCCGTTCCCACTAAGTTGCCCGGTAGGGCAGAAAAGCTGCAACAATTCCGCGAAGCTGCACAGCGAATCGATTCCGAAGCTCAGTTCGTCCCGCGAATCCACGTCGACCACGGACCCCGCGGCATCGGAAAGACCTCGCTGCTTCGTGAGGCTCAGCGTATATTCGGCAGCTACCACATCAAGACGGTGCTGATCACCGCCGACCCGAACGAGGACCTGGTGCAGTCTCTCCTCGGCGAGTTGAAGCAAATTGTGGGCAAGGGCTCTCGACTCAAAAAGGCCGCGCTTGAAGCCATCGACTCTGCCTCGCTCACTTTCGGTGCGCCCGGAATCGCCAACCTCGCAATAACCGTCAAGCCGAACAGGGCCGACGCGGCGGCCTCAGCCAAGCAGTTCCAACGGGCGCTGAAAGCGACCCTCAACTCGGTCATTAGCGACGGCGACTCTGGCATCGCAATTCTCATTGACGAGATTCAGGAAGCCGACCCTACAAGCCTGCGAACTATCGCCTACGCCTGGCAAGAGATGAATCCGCTCCGACCTTTCGATCCGGAACAGCCACGTACCGCGCTCTTCGCCGTCGGCTTACCTGGAGCGCCGACCAAAATCAACAGGGCCGTGACATTCAGCGAGCGGTTCAGCTTCCAGCCGTTACATGGTTTGTCGGAGGCTGGTGCTCGGGAGGCGCTCGAATCCATCGCTGCAGACGTCAGCGTGATCTGGGACCAGGCGGCTCTCGATCGCGGAGTGGCCGAGTCGTCTGGATACCCGTACAAAGTTCAGCTGATCGGAAATTCTGCTTGGAAGGCCGCGGCGAGCAGGCTTGGAAGTGCCGGGCTGAACCCCGGTGATGGGATCACCCTCCCCGACATTATCGATGCGCTACCTTCCGTCGAGGCTGAGATGTTGACGCTGTTCACGTCGCGGTGGACGGGCGCCTCGACCAAGCAACGGCAAATGCTCGTGGCGATTGCCCAGCTGGGTGGTGAGGATGTCAAACGCGCTGCGCTTGCAGAGAAGCTGGAATCCACCACCCAGGCCATTTCGGTCACCCGTCAGCGATTGCTGGACAAGGGCCTTCTAGACGCGAACAAACACGGGCACCTTTCGTTCACGGTTCCGGGCTTCACCGAGTTCGTACTGGACCAGGCTGACAACGAGTAGGGTGGCGCTCCCCGGCCCACGAACGGGATAGGAAGCACAGTCACCTATCAGCGGACGATCGAGATCAGTGCGGGCGGCGACGAGTTTCTTCGTAGGGGGACTCGCCCCCGCAACCGTTGATGTTGGGTTTCATCGACACGATGAGAGCTGATGGGCACGCGGTCGAGTCGATCTGCCGGGTCTTGCGCGAGCAAGGCCACCAGATCGCCGCACGCACCTACCGAGCCCAGCGGCAGGGTGTCGTGGCCGCCCGGACGGTCACCGACGCGAACGTTCAGAGCGCCGTGATGCCGCATGGACCACCGTCGACGTTGCCGGGCGCCAGGTGCGGAAGCTGACCCCTGAGGTCTCTATGGGCGGCGGAAGATGACGGCGCTGATCCGCCGCACCACGATCCCTGACGCGTCGAGAGGTTCGGTCGATCGGGCCATGCGGGCGCTGGGGCTGTCGGGCATTCGCCGTGACAAGAGCATCCGCACGACGATCCCTGCCAAGGACGGGATCCGTGCGGGGGATCTGCTGAATCGGGACTTCACCGCACCGCGGCCCGATCACACCTGGGTGATGGACTTCACTTATTGCCGAACCTGGGCAGGGTGGGTCTACGTCGCGTTCATCGTCGATGTGTTCTCGCAACGCATCGTCGCCTGGCACGCGCAGACCACCAAGCATGTTGAGCTCGTGATGATCCCGCTGCGGATGGGTTTGTGGGAACGCGGCCGGCAAGGCCACCCGATCCAGCCCAAGCAGCTCAGAGCACATTCGGACGCGGGTCTCAATACGTTTCGTTGACCTACACCGAGAAGCTCGCCCTCGACGGCATCGCCCCTCGATCGGGTCCGTCGGCGACGCCTACGATAACGCCCTCATGGAGACGATCAACGGGCTCAATAAAGCGGAATGCATACGCACGACCGTGTTCCACGACGGCCCTTACAAGACGATCGCAGAGGTCGAATTCGCGACCGCCGGCTGGGTCAACTGGTACAACACTCGTAGGCTTCACTCGAGCCTCGGCTACGTCCCACCCGCCGAGTTCGAACAAGCCCACTACGCGACCCTCACCCGAGAGCCGCAACCCGCATAAGAGCGGCAGGAAACCTGGGGCGCT
>DASYGJ010000228.1:0-11602 GCA_035999915.1 Leifsonia sp.
CACAACGGGCCCGCCACCGGGGTGAATCCCCGCGTCGGCTGCGTGATCCTCGACGCTCATGGCACGGTGATCGCCGAAGGCTGGCACCGCGGTGTCGGCACAGCGCACGCCGAAGTGGATGCGCTCGGCAAGCTCCCCGAAGGAGCAGCACACGGCGCGACCGCCGTCGTCACCCTCGAACCCTGCAATCACACCGGCCACACGGGCCCCTGTTCCGAAGCGCTCATCGCCGCCGGAATCGCGCGCGTCGTCTACGCGGTCAGCGATCCCGGCCACGCGTCGGGAGGCGGCGCCGCCCGGTTGCGCCAGGCCGGCGTCGACGTGATCGGAGGCGTGCTCGCCGACGCCGTGCAGGACTTCCTCGGTGACTGGCTGACCGCCGCCGCCCTCGGGCGCCCGCACATCACCGTGAAATGGGCGAGCAGCCTCGACGGACGTTCCGCTGCCGCCGACGGCACGAGTAAATGGATCACCGGCGCGGCCGCCCGCCAGCTCGTGCACGAACAACGGGCCGCATCCGACGCCATCGTCGTGGGAACCGGGACCGTTCTAGCCGACGATCCCAGCCTCACGGCCCGCGGCGACGCTGGCGAGCTGCTCGCCACGCAGCCGACGCCCATCGTCGTGGGGATGCGCGCCATCCCGCGAGACGCCGCTGTGTTCCACCACCCGCATCCGGTGGTCTTCGAAGGAACCCACGACGTGACGGAGTTGGTGCACGATCTCCACGCACGCGGTTTTCGCCGGGTCTACGTGGAGGGCGGACCCACCTTGGCGAGTGCGTTCGTCGCCGCCGGACTCGTCGACGAGTACGCGATCTATCTCGCCCCGACGCTGCTGGGCGGCCCTCGCGTCGCACTCGGCGACATCGGCGTGGCGACCATCGGCGGACAACGCGCTCTGCGCATCCTCTCGGTCGAGCAGCTGGGCGCCGACCTTTTCATCCGTGCCGTGCCGGCTCACAGCGAGCCGGCGCAGAAAGAAGGAAACTGACCATGTTCACGGGAATCATCGAAGAGATCGGCGAGATCACCGCGGTCGACTGGGCCGATGACGCCGCGCGCCTGACGGTGCACGCGCCGATCGCGGTCAGCGATGCCGAACACGGGGATTCGATCTCTGTGAGCGGCGTGTGCCTCACCGTCATCGGCCAGGACGCCGAGAGCTTCACCGCGGACGTGATGGCGGAGACGCTCGCCATGAGCACGCTCGACGGAGTTCAGCCCGGACGCCGGGTGAACCTCGAACGCGCGGCCCGGGTAGGCGACCGTCTCGGTGGACACATCGTGCAGGGTCACATCGACGGCACGGCCACCATTCTTGCGATCACCGACGGCAGCGCCTGGCGGGTCGTTCGCCTCAGCCTCGACCCGGAGCATGCACCGCTCCTTGCCCGCAAGGGCTCCATCACGATCGACGGCGTCTCACTCACCGTGAGCGGGGTCGGCGGAGGGCTGGACGAGGGATGGTTCGAGGTGTCCCTCATCCCCGAGACCCTCACCGCCACCACGCTGGGCGACCGTGTCGTCGGCGACCGGGTCAACATCGAAACCGACATCCTCGCCCGCCACGTCGAGCGGATGCTCGGCCTCGGCTACGGCGCACGCGAATCCGTGCTGCCGTCCTCACTGAACGAACCAACATTCATCCCTGCCACCGAGCGGAGTTCCTCATGAGTCTCGCCACCATCCCCCAGGCACTCAGCGACTTGCGCGCCGGCAAGCCGGTCATCGTCGCCGACAACGAGAGCCGCGAGAACGAGGGCGACGTGATCATCGCCGCCGAGCTCGCCAGCCAGGAGTGGATCGCCTGGACGGTCAAGCACTCATCCGGCTTCATCTGCGCCCCGATGACGAACGAGATCGCCGACCGGCTCGACCTTCCCGTCATGGTCGCCACCAACGAAGACGCGCGCGGCACGAACTACACAGTGAGCGTCGACGCGGCACAGCGGCTCAGCACTGGCATCAGCGCGGCCGACCGTGCCCACACACTGCGTGTTCTGGCCGACCTCGACTCGACTCCCGCGAGCCTGCACCGACCCGGTCACATCCTTCCTCTGCGGGCGGCCGACGGTGGCGTACGCGAGCGCGACGGGCACACCGAGGCCGCGGTCGATCTGCTGAAACTGGCGGGACTGACTCCTGTCGGGGCGATCGCCGAAATCGTCGCCGACGATGGCGAGATGATGCGGCTGCCCGGTCTCATCGAGCTCGGTGAGCGCGAGGATGTCCTGGTCATCACGATCGAGGCCCTCATCGCCTACCTGCAGGAATTCCACTGCGACCAGGCTCTCGACACCGTGACGCCCATCCCGGAGACCTCGCGCGTGATCTTCGAAGTGGAGACCATGGTGCCGACCACGCACGGACCGTTCAAGATGCGCGCGTACCGCGACCGGATGACCGGCGCCGACCATGTCGCGATCGTCGCGGGCAATCCGTCCGCCACCGGCACACTGGTGCGTGTTCACTCGGAGTGCCTGACCGGCGAGGCCTTCGGCTCGCTCAAGTGCGAGTGCGGGCCGCAGCTCGACGCGGCGCTCGACACCATCCAGCGCGACGGCGGCATCGTCGTCTACCTGCGTGGACACGAAGGGCGGGGCATCGGTCTCATCAACAAGCTTCGGGCGTACAAGCTCCAGGAGGACGGTCTGGATACGCTCGACGCCAACCTCGCGCTCGGCCTGCCGATCGACGCCCGCGACTACGGGGCGGCCACGGCCATCCTGAAGGACCTGGGCATCCGATCGGTCAACCTTCTGACCAACAACCCCGAAAAGGTGCGTCAGCTCGAAGAGCACGGCATCGAGGTCACCGACCGGGTGCCACTGGTCGTGGGGGTCGGCGCATTCAACGAGGGTTACCTCGAAACCAAGCGTGACCGCATGGGTCACGACATCCCCCAGGCTGAGATCGCAGCGGAGAGGACCCCCCGATGAGCGGAGCAGGAGCCCCGAACAGCGCCGAGAAAGTCGACGGGAGCGGCCTGACAGTCGTGGTCGTCGCCGGAACGTGGCACGAGGAGATCACGAACGGCCTGATCGCGGGAGCGGAACGCACGCTCAGCGAGGCCGGCGCCTCCTATTCGATCGTGCGTGTGCCGGGCAGCTTCGAGCTTCCTGTCGTGAGCAAAGTGGCGCTCGAACGGGGTGCGGATGCGGTGGTCGCGCTTGGCGTGATCATCCGCGGCGGCACGCCCCACTTCGAGTACGTGTCATCGGCGGCGACCGACGGCCTCACGCGCGTCGCGCTCGACACGGGTAAGCCGGTCGGCTTCGGCCTGCTTACGCTCGACGATGAGGCGCAGGGAATCGACCGCGCAGGCCTTCCCGGCTCCCGTGAAGACAAGGGGGCCGAGGCCGCGCACGCCGCCCTCACCACCGCCCTCACCCTCCGCTCGCTCTAGTCACGCAACAGCCGAGTACACAAGAAGTGCGCCGAATCCGCTGATTCTGGCGCACTTCGCGTGTACTCGGCTGTCACTTCTTGTGTACTCGCTGTTGTCTGCGTGGCGGGGTCAGGGCTTCCAGACCATGAGGACGACCACGATGAGCAGCAGCAGGGAGGCGACACCGGAGGCCGCGGCGATCGCGGGGTAACCGCGCGACTCGAGGCCGGCCGCCTCCGCCGTCGGCGTGGAGACATCAGCCGGACCGGCACTCGGCAACGCGTCGAGCGCATCCGCAGCCTTGCGCATCGCCGGCACGACGACGAAGAGCGTCAGCCCCAGTGCGATGACGTACGCGATGATCGACCAGAGGATCCACGGCGAGGCGATCGAGAACTTGTCCTTGGGGTCGCTCATCCCCAGCACACCGAAACCGAACACCACCGTCAGCAACGACAGCAGCGCGAACAGGTTGGTGGACTTCGCCAGGGTACGCACCTGCGAAGCGTTTCCGGCGCGAACAGCGCGCATGGCCGTCATCGGCAGAATCGCCATCGGGCCCACGATGAACACGGCGCTGACGACGTGCAGAACTGCGAACAGAGTATCCATGCCTCCACCCTAACGAGCGGAGTGCGGCGGCGGCGCTACCTGAGGAGTGTCGTCATGGGCGTCGCACTGGCGTCGTTGGTGGTCAAGGGTGCAAGTCCCCACTCGACTTCGATCGTCCGGAGGAGTGAGTAGTGGGTGAACGGCGCCGACGACACGACGTGAATGGCGGCGGCCGGACCGGCGAATACGCACGTGACCACGTTGTCCCCCGAGTCTCCCTCGTCGAAGGTGACGACGAGGAGTGAGCGCTGCGTGGTGAACGCGGGCGACGCGAGGATCCGCGGGACGTTTGCCTGAAGCCAGGCGTCCCCCGTGGCGACCGAACAGTCGTGCATGTCGTTGCACAGGTTGGGGCTGACGAAGGCGAAGTCCGGCAGGCTGGTCGGGGTGGCGAGGTCGGCGGTGAACTGCGCGTACGGAACATCGTGCGTCGCACAATAGGCTGCGTTGCTCGTCACGTTCGGAAAGTAGAGGAACGAGTTGTGCTTCACCGCATACAGGCTGGTGTTGGCTGTGGTGCACGGCGCCGGCATGCTCTCGGCGTACATCTTCCAGGTTCGCCCCGAGTGATCGATCTCCTGCGCGAGAGTGGGCCCGGTCACGAGGCACGCACCACCCGGAGGGTTGCAGTCCGTCGTGATGCCGCCGGTCGTGCCGCTCGTGAGCGCGAGATAGTTCGGCAGGCTCGGATGTGACACTGCCGAATACCCGGTTGCCAGCGCGTTGGCCTGGGCGAGGCTGTTGAGATACGGCGCGTGCGGGTTGCCGACCACCGACTGAGCGGGCTTGTTCTCGTCGACGATGACGACCACATGCTGGAGGCCAGCGACGGCCGCGGGAGTCTGCGTCGCCGACGGGGAAGCCGTGGACGACGGACCAGCCGCGGTCGCCGATCCCGTCCGCGAAAGTATCGGGTTCGGACCGCTCGCGGTGCATGCGGTGAGAGCGAGCGCCAACAGCACTCCGCCTGCCGCGACCACGACTCGTCCGGCCATGTCAGTAACGTACGCTCGGCGGTGCTGAAAAGCCAGAAAGCGGCGTGGTCCTCGTGAGCAAACAAGCAGCCAACAAGAAGTACGGTCGAAGGTAGCGCATCCCGCACCTCGAACCCACCCGAAACGGACGAGAACTCAATGAGTACCCAACAGACCACTCCGACGCGCCGACGGTTCGGCCGCCCCGGCAAGGCCGGCGAAGAAGGCCCGCGCGCAAAGTTCAGCCAGCTGCTGCCCTACCTGCTCGAGCACCGGAGTGTCCTTGCGGTCGTGATCGTGCTGAGCATCCTCGGTGCCGCCGCGTCGTTGGCGCAGCCTCTGCTCGTCAGCCAGGTGATCGACGTGGTCGGCAAGCAGAAACCGCTCGGCGGGCTGGTGTGGCTGCTGGTGATTCTCGTCGTCGTGTCCGGCCTCATCTCCGGCTACCAGCACTACCTGCTGCAGCGCACCGGCGAGGGCGTGGTGCTCTCCTCCCGCAAGCGACTCGTCGGGCGCCTGCTGCGCCTCCCGATCAGCGAGTTCGACACCCGCCGAACAGGCGACCTCGTCTCGCGCGTCGGCTCGGACACGACCCTGCTGCGTGCGGTACTCACACAGGGGCTGGTCGAGGCGATCGGCGGCGCGCTCACATTCCTCGGGGCGCTCATCGCCATGCTGATCATCGACCCCGTGCTGCTGGGGCTCACGGTGCTCGTGATCGCCGTGTCGATCGCCGTGGTCACCCTGCTTTCCGGGCGCATCCGCGTGGCCAGCCAGAAGGCGCAGGCCAAGGTGGGCGACCTCGCCGCCGCGGTGGAGCGTGCGATCAGCTCGGTGCGCACGATCCGCGCCTCCAATGCGACGGAGCGCGAGATCGCCGCCGTCGAAGAGGATGCGAAGGGCGCCTGGCAGATGGGGATCAAGGTCGCGAAGGTTTCGGCCCTCGTCGTTCCGGTCGCCGGAATCGCGATGCAGGTCTCGTTCCTCGTCGTGCTGGGTGTCGGAGGATTCCGGGTCGCCAGCGGGGCGATCACGGTGGCCAACCTGGTGGCGTTCATCCTGTTCCTGTTCATGATGATCCTGCCGCTCGGTCAGGCATTCGGCGCCGTGACCGCGGTGAACTCGGCGCTCGGTGCGCTGGGGCGCATCCAGGAGATCATCGATCTGCCGACGGAAGACCAGTTCGACCGCGACATCGCGCCGCTCGGGATGACCGTCGGTGCGGCCAACGAAGGGCTCGCGCCGGAAGCGCCGGCGATCGAATTCAGCGACGTGCACTTCGCCTACCCGGACAGCGCTACGGGCGCGTCACCAGCGACGGCGGCCTCGGCCGCTTCGGCCGCTTCGGCTTCGGCCGCTTCGGTCGAGCGTGCCGTGGTCGAGGCGTTCGAAGGCGCGGATGTGGTGGCTCAGGCGGAGGCGGAAGCCGGCCTGGGTTCGTCCGACGCGGGTGCTCCACGCCCGACGGGAGTGTTGCACGGGGTGAGTTTCTCCGCTCCGCGCGGCAAGCGCACCGCACTGGTCGGGCCGTCGGGCGCGGGCAAGTCGACCATCCTCGCCCTGGTGGAGAGATTCTACGACCCCACAGCCGGCGAGGTGCGCTTCGGCGGACTCGACATCCGCACGCTCGATCGCACAGCACTGCGGGGTCAGATCGGCTACGTGGAGCAGGATGCCCCGGTGCTGGCCGGCTCGCTTCGCGACAACCTGACCTTGGCCGCACCGCATGCGACGGATGCGGAGTGCATCGACGTGTTGCACGCCGTGAACCTCACAGAGGTGCTCGAGCGGAACGCCCTCGGGCTGGGGGCGCCGGTCGGTGAGGATGGCATCATGCTCTCCGGCGGAGAACGTCAGCGCCTGGCAATCGCGCGTGCGCTGCTGTCGGCGCCGCCCGTGCTGCTGCTCGACGAGTCGACCTCCAGCCTCGATGGGCGCAACGAGCAGCTCATGCGCGAGGCGATCGACGCCGTCGCGGTCGACCGCACGCTGATCGTCATCGCCCATCGGCTCTCAACGGTCGTCGACTCCGACCAGATCGTCGTTCTCGATCATGGTCGAGTCATCGGCACCGGCACGCACTCCGAACTCGTCGTCACCACGCCCCTCTACCGCGACCTCGCCAAGCACCAACTCCTCGTGTAACCGCCGAGTCCACGGATTCTCTGCGGACTCGGCGGTTTTCGACCGATTTCGTGCGGACTCGGCGGTTGGGCTGGGTGAGGCGGGGCGGCGGGGCGGTCAGGCGCGGAGGCGGTAGCGGAGGGACGCGAGTTCGGCGTGGAGCGCGGGCGGCACCCGGGTGCCGAAGCGCGAGAAGAACTCCTCGGTGAGGTCGCATTCGGCGAGCCAGGATGCGCGGTCCACCGAGAACAGCGCCTCCACATCTGCCTCGGCCAGGTCGAGCCCGTCGAGCTTGAGTTCTTCGGTGATCGGCAGGCGGCCGATCGGCGCATCCACCGCCCCCGCCTGGCCTTCGATGCGACGCACGATCCATTCGAGCACACGCGCGTTCTCGCCGAAGCCCGGCCAAAGGTATGAGCCGTCCTCGCCCCTGCGGAACCAGTTGACCTGGAACACTGCCGGGGCGTCGGAACCGAGCCGCTCCCCCATCCGCAGCCAGTGACCCCAGTAGTCGGCCATGTTGTAGCCGCAGAAGGGCAGCATCGCGAACGGGTCGCGGCGCAACTCGCCGACCGTGCCTTCGGCGGCGGCTGTCCGCTCCGATGAGATCGTCGCGCCGAGGAACACCCCGTGGCTCCAATCCCGCGCTTGGGCGACCAGCGGCACGTTCGTCGCGCGGCGTCCACCGAAAAGGATCGCGTCGATCGGCACGCCGTCGAACGCATCCCAATCGTCGGCGATCGCCGGGCACTGAGCCGCCGACACGGTGAACCGGGAGTTCGGATGCGCGGCCGGCCGACCGGAGGACGGGGTCCAGTCTTCGCCGCGCCAGTCGATGAGGTGCTCGGGCGCTTCGTCGGTGAGGCCCTCCCACCAGACGTCGCCGTCGTCGCGCAGCGCCACGTTCGTGAAGATCGTGTTGCCCCACAGGGTCTCGATGGCGGTGGCGTTGGTGTTCATGCCGGTGCCGGGCGCGACGCCGAAGAAGCCCGCCTCCGGGTTGATGGCGCGGAGCCGGCCGTCGGGTCCCTGGCGCAGCCAGGCGATGTCGTCGCCGATCGTCTCGACGCGCCAGCCCGGGATGCTCGGCCGCAGCATTGCGAGGTTGGTCTTGCCGCACGCCGAAGGGAACGCCGCCGCCACGTGGTACGCCTTGCCCTCGGGCGACGTGATCTTGACGATCAGCATGTGCTCGGCGAGCCAGCCTTCGTCACGCGCCATCACCGACGCGATGCGCAGTGCGAAACACTTCTTTGCGAGGATGGCGTTGCCACCGTATCCGGACCCGTAAGACCAGACCTCGCGCGAGTCGGGGAACTGCACGATGTATTTGGTCTCGTTGCATGGCCACGCGACCTCGTCCCGCCGCTCGCCCCGCGCATCCGCCAGCGGGAAGCCGACGCTGTGCACTGTCGCGACCCAGGGCTGTCCGGCGGCGATCAGGTCCACGACGCCGGAAGACACACGGGTCATCGTTCCCATACTGACCGCCACGTATGCGGAGTCGGTCAACTGCACGCCGACCTGCGAGATCGGGCCTCCGAGTGGTCCCATCGAGAACGGAACGACGTACATCGTGCGTCCGCGCATGCTGCCGGCGAAGACCTCACGCAGCTCTGCGCGCATCTCATTCGGTTCGCGCCAGTTGTTGGTGGGGCCGGCATCCGCTTCGTCGGCGGAGCAGATGAAGGTGCGGTCTTCGACGCGTGCGACGTCGCCCGGGTCGGTGCGAGCCAGGAAACTGTTGGGGCGCCATTCCGGGTTGAGCCGGATGAGCTTCCCTTCTGCGACGAGGAGTTTGGTGAGCCGGTCGGTTTCCGCCAGCGACCCGTCCAACCAGACGACCTCGTCGGGCTGGGTCAGGGCCGCGATGTCGTCGACCCAGGCGTGCAGGGCGTCGAGTCCGCGGGATTCGGGGTGGGAGTCGAGGTCGTTGAGCGGTAGCTCGGCGATGGTCATTCCGGTTCCTCTCGAAGAAAGATCGTGTCTTCATCAAGCATGAGTGAGGATATGACGGACGTATCTAAGAATGTTCTGCAAAGAATCAGGATTCTTTAGCTAATGTGAAGACATGGACTCGCCCACCGCCGATGCTGCCACCCTCGGTCATCGCATCCGCCACTTTCGCGCTCGTGCCGGCCTGACCCTCGACGACCTGGGCGCGGCCGTCGGCGTCGCGCCGAGCCAGCTCTCGCTCATCGAGAACGGCAAACGCGAACCGCGCCTTTCGCTGCTCACCAGCCTCGCGACCACTTTCGGTATTCAGCTCGCCGACCTCCTGTCCGCCGAGCCGCCGGATGCGCGTGCCGCCCTCGAGATCGAACTCGCTCGTGCACAGCACGGCAGCCTCTACGCCTCGCTCGGTCTACCTGCCATCAAGCCGACCAAGGGGACGCCGACGGAGACGCTCGAAGCGATCGTCGGGCTGCATCGCGAACTCAAGCGCCGCGCCAACGAGGCGATCGCGACGCCGGAAGAGGCCCGGCGCGCCAACACCGAACTCCGTGAGCGGATGCGCGCCCAGAACAACTACATCGCTGAGATCGAGCAACTCGCCGAGGAGCGGGTGCGCGCATCCGGTCACACACACGGCGCCCTCACCCATCGCGAGGTGAGCGTGATGGCCGAGCAACTGGGATTCGACCTCATCTACGTCAACGACCTCCCGCATTCGGCCCGCTCCATCACCGATCTCGCGAACGGCCGCATCTACCTGCCGCCGGCGAGCATCCCCGGCGGACACGGTCTGCGCTCGATGGCGCTGCAGGCCATGGCCCACCGGCTGTTGGGGCATGAGCGCCCCGACAGCTACGCCGACTTCCTCCGCCAGCGCCTGGAGATCAACTACTTCGCCGCCAGCTGTCTGATGCCACGGGACGCCGCCGTTGACTTCCTGCAGCAGGCCAAGCACGATCGCGACCTCGCCGTGGAGGACTTCCGGGATGCGTTCGGCGTCACCCACGAAGCGGCCGCGCTACGGCTGACGAACCTGGCCACCACCCACCTCGACATGACCCTTCACTTTCTGCGGGTCGGCGACGACGGTGCGCTGTACAAGGGATACGAGAACGACGGCCTGCCGCTCCCGACGGATGTGACCGGCTCGATCGAAGGGCAGATCGTCTGCCGCAAATGGGGTGCCCGCAGCGCGTTCACGCACACCAATCGCACCACGGAGATGTATCAGTACACGGATACCCCCGCCGGGACGTACTGGTGCGCGACTCAGACCGGCACAACCTCGGCCGGCGGATTCTCGATCACCGTCGGGGTGCCTTTCGCGCAGGCGAAGTGGTTCCGCGGGCGCGAGACGACGGCGCGTGCCGAATCCCGCTGCCCCGATGAATCCTGCTGCAAACGGCCGGCCGAAGGGCTCGCGGATCGTTGGGCGGGTCAGGCCTGGCCGAGCGCGAGGCTGCACGCGCACATCCTGTCTCCGCTGCCGTCCGGCTCCTTTCCGGGCGTCGACGACACGGAGGTGTATTCGTTCCTGGAAGCGCATTCGGCTTCGTAGCGGGCGACGGGCGCTCGGCGCCCGGCTTTACCTCGAGGGTGGCACTTGCGGTCGAGAGTGCCCGGCACACCCGGCACATTCGACCGGAACAGGCACACTCGGCCTCAGGGCAGCTGCGCGTCGGGCGCTCGGACCCCGACACCCGGCGCCCAGCGCCCGACGGCCAGCGCTCGGCGGCCAGCGCCCAGCGCCCAGCGCCAGGCGCCCAGCGCCCGGCGCCCGACGGCCAGCGCTCGGCGCTCGCGCCCGCGCCCGCGCTCCGCACACCGCGCCCGACGGCCAGCGGCCCGCGATGCGTCGAGTGTGGCACTTGCGGTCGAGAGTGCCCGGCACACCTGTCACATTCGACCGCAAGTGCCACACTCGGCGGCATGGCGGACGGCGCGCCCGATCCGCCGCCCTACTTCGGCTGCATCCGGATGGCACCGTCGAGGCGGATGACTTCGCCGTTCAGCATGGGGTTGTCGACGATGTGGCGCACGAGGGAGGCGTATTCGGCGGGCTTGCCGAGGCGCGAGGGGTGGGGCACCTGGGCCGCGAGGGAGTTCTGCGCGGCTTGGGGCAGGCCGGCCATCATCGGTGTCTCGAAGATCCCCGGCGCGATCGTGACCACGCGGATGAGGTCGCGGGCGAGTTCCCGAGCGAGAGGAAGTGTCATGGCCGCGACGCCACCTTTCGACGCCGAGTATGCGGGTTGGCCGATCTGGCCGTCGAAGGCGGCGACGGATGCGGTGTTCACGATCACGCCGCGCTCCTCCCCCAGCGGCTCGGTCTTCACCATCGCGGCGGCGGCGAGCCGCACGACATTGAAGGTGCCGATCAGGTTCACGCGGATCACCCTCTCGAACTGCTCGAGCGGAAGGACACCGTCGCGTCCGAGCACTTTGCCGGGCGTAGCGATGCCCGCGCAGTTGACCACCACGCGGAGCGGGCCGAGGGCGGCGGCCTGATCGACCGCCGCTTGCACTTGGTCTTCGTTCGCGACATC
>DASYGJ010000256.1:0-4462 GCA_035999915.1 Leifsonia sp.
CGGTGGGGCGCGGCGACCGCGGCGATCAACGCGAGATCCCCGATCGTCAGCGAGCCGACCCGGTGTTCCGCCGCCACTCGCAGCCCGGTGCGCTCGGCGATCTCTTCGCAGCATTCGCGCAGAAATCGTTCGGCTTCCGGATGCGCACGGTAGTCGAGCGAGACGACACCACGCCCGTCGTCGTGGTCGCGCACGATGCCTTGAAAAGCGACGACGGCCCCGGATCCGGCACTCCAGACGAACTCGTCGACCGTGGAGGTGTCGAGGGGGTCGGCGCTGATCCGCGCGAAGACGAAGGTCATGCGCCGTGCTCCGTTCGTCCGTGCACCTGATCGACCACGTGGGGGAGCAGCTCGCCAAACACGGCGAGACCGTCGGCGACGCCTCCGCGGGAGCCGGGCAGGTTGACCACGATCGTGTCGCCCGCCACGCCGGCGAGTCCACGGCTGAGAGCGGCGAGCGGGGTGTGCGCGGACCCGCGGGAGCGGAGAGCTTCGGCGATGCCCGGGAGCTGGCGGTCCAAGACGGCTGCGGTCGCCTCGGGGGTGCGATCCGTCGGCGAGACACCGGTACCGCCGGTGGTGATCACGACCGGCGGACGCTCGGCAACGGCCCCACGCAGCGCCTCAGCGATCGCGGCGTCGGCGACGACCCGCAGCGAGGCGTCGGGGAAACCGTGTTCCGCGAGCCAGAGAACGATGTCCGGGCCGGTCGTATCCTCGCGCTCGCCCGCGGCAGCCCGCGTCGACGAGACGATGACCACGGCGGGGGACGGCGCACGGAGACCAGCGTCAGCGTCCGTCGCAACCACGCTCGCCTCGGCCACGCCCGCCTCGCCGTCGCGCCTCCAGTCGCCGCGCTTGCCGCCGCTCTTGAAAGCGAGCCGAACATCCGTCAGCATGGCGGCGGGGTCGACAGCTTTCACCATGTCGTGCAGGGTCAGTCCGGCGACAGCCACGGCGGTGAGCGCCTCCATCTCGACACCCGTACGCCCGGTGGTTTTGGCGGTGGCCTCGATGGCGATGGTTCCAGCGACGGCGTCCAGCGAGAAGTCCACCCGCACCGAGGTCAGCGGCAGCGGATGACACAGCGGGATCAATTCGGAGGTGCGTTTCGCGCCGCCGATGCCGGCGATACGTGCGGTCGCGAGCACGTCCGCCTTCGGCAGACCGTCGGCGCCCACGAGACGCACGACCTCGGGAGTCGTCGCCAGACGACCGCGGGCGACTGCCGTTCGGGCTGTTTCGGGTTTGCCGCCGACGTCGACCATCCGGGCCCGACCGTCGCTGTCCAGGTGACTGAGCTCGCTCATAGAGACCAGACTGTCACGTCAGCACCTGCAGCGAGTGCGGTCGTCTCGGCGGGCACGTCGATGAGCACATCGGCGACGGCCATTCCCGCCACGAGATGCGAGCCGGCACCGGCCACCTGGTCGACGCTCGCCGGGTCGACGAGCCGACCCCGTAGGAATTGCCGTTTGCCCGCGACCGAGAGGAGCGGCGCCACCAAGGACGCCCGCGAAGGGCCGACGATCGGCAGGCCGGCAGCCGCCCGCAGGATTCCGCGGAGGAAGACCGTGAACGACACCTGGGTGCTCACCGGATTTCCGGGAAAGCACACGATCGGCACGCCGTCGACGATCGCCGACGCCTGGGGACCGCCCGGCTGCATGGCCACGGTCGTGACCGCCGCGCCGAGCGGTTCGAGTACGTCGCGAACGACCTCGAACGCGCCCTTCGAGATGCCGCCCGAGGTAATGACCAGATCGCTGGCGGCCACAGCCTTTCGGAGAACGACTCCGAACGCCTCCGGATCGTCGTCACTCCTGCCGCGGAAGGAGACCGTGCCGCCGGCCTCCTCGACCAACGCGGCGAGTGCCACTCCGTTCGCGTCGAACACCTGGCCGAATTCCGCCTGCCCACCCTCGCGCACGAGTTCCGACCCTGTGGTCAGGATGCCCACTCGCACCACGGCGAGCACCTCCACCTCGGTGACACCCGCGGCGGCCAACGCCGCCAGGTGGCGGGGCGCCAGGCGCGTCGCTTGAGGCACGATCGCCTCGCCGCGACGGAGATCGCTTCCGCGGTCTCGGACATAGTCGCCGTGTCCGAGCGAGCGGAGGACCTCCACGACCGCGCCGTCCAGGCCGTCATCGCGGCCGAGAACGAGCTCCGTGTCTTCGACCGGGACCACCGCATCCGCCCCACTCGGCATCGGCGCACCCGTCATGATCCGGACGGCCGTGCCCGGCGTCAGCACGATCGGAACCGTGTGGCCCGCGGGAACATCCCCGCTGACCTCGAGCGCCACCGGCACGGTGGCGATGTCGGCCGCACGCACCGCGAATCCGTCCATCTGCGAGTTGCGGAACAGCGGCAGATCGACCGCCGACCGCACCTCCGCAGCGGTGACCCGGCCGCGGGCGCGTTCGACCGGCACGGTCTCGATCGCGCGAGCGTCGAGCGCCGGCCTGAGGAGGGCGGAGAGGTGCGAGGCGTGCTGCTCGACCGTGGTCGGGGACGTCATGCGTTCAGTATCGCGCCAAGGAGCGGTCGATGTCGCGCGCCCAGGCGTCGATGCCCCCGGTGAGCACCCGGCCGCTCAAGCCGGCGCCGGCGAGCAGGCTGCGCGCGGCCTCGGCCCGGGGACCGTAGTGGCAGACGATCACGAGAGGGTCGTTCCCGAGTCGCTCGGCGACACCCGACGGGTCCCGCTGCACAACGCCGAGCGGAACCAGCAGGGCCCCAGGGATCTCCACCACGTCCGCCTCCCACGGTTCCCGCACGTCGACGATGGTGACGGCGTCGCCCGCTTGGAGCATCGCCTGCAGCTCGGCCGGAGCGACGGTCGTCGCAGGAGCGGTGGCCGGCTTCGCGGGCATGGCATGATCGTGCAGCGTCGTCACCGGCGCCCCCTCCGGATCGCGCTCGTAGCGGAGCTCGCGGAAGCCGCCGCGCAGGGCGTCGTGAACGATCACCCGGCCGAGCAGCGCATCCCCGACCCCTGTCACGAGCTTGAGCGCCTCGCCGACCATCAGACTTCCGACGACCGCGACCGCCGCGGGGAACGCTCCGGCCTCCGCGCAGCTCAGCACGCTTCCGGGTTCGGGCGGCACCGGAAAGAGGTCGCGGTAGTGCGGGCCTTGCAGCGCCCAGCTCACGCCGACTTGCCCGCCGAACTGATCGACCGCGCCCCAGACCACCGGGATCCCGGCCAGCACGGCGGCGTCGTTCACGAGATAGCGGGTCGGAAAGTTGTCGCTGCCGTCGAGCACCAGATCGAAGTCCGCCAGGATGCCCGGCGCGTTCTCGGCTGTGAGCATTGTCGCGAAGCTGCGAACCACGGTCTCGGGGTCGAGCGCGCGCACCGCTCCTGCCGCCGAATCGACCTTCGCCGTGCCGACCTGCGCCGGTGTGTGGATGCTCTGCCGCGGCAGGTTGCTCGCCTCGACCGTGTCGCCGTCAACGATTCCGATGGTGCCGAACCCGGCCGCGGCCAGGGCCGGAAGCACCGCGCTGCCGAGTCCGCCGGCGCCGACCACGAGCACGCGGGCGTTGCGGATGCGCCGCTGGGCGAGCATCCCGAAGCCCGGCAGGATCGTGGTGCGGGCGTACCGCTGCTGCCTTTCGGGGGTGAGCTCGGGTCCGGGTTCGACGAGCGGCGGGAGGGCCATGGTTCCAGGTTAACGATCTCGTCGGTGCTCAGGCGACGGTCAGGGTGATCTCGTGCAGACCGGTCGCCCCGTTCGGAACGACGTCGGCCACCTTCGAGGTCTGCACCAGTCCCTTTGCGTCGGTGGCGCGAACGCGGATGGTGTGCGAGCCCTTCGTCGCCGGCCAGGCATACTTCCACTGCCGCCAGGTATCGATCGAGATGGCATCGGCGAGGTCGGCTTGCCGCCACGGACCGTCGTCGATCTGCACGTGCACCGCACTCACGCCGACGTGCTGCGACCACGCCACGCCCGCAACCGCGAACGTTCCCGCGGCCACCTGCCGGCCGGATGCCGGAACGTCGATGCGCGACTCGAGCTTGACGGGGCCACGTTCCGACCAGCCGCGATCGGTCCAGTACGAGGTCGCCCGGTCGAAGCGGGTGACGTTGAGTTCGACGACCCATTTGGTGGCGGAGACGTAGCCGTAGAGGCCGGGAACCACCATCCGCACCGGGTAACCGTGCTCGAGCGGCAACGGCTGGCCGTTCATCCCGACGGCGAGGATCGCGTTGCGGCCGTCCGTGAGCGCCTCGATCGGTGTACCGGCGGTCCAGCCGTCCTGGCTCGTCGAAAGCACCATGTCTGCGCCGGACTTCGGCTTGGCACGGGCCAGCAGATGGCGGATGGGGTATCCCAGCCAGGTGGCGTTGCCGATCAGGTTGCCTCCCACCTCGTTGGAGACGCAGGTGAGCGTCGTGCTGCTCTCCTCCAGCGGCAGCTTGAGGAGTTCGGCGAAGGTCAGCTCGA
>DASYGJ010000270.1:0-2954 GCA_035999915.1 Leifsonia sp.
GCTACAGGCCGCTAGAACGGCGTCATAAAACGGCCTGTCGGCGTCGCGGGGGAACACGACGATGCGTTCTGGGGCGATCTGCTCCAGGCCGACGTGAGGCTTCACGGCGTGGTCGTGACCGACTGGGAACACGGCAACGGCTCGCTGCTCACCGAGTGGGGTCACGCGAACTCCGGTCGTGGGCACGGGCAGCGACACGATTGCGACGTCCAGCTCGCCTGCTTGCACCGCGTCGACAAGCTCGAGACCGGATCCCGGCTCCATCGTGGTCTGAAGGTTGGGCATGGTGGCGACAAGTCGCCGCAAAGTCCGCGGGATGCTGGCCAGCAGAGCCGTTGGCACGTAGCCAATCCGCAGCACATGCCCAGGCCGGTCGCTTGCGCTGCGGGCGGCCAATCGTGCCGCCTCTGCCTGGCGGAGGACCCGGGATGCCTCTGGGAGCAGGGCGGCCCCCGCGTCGGTGAGGCCGACGCGGCGCTGCGTGCGGTCAAACAGCCTTACCCCTAGCTCGTCCTCGAGCTTTCGGATCTGCTCTGAGACGGCGGGCTGAGCGACGTGCAGTCGCTCGGCGGCCCGGCGGAAATGTAGTTCCTCGGCGACTGCGACGAAATATCTGAGGTGGCGAAGCTCCATGGTCTCCCGTCCGGTTTTGAGTACCGGTGGAGCATCGACGAGAAGACCCTCGTTGTCTGCACGGCCAGCGCACCATTGGGGCCCCGGCCACCCCCCAAACTTGGTCTTCACGCTAGCCGGAGGGAGGCTGCCTGGTGGTTCGTTTTGGGGGCTAGCACCAATGGTGCGGCGCGGCCGTTCCTGCAACCGTGCAGGCCTTATGCCTTTGCGCTGCCTGATCGTCGATGACAACGCGAGCTTCCGAGAGGAAATGCGCGGTCTGCTCGCCGAACAGGGTCTCTGTGTCGTCGGGGGAGCCGGGTCCGCGGCCGAGGCTTTGTGTCAGATCGCCGAGCTGGGACCAGACGTCGCGCTGATCGACATCGACCTCGGTGAGGAAAGCGGGCTCGAGTTCGCCCGCCGGCTGCGCGAGAGACCGGGTCAGGCTGCGGTCCCGCAGATAATCCTGATTTCGACCCACGATGAAGCCGAGTACGCCGACCTGATCGAGGCGAGTTCGGCGATTGGGTTTCTGGCGAAGACCGACCTGTCGGCGGCAGCGATCCGACAGATGCTCGCCGCCATCGACGGCGATAAGGCCGACGAGTCCTAGCTGGTCTGATGAGCGTCGAGGAACGCGACCACCGCAAGCACCCGGCGGTGGTCGTCGTCGGTCTCGGGCAGGCTGAGCTTGGTCAGGATGCTGTGCACGTGCTTCTCAACGGTTCCCTCTGTGATCCAGAGGCGCCGCCCGATGCCGGCGTTGGAGCGTCCCTCGGCCATCAGCGCGAGCACGTCGCGCTCGCGACGGGTGAGCTCCTCGAGGGGATCCTCGACATCCCGCATCGCGACGAGTTCCTGAACCAGAGCGGGGTCGACGACCGACCCGCCGCGACTGACTCGCCCCACCGCGTCGAGGAACTCGTCGACGTCGGTGACGCGACTCTTGAGCATGTAGCCGGTGCGGCTGCCGCTCGCGAGCAACGTCATCGCGTGCTCCACCTCCACGTGCGCGGAGAGGATCAGCAGCGCCGTCTCAGGGAATTGTTCGCGGATGAGCTGGGCTGCGTCGAGGCCCTCCGTCCGATGGGCTGGAGGCATGCGGATATCGATCACCGCAAGATCGGGGCGCTGCTCGCCCACCAGCCGCATCAGTTCAGACCCGTCACCCGCCTGGCCGACGAGCTCGTACCCGCCCCGCTCGAGCAGGCTCGCGAGGCCCTCGCGCAACAACACGTCATCGTCGGCCACGATAACTCGCGTACCGCGCGGATCGACGTCGGTCACCGCGAGAGTATCCCGCAGCACGATCCGCGGAACCAGGCCAAACCTCCTAGGGAGGGATGAACCGCCCTGGCGCCGGTCAGAAAACGGACGCGAGCGATCGCCGGAACGTCGGCCCGAGCGTATGATTAGCGTGGCTATGCCTTCGTGGCGGGCTGTCGAAGCAGGGACCGATCTGCTCGCACGCGC
Source organism: Leifsonia sp. (assembly GCA_035999915.1). Taxonomy (GTDB): domain Bacteria; phylum Actinomycetota; class Actinomycetes; order Actinomycetales; family Microbacteriaceae; genus Leifsonia. The sequence continues at coordinate 2,086 of DASYGJ010000270.1, forward strand.
TCGGCAGATTCAAAGGCGCTGGGACCGCCTACTCGGCGAGGGCGCACTCGACGCCGAGCTTTCTCCGGAGGCGACGGCAGGATTGCGACCAACCATCGTCGAGTCGTGGCGGCGCGCGGTTGCCACGGGCCTCGAGCCGATTGACGTGCTGCCCTCGATCGAGAAGGACCCGTCCGAGACGCGGGAGCGCTGGCTCGAGCATCCGCTTGGATTGCTCAGGCATGTGCTCGCAGAGCCCCTCCAAATGCTGGCCGAGGAGACCGACAGCCTGGTCCAAGTGACCGATGCGTCCGGGCTTACCCTCTACTTGGGCGGCGCGGAATGGCTGAAGGCGCAGGCTGCCGAAATGAATCTCGTCGAGGGGGCGCGATGCAGCGAAACCGTCAACGGCACGAACGGCGTCGGTACCGCGCTAGCTGCAGATCGCCCTGTACAGGTGTTTGCCTTCGAGCACTTCAGCTACCACCACCGCGAATGGGTCTGCTCCGGCGCTCCAATACACGATCCGGTCTCTGGCCGCCTCGTCGGGGTCATTGATCTCTCGAGCCCCTGGAGGATCGCCCACCCCCGAAGCCTGGAGCTCGTGACTACTGCGGCCGGGACGACAGAGCAGTGCCTATTGCAGGGCCGGCGCGACCATGACGCCCGACTGAGGCGTCGCTACGGCGATCTCATGACGAAAAGCGCCGACCTGCTCGTGAACCGACAGGGCTACGTGCTTATCGGCCATGACGCGGCGCGCGCAAAGCCACTCGACATTCCCGAGAGCGGCGGCGAGATCGCCATGGACGACGGATCGCTCGCCGTGGCCGAGCCTCTGGGGCAGGGCGAGGCCTATCTCGTTCGCCGACTGGCATCACGGCGCTCCG
>DASYGJ010000275.1:0-3731 GCA_035999915.1 Leifsonia sp.
GGTCGAACTCAGTCTTCGGTGGCCACGAGTTGCACACGCAGCGAATCGACCCGGGTCGCGATGATGTCGTCCGCCGACCACCGGCGGGCCAGACGGCCGAGCGCGGCGTCGAGCTCCTCCCGGGTCAGTCCGCGCGCCAACTCCAGGCGAACGACGACCTCCTCCGCGCCCAGGCGCGCGGCCGGGTCGCCGGCCAGCAGTGTGACGTCGTGCACGCCCAGCTCCGAACCGATCGAAGCGGTGAAAGCCGAGACCACCTCGGGATCACGGTGGCCGGGCAGCCACGGGCGCCCTTGCGCGATCGACCACAGTGCCGGGCGCCGAATGACGAACTCGGTCTCCGAGGTCGGATCGAGAACGACCAGCTCGGTCTCTTCGCTCGCCGCCGCAAGGGCCACCCGTGGGCCGTCGGCCGGCACCGGGCGCGCGAGCGGATTCCACGCATGCATTGCGGTGACCGACGAGAACACGGGCAAGACCTTACGTCCGTCGGGCCCGCCGACGGTGACGATCGCCAGTTCCTGTGTCTTGTCGATCGTGTGACCGTGCTCGTTGGTGCCGCTCTCTCCGAGCTGCGCCAACAGAGGGATCAGCAGCCGCGCCGAGCGCACCGCGTCGACCACGGTCTCCGGACCCGTCTCGCCCGCGCGGAAGGCCGCGAGGGCCGCGAGCAGCTCGGGCGGCGCACTGCCGTCGTCGCCGCCGAACGTGTTCGCATCGAACTGACGGCCCGCCCAGGGCTGACCAGCCGAATCCGCAGCTCGCGAGGCCGTGCTCGGCGTGTCCGCCGTGCCGTCCTCAGTTTCCGGCGACATCCAGCGCCTCGGGCAGCGTGAACGCGCCGGCGTAGAGGGCTTTGCCGACGATCGCGCCCTCGACCCCCAACGGGACGAGCCCCCGCAATGCGGCGATGTCGTCGAGGTTGGAGATACCTCCGGATGCGACCACGGGTCGGCCCGTGCGGCCCACCACCTCACGCAGAAGGTCGAGGTTCGGGCCGCGAAGTGTGCCGTCTTTCGTGACGTCTGTGACGACATAGCGCGCGCATCCCGCGTCCTCGAGACGATCGAGCACCGTCCAGAGGTCGCCGCCGTCTCGCGTCCAGCCGCGCGCGGCCAGGGTTGTGCCGCGCACGTCGAGTCCTACCGCGATCGCTTCGCCGTATCGCCCGATCACGTCGGCCGCCCACTCGGGGTCCTCCAGTGCGGCGGTCCCGAGGTTGATGCGCTTGGCGCCGATGGCGAGCGCGGACTCGAGGGATTCGTCGTCGCGGATGCCGCCGGAGAGCTCCACATTCACGCCGCCGACCTGCTCGATCACCCTCTTGAGCAGACCGTGATTGTTTCCGCGTCCGAAGGCGGCGTCGAGGTCGACGAGGTGGATCCATTCGGCCCCCTGATCCGCCCACTCCGCGGCCGCGTCCACGGGGTCGCCGTAGTTCGTCTCCGACCCGGCTTCCCCCTGCGTCAGTCGCACAGCCTTGCCGTCGGCCACGTCGACCGCGGGCAGCAGCACAAGCCGCGGGGTGTTGTTCACTTCACTCATTTTTCTTCCTCGGATGAACGCTCTGGCGCCGTCGAACGCCACAAGCACGAAATGTCGGCGACAGCTCGCGTCAGAGCGTGCCGATCCAGTTGCGGAGCAGGCGGATGCCCGCTTGCCCCGATTTCTCGGGGTGGAATTGGGTGGCGCTCAACGGCCCGTTCTCCACGGCGGCGATGAACCGACCGCCATGCTGCGCCCAGGTCACGCGCGGTTTCAGGAACGGCCCCGTCGCCTCCAGTTTCCACTCTTTGGCGGCGTAGGAGTGCACGAAGTAGAAGCGCTCGTCGCGGATGCCGTCGAACAGCACGGTGTCTTCAGGCGCGTCGACCGTGTTCCACCCCATGTGCGGCAGCACGTCGGCGTCGAGGCGGTCGATCTGACCCGGCCACTCGCCGAGACCTTCTGTGTCGACGCCGCGTTCGATCCCGCGTTCGAACAGCACTTGCATCCCGACGCAGATGCCGAGAACCGGGCGTCCACCAGCGAGGCGGCGGTCGATGACCTCGTCGCCCCGGGATGCTCGAAGCGCGTCGATCACGGCGCTGAAGGCCCCGACACCCGGCACGACAAGACCGTCGGCTTCGCGAGCGCGGGCTCGATCGCCGGTCAGCTCGACGTTCGCCCCGGCCGCCTCAAGAGCCTTCGCGGCCGAGTGGACGTTGCCCGAACCGTAATCGAAGACGACGACATCGGGGCGCGTCACAGGGCTCCTTTTGTCGAAGGGATGCCCGCGACCAGGGGATCGAGCGCCTTCGCCTGCCGGAACGCGCGCGCGAAGGCCTTGAACTCCGCCTCGGCGATGTGATGCGGGTCGCGTCCGCCCATGACTGTGATGTGCGTGGTGATCGCAGCGTTGAAGGCGATCGCCTCGAAGACGTGACGCAGCATCGATCCCGTGAAGTGGCCGCCGATGAGGTGGAATTCGAAACCCGCCGGCTCGCCGGAGTGCACGAGGTATGGCCGGCCGGAGATGTCGACGACGGCTTGCACGAGCGCCTCGTCGAGCGGAACGAGTGCGTCGCCGTACCGCGAGATGCCTCGCTTGTCACCGAGCGCCTTCTTGATCGCCTGGCCGAGCACGATGCCGATGTCTTCGACGGTGTGGTGCACGTCGATTTCGGTGTCTCCACTCGCCCGCACCCGCAGGTCGGTGAGAGAGTGCTTGGCGAAGGCGGTCAGCAGGTGGTCGAAGAAGGGCACCGACGTCTCGATGTCGGACTCGCCGCTTCCGTCGAGGTCGATGCTCAGCTCGACGCTCGACTCGCTTGTCTCGCGCTGCAGGGTGGCCGTGCGATTGCTCATGATTGCGAGTTTACTGGCACGCCCGCCACGCTCTCTGCGCCGGTCGCCGCTACCGCATCCGGTCGCCCCAGCGAAGCCAGAGCGGTCAGGAATGCCGTCGTCTCGGCCTCCGTTCCGGCAGTCACCCGCAGGTGGCCGGGGATTCCGACGTCACGGATGAGCACTCCCTGCGCGAGTAGCGCCTCGAACACCGCATTGGGGTCGGCCACTCCCCCGAACAGGACGAAGTTGCTTCCGCTTCGGTGTGGCTGATACCCGAGTGCCGCAAGTTCCGTGACGAGCCTGTCCCGCTGGTCGCGGATCTCTCCGACCATTGCGAGCATCTTGTCCGAGTGCGCGAGGGCAGCGTTGGCGGCAGCCTGTGTGAGAGCCGACAGGTGGTAGGGCAGGCGTACGAGGCGTAGCGCATCCACAGCCGCCGGATCCGCGGCCAAGTAGCCCACGCGGGCGCCGGCGAACGCGAACGCCTTGCTCATCGTGCGGGAGACGAGCAGCCGAGGCCGGCCGGGCAGCAGCGTGAGCGCCGACGGGGCATTGTCGGGCATGAACTCGGCGTAGGCCTCGTCCACGACGACCATGCCCCGGGCCGCATCGTACGCCGCCTCGATCGCCTTGATCGACAACGGTGTGCCGGTCGGATTATTCGGGGAGCAGAGGATCACGATGTCGGGGTCGAGGCGACGGATCTCCGCCGCGGCCGTCTCCGGCGACAGCTCGAAGTCCGCATCCCGCTCGCCCACGACGTAGGCGGTACCGGCCCCTGCGGCGAGCAAAGGGTACATGGAGTACGTCGGCGTGAATCCGAGCAGGCTTCGGCCTGGACCGCCGAAGGCCTGAAGTATTTGCTGGATCACCTCGTTCGATCCGTTCGCCGCCCAGAGGTT
>DASYGJ010000002.1:0-7211 GCA_035999915.1 Leifsonia sp.
GCCCGAAGAAGTGGTGGCCCGACTTCACGTATCTGAGCTGCGACTACCACGCGCCGACCCAGCTGCCGGATGCGCTGCCCGGCTTGAGTCGGCGCGAGGTCGACGGGATCGGTAGCAGGTTCATCGGGATCGTGGACGAAAGCGCGTCATAGGGGACGGCTCTGCCCTGCGCTCGACTCTCCCGCCTCTCCCGCCGGGCCCTCACCGCCCGCAGGAAGAATCGGCGTCAGCCCGCGGAAGTCACTGCTCAAACGGAAAACACGCCGAGGCTCAGTCCGAAATCTCCGTCTGAACGCGGCCGCGCCCTGCCTGCCCCGGGTCGCCGGCCCCGGACTGCCGGCACAGGCTCCCGGCCGCTGGCTGAATCTCCGCTCAAACGGAAAACCACCTCCCCCACCCCCGAGTTCTTCCCTCCAAACGGAAACTCTCCCCGCACAAGTCCGAAATCTCCGTCTGAACGCGGCGGTAGTCACCCGGTCGGCCCGCTAAAGGCCGAACCGTTCCCGCGCGGCCGGGGTGATCGGAGTGAAGAAGTTGATCAGGTTGCCGTCGGGATCGCGGAACAGGAGTGAGCGGTTGCCCCAGGGCATGGTGGTCGGCACCGAGACGAACTCCGGGACCGCATCCGTGAGCGTCGGATAGAGCGCGTCGACATCGTCGACGAGGAAGTCGAGCATCACCGACCGGTTGACCCCCGCCTCGGCAGCGCCTTCGCCGAGCAGAGGTACCGTGGTGCTGCTCATGATCGCGAGCGTTCCCGAGTCGGTGGCGAGCTCACCGAACAGCGGGTGGATGCGGTTCGCCGTGACGCCGGTGATCCGCTCGTAGAACGCGATCAGGACGTCGACATCGTCCGTGATGATGCGAGTGGCGGCGAGATTCATGGTGGGCTCCTTCGATCGATGGGTGCGGCCGCCCTTTCGTGGTGGCCTGCCTTCAACGCTAGGTAGCCTTCCGGACAGTTCTTGTCCGCAATGGAAGGGGGTGAGTGAGCCAAGGCGGCAGGATGTGCGCGGGAGCTACCCAGCGGCTACGCTCCCATAGGTGCGCCGAACACTACCTGCCGAGACCCTCCACATCCGCGCAGCGGCGCCCGACGAGTACTCGGCCGTGGGGGACCTCACCCATGCGGCATACACGCACGACTACGCAGACCTGCACGAGGACTACCTTGATCAGCTGAAGCACCCCGAGAAGCTGCTCGATGATTTCGATGTCTGGGTCGCAGCGGATCTTTCGGATGACGCTCTGCTGGGCACGATCGCGATCCTGCGCCAGGGCCACGAGCAGGTAGCCCGAATCCTGCCGCACGAGCTTTATTTCCGGCTGCTCGCCGTGCACCCTTCGGCGCGGGGCCGCGGTGTCGGGATCGCGCTGACAGAATTCGCCGTGGAGCAGGCGGCCGCTCGCGGTCAGTCCGCCGTCGTGCTCAACAGCGGACCGGAGATGCTCGGGGCGCACGCGCTCTACCGCAAACTCAGTTTCACCCGACGTTCAGAACGCGAGGGAACGATCGTCCTGCCCGACGGTCGCGAACTCGAACTGCTGACCTTCGTGCGCGACCTCGACGTCTGATCGTACCGCCGCGTTCTACTTGCGTTCGCTAGCGGGCCTTTGCGTCGATCTCGGCTCGTCGTGTCTCGACGATGCGACGCACGGCTGCGTCGGGCAACGGGTGTTCAGCGGTGAAGTGGATGCTTCCGCTCGTCGTTTCGAAGCCGGCGAGCACGTTGAGGTTCGCCGCCACGACCGCTCCGCTGTACGGGTAAAGCGAGAGGAACTTCGTTGTGCGCAGCGTGGAGACGAGTCCCTTACCACGGTAGATCAGGGCAGGCATGCCATAGCTCGTACCCTCCTCGGCCTCGGGTACGAGTTCGCGCGCGATCGCGTAGACACGCTCCAGGGCATCTCGATCGGCTCCCTCGATCGTGCTCAGGTATTCGCTGACTGTTCCGCCCATGAGGCGATCGTACGCCGACCGCCCCGTAGCAATCGTGTCCGCTGTCCGCTCCGTACTACGGAGCCAGCCTGCCTATCGCGTTCACACGGTTCTGGCGGAAATATGCGACGTTCAGCGGGCGCGCCAGCCGGAGTGAGTTCTGGTGGTGGGAGCTGGTCGGGGTGATCATCGCGGCGATCCTGATGGCGATCTACCTCCCATCCCTGCTCGCCTCGATAACCGGTGGACACGGCATCCGGATCAACACCGGAATCGTCATCGTCATCGTTCTCGGCGGCATCGTGTTTCTCGCCACCGTGGTGCCGTCCCTCGCGCTGTCCCGGCGCCGGTTGCACGACGTGAATCTGAGCGGCTGGTTCGTCCTCCTGTCGCTGGTCCCCAGTGTGGGAGGTCTGATCGTACTCATCCTCTGCGTTCTCCCCTCCAACCCCGAGGGCACACGCTTCGACTCGCCGATGGCCTGAGTCGGTGCGCGTCACCCGCCGTCAGGCTCGCGGCGGCCGAGGAGTTCGGCGTAGGCCTCCTGGCTTGCGGGGGTCGGTGAGATGCCGAGTTCGTCCCGGAGTACCGCCCGAAGGTCGGTATACACACCGAGCGCGGCACCCACATCCCCTTGACGGTGCAGAGCGCGCATCAGCACTTGGTAGCCCGTCTCGCGCAGCGGCGCGAGTGCGATGAGACGACGTGCTGCGCGAACGGCCGCGGGCAATTCCGTGCCACCGATTCCGAGGGTCGACAGCGAGTACGCCTCGAGAGCGCGCACCAGCAGATCGCTGAGGAGGCGACGCTCATCGTCGATCCACTCGGCTTGCTCGCCCGGCAGGAATTCGCGTTCGGCAACCAGCATCGCGCCGAGCGACGGACCCCAAGCAAGCGGCCAGTGCTCGAGGGCGACCTGTGACTCGGCTCGGTGCACGGCCTCCACCGCCCACTCGAGGTCTACGTGAGCCTCGTCACCGAGCACGACCCGCAGCGTCGCTCGCCCTTCGATGACGTCGGCGCCCATCAGCCTGCGCATTTTGGACACGAGAGGATTCAGTCCCGCCTCGCGCGCGGAGTCGGCCGGGTAGGCCCAGACGGCATCGACGAGCTCTTCGCGAGTGCACGGGCGGTGGCGGTTGATCACCAGATAGGCGAAGAGCAGGCGTCCCTGCCGGCCAGGAAGGTGCTGCTCGAACCGCTGCCCGGCGCGCTCGATGTGCAGCGTGCCGCAGAGTTGCACCCGGAACGGTTCACAAGACGCCAACGTCATGCCAACATTCTGCCAACGGGACTCGCATAGAACTATGGAGGAGGACGAGATGTCCAGGATCATCCGGTGCGAATGCGGTTACGTCGCTCGAGGCGAGACGGACGCTGAGGTCGTGGACGACATCAGCGCGCACATGAAGTCGGACCATCCCGCCCTCTTCGAAACAGTCGACCAGAAAGAGCTGCTCGGCTGGATCCAATTGGAGTGAACACCGGGAGGCTGCCATGATCTCCGAAACCGCTCACCTGAGCGAACCACGCGACACCGGCCGACAGGCCGCCGTCGCCGACCTTCTCGTCGAGCCCGAATGGCTCGAGACCCGTCTGCAGGACAGCACGGTGCGGGTGATCGAAGTCGATGTCAATCGCAAGGCGTACGACGCCGGGCACATCGCCGGTTCGCTGTTCTGGAACCCGTACACGGACCTCAAACTCGCTGACTACCGGCCGGTGGATACCGACGCAATCCGCGCGCTCCTCGGACGCTCCGGGATCACGCCGGACCAAACCGTCGTCTTCTATGGGTACGCCCCCTCGCTCGCGTTCTGGCTGCTGAAGTCGTATCGCCATCGCGATGTGCGCATCCTGAACGCTTCGCGAACCGTCTGGCAGGAGCAGGCGCGCCCCTGGACAACGGAGCACGCGCCCGACTCGGAGCCGACGCTGTACCCGTTGGCTGAGCAGGATCACGAGCTCCGAGCGGAATTCGGCGACGTTCTCGAGGCGATCGGCGACCCGCACACCACGATCCTCGACGTCAGAAGCGCAGCAGAGTTCAGCGGCGAAAGATTCTGGCCATCGGGCGCACCAGAACCGGACGGCCGAGCCGGACACATTCCGACAGCGCTGAATATCGACGCCGCAGCCCTGTTCGACGACCGCGGGCGGTTCCTCGACCACACCGCACTACAGTCGCTGTTCGCACCGATCGACCCGGACTCGGAGGTGATCACGTACTGCACGATCGGCAACCGGGCGTCGGCGATGTGGTTCGCGATGCGCTACCTCCTCGGCCATCAGCGCGCACGTGTCTATGACGGCTCCTGGGCGGAATGGGGACACAGCGAGGTAACACCGATCGACCGGACCTGAATCCGACTGCTTCTGCCCGATCCGATCAGAGCCAGCCGGCGTTGCGTGCCTTGCTCAGTGCTTCGCTGCGGTTACGCGAAGCGGTCTTGCCGATGGCAGACGAGAGATAGTTGCGAACGGTGCTCGTCGACAGCTGCAGAGCGCCGGCGATGTCGGCGATGGTCCTGCCCTCTCCCGACGAACCGAGCACTTCCTGTTCCCGCTCGCTCAACGGATTGGGGCTGGCGCTGAGTGCCTGCGTCGCCAGCAGCGGGTCGACCACGATCTCGCCTGCCAGCGCCCGCCTGATGGATGCTGCCAGTCTCTCGACCGGGTCGTCCTTGACCAGAAAGCCTCGCGCACCGGCCGCGAGCGCGCGCCGCAGATAGCCGGGGCGGGCGAAGGTCGTCACGATGATGACGATGCTTTCGGGATGCATGTGCGCGAGTTCACCCAGCACCTCCAGCCCGCTGCGCCCGGGCAGTTCGATGTCGAGAAGGATGACGTCGGGTCGCATCCGTTCGGCCATCGTCACCACTTCGTCTCCCCGAGCGACGGTCGCCACCACCTGCAGGTCGTCTTCAAGGTCGAGCAGGGTTGCCAGCGCCGATCGCATCATGCCCTGGTCCTCGGCGATGAGCACCCTCGTGGTTGCGGGTTCGTCAGACATCACCGAGTTCCAGACAATGCGCGGGCGGGAAGGGATGCGGAGAGCCGGAAACCGGAATCCGTCGGTGAGGCGAGGAGCTCCCCGCCGAGGGCCTGGACCCTCTCGCGCAGCCCGAGCAGTCCGCTGCCAAGCACCAGCGGAAGCGTGTCCTTCGTGGCCGTTCCGTCGTCTGCGACATCGATCCGCACGGCCTCCTCGTCGCTTGTGACCGTGATCGAGATCGTGCACCTCTGCGCGTCCGCGTGCCGGAGAACATTCGTGGTTCCTTCGCGCACGATCCAGCCGAGCAGCGAGTCGACGGATGCGCTCAACCCGCTCGGAAGCTGCGACACGCTCAGCCGGATGCCGGCGGCCGAGAGCGCCGCCCGAGCATTGGCGAGTTCCTCCCGGTAACTCACGGAACGGTACCCGGTGACGGCCTCGCGGACCTCGGTCAGCGCCTTGCGACCGATCGTCTCAATATCGCCGGCGTGAGCCTCAGCAGCACGCACATCCAGACGGAGGAGACGCCGGATCGCTTCGGCCTTCACAACGATCACCGACAGTGTGTGGCCGAGCAAGTCGTGGAGGTCACGCGAGAAGCGCAGGCGTTCCTCGGCCACGGCGGATTCGGCCAGTCGTTCACGCGCCTCGGTCAGCTCGGCGATCACTCCCACCAGGTATTGGACCAAGAAGGTCCCGGTCCCGGCCATGAATGTGGCGAAACCGAGAAATACGGCCGCATCGAGAGACCCCTCACCCGCCCCCGCGGCGAATGCTCCGGAAATCGCCAGCGCGCTGATGAGACTCAGCGCTCCATGCTGCCGAACGGCTAGCGCGGCAGCAATCGCGAGAAGCGGGAAGAGGAACCCGCGGTCCGCGTTGAAGAGCACCAGATGGAGGGTGCACAGCGCGAGCAAGGCCGCAAAGGCGATCTCGGCCCACCACCGGTGCGAGCGCCGGACCCGGAATGGAACGCAGACGGTGCCGGCGAAGACGACACCGACAACGAGCAGGAACACGGCTCGAAATGGCTCGCGACCAGCGATCGCATCGATCAGCGGGGCGATCAGGAGCACCGGTGCCCACGCAAGAGCGAACCATGGCCCCGGATGCTTCGCAATCCACTCCAGCGCGGGCTCAGGTTCGGACTGCCAGCACGTCTCGTCGTCGAGAATCTTCATGTCATCCGCCCCTCACGACACATCGGCTCGGAACTCAAAACTACTCGTCCCTGGGCGCCGCGAACCGGGTCAATCCGAAGATCAGCGTTGCGCCGACGACCACGTGCATGGTGAGCAACGCCCACACTGTTCCCGCTCCAACAGCCAAAGAGATCGGGCCGAGCAGAGAGAGCGCCAGAACCGTCACGGCGACGATCATCCAGAGGAGACGAGCGCGACGCGCCATCCGTTCCAGAATCGCGAGCGTGACCCACGCCGCGGCGCCCGCTGCGACGGGGACGATGACGACGGACGCCAGGCCAACGGTCTGCGTGGTCGGTCCGGAGTGAACGACGAGATCGAGCCCGGCGGCGGGAACAGCGATGATCCACACGATCACGGCGACGACGGACGCCGCGGCGACCGTTCCGGCGCGGCGAAGGCGGCGGGAGCGGCGAAGTCTCTGGTTTTTGTGGGACGCCGGGATGAGAGTTCGAGTCATGGGATGCCTGCTTTCTTCTCTCCCGACGCTACGGAGCCCGCGCAGACCTCAGCAGAGGAAGACATCCCCGGAGTTACAGGACGAATGTCCCACGCAATGTCCCTCGCGTCCGCCGCTGACCGCCATCGACCGCAACTGAACCTCGACGCTGCGCGGGGCCTCACCGGCCCCGCGCAGTGTCCTCGTTACACGTGAAGCAGCGCCAACACGTGGAAGATGACGTACGCCGGCCAGACGACTGCTTGAAGCAGTCCGAGTACCACTCCCCAGAAGGAGCCGTTGGAAATCGAAACGAAATAGACCGCAGCACCGATGTAGCAGAGCAGGAAGAAGAACCCGGACGCGCCGGCCCGCTCGATGACGCGATTGCGGCCGTTCATGGCCATCTGACTGCCTCCTCGATTCGCCTGTGCTGACCATTATCCGCGGCGGGTGGGCTGGTTCTGCGGGACCTTCGACCCGTCACGAGTGATGCGAGCGCTCGTACGCTGCTGCCATGCGCTCCCCCGAGTCGACCGCACCCATCCCCCGGCTTGGTCGGGCGGTGGCCGTGTTCGTAACGGTGTCGTACGGTTTCACCTGGCTCACCGCTTTGCCGCTCGTCGTCTCTCCGCC
>DASYGJ010000370.1:0-2706 GCA_035999915.1 Leifsonia sp.
GCGAGAGAACGGTGACGAGACCGTCGCGGATGATCGCCTGGTCATCGGCGACGATGACGCGGATGACCGGCTCTTCGGCGTTCATCGGGCCTCTTTCGGGAGGGGTGCCTCGACGACCACGGTGAAACGGTCCCCCACCACTTCGGCCGTGGCTGTTCCGCCGAGCGGAAGGGCTGCGAAGCGTTCGCGCATCCCATCGAGACCGTGACCGCCGCCGCTGGAAGCGAGCGTAGGATGCGCGCCCTCGGCGAGCGGGTTCGAGACGGTGAGCCGCATCCGACGATTCTCCCCGTCGGGTGAGGTCTGCCAGTCGATTCGAGCGCGCACGGGTTCTCCGGGGGCATGCTTGCGCACATTGCTCAAAGCCTCCTGGAGCGCGCGCTGCACGGCGGACGCCACGGCACGATCGACACTCACCGGATGCCCCGTGACCGCGAGATCGACCACCCCGCCGAGCGAACGATGCGCCGCCAGCAGGTCTTCCAGGAAGACAGTGAGCGCCTCGGGCGCGACGGGCTCACCGGCCGTGGCTCCGGGCAAGCTTGCCGTGGCCGGATCGCGCAGAGCGGCGACCGCGCGCCGAGCCTCGCCGAGGCCGTCGGCGGCCAGGCGACGCGCATCCGTCACCCTCTGCTGAGCTGCAGCGACATCGCCGACGTCGAGGAGCGCATCCACGGCATCGAGCTGGATGACGAGACCGCCCAGGCTGTGGGCGAGCACGTCGTGGATATCACGGGCGACCTCCTGCCGCTGCCCGAGCAATTCGGCGCGGGCACGCTCCTCCCGCACTTCCAGTGCCTGCTCCCGCAGCAGCGCGGTCTGCTCCTCGGCCAGCCGGTACTGCCGACGGCTGAGGCCGGCGAAAGTGGCGAGCACGACGCCGCCCATCATGGCGAGCACGGCGAGGACCGGGCTTCCGAACGGTACGGCGCCGATGGCGACGAGGGCGACGGTGACGAGCGAGAGGCCGAAACCGACGAAAGCCGGACGCTCGACCTGGGCGAGCACGAACAGCACGCCGAGCGCGGCGGGGACGACAGCCAGACCCTGTGTCGGCGCTGCCACGAGTCCGCCGGTCAGCGCCGCGAAGACGCTGAGTGGAATCGCGAGACGTCGCACACCGGGAAGCAGTGCGACCAGCGCGCGGAGCACCCAAGCCGAAACCGCTGCGAGCGCGAGCACCAGCACCCAGGTGGGAACCTTCGTGTGCTCCGTGACCAGCGAGTAGCCGACGATGGCACCGCCGACCAGGTTGAGCCCGAAGGCCAACCAGCTCGGCGGTGTCGAAGTGTTCACGGAACCATCATCCTGCGCCGGGGGCTCAGACGGTGACAGCCGCGTGCTTGTCGAGCCTGCTCGCGAACACAACGGTGCGCGCGGCGCGGTTGGCGGCCAGCATCAGCAGGATCACTCCGGTGGACGCTGCCAGGTGTGATCCGGCCATGCCCGCGATGATGTCGATACCCGCACGGACCGCGATGACCAGCACCCACAGGGCCAGTCCCCACGCGCCGGTGCGGGATTCGTAGTGTGCGAGCCCGCGATCCTGGCCCAAGTCGATCGGCTCGGGAAGCGCACGGAACTGCGCGATCGCGCCCATCCACGCCCCGATGGCGAGGGAGATGACGAGTTCGACGGCCAGCACCGACACGTCGAGCGTGGTGAGCGTGGTCGGCTTCACGGTCTGCATGAGCAAGATCGCGCCGACCAGGCCCATCAGCGCCGGCAGCCTCCACATCCGGGAGATCGACACCGGGAGCCAGGCCATCTGGCGATAGCCGATCCAACCGATCAGCACAAGGATGAGGAGGACGTTTCCGATCGTCTGGATGTTCATGACAATCCCTTTCGAAGTCGTGGTGCCCGCATTCCCGGGCCTCTTCGAGTCTCGCTGTCGCGATGCTCAGGTGGCACCGCCCAGGGGTGGAGACCGGGTGGAGAACGGGTGGAACTCGCCGTGCGGCGGCGCCGTCTGTCACCGCGCGGTTAGGGTTGATGCCGTGGCAGAGAACCCGGCGGTCATCCTCAAGGAGAGCGGCTTCCGGGCCGTCATCGAACCGGACAGGTTCGTGCCGGGCGCGTACCAACTCGTGGTCGACGGCACCCCGCAGTCCCACGTGAACCTCGACGATCCCTCGCAGCTGTTCTTCGAGTACGTGCAGCGGATGGGCAACGTCATCGACCTCATCGGCGAACCGGGCGAGCCGATCACCGCGGTGCATCTCGGAGCCGGCGCTCTCACGCTGCCCAGATACGTCGCGTACACCCGGCCGGGATCCCGTCAGCAGGTCGTCGAGCTGGAGACCGACCTGGTCGACCTGGTGCGTGAGCACCTCCCTCTTCCCCGTTCCGCGCAGATCCGCGTGCGGCACGGGGATGCGCGCGAGGTGCTGGGCAAATTCCCCGCCGGCCTGCGCGGCTCTGTCGACCTGCTCGTGATCGATATCTTCAGCGGAGCGCGCACGCCGGCCCACGTCACGAGCGCCGAGTTCTACGGCGCGGCGGTGCAACTGCTCGCGCCCGACGGCATCGTGCTCGTCAACGTGGCCGACGGCCCCCCGCTGACCTTCGCCAAGAGCCAGGTGGCCACGTTGGGCTCGGTCGTGAAGAACGTGGCCGCGCTCGCGGAGACTCAGGTGCTCAAGGGTCGGCGGTTCGGCAACGTGGTGTTGGTGGGGTCGAACGCGTCCCTTCCGCTCGACTGGC
>DASYGJ010000375.1:0-2767 GCA_035999915.1 Leifsonia sp.
GCGTACTCGGCCACGTCGGCGTTGGCCGGGGCGTTCACAGGTGCTCGACCCCGTCCGGGATCGTGTAGAAGGTCGGGTGCCGGTAGGGCTTGTCACCGGCCGGTTCGAAGAAGGAGTCCTTCTCGTCCGGCGAACTGGCGATGACGGCGCTGGACGGCACCACCCAGATCGACACGCCCTCGCTGCGGCGGGTGTAGAGATCTCGGGCGTTGCGCACCGCCATGGTCTCGTCGGGCGCGTGCAGCGATCCGACGTGTACGTGGCTGAGCCCGCGGCTCGATCGAACGAACACTTCCCAGAGCGGCCAGGTCTCGGGATGCGCGGCGTCGGGCGTTCCGGGAGTGGACATCACGCTGCCGCCTTAGCCGCCGCCTGTTTCGCAGCGTAGGCAGCGGCGGCCTCACGCACCCAGCGGCCCTCCTCGTGCGCCTCGCGACGCCGCTGCATCCGTTGCACGTTGCAGGGTCCGCGCCCCGCGAGCACTTCATGGAACTCGGTCCAGTCGATCTCGCCGAGGTCGTAGGCCTGGCGCTCCTCGTTCCAGCGCAGGTCGGAGTCGGGCAGAGTCACGCCGAGCGCTTCGGCCTGCGGCACGACCATCCCGACGAACCGCTGCCGAAGGTCGTCGTTGGAGAAGCGCTTGATCTTCCACGCCATCGAGCGGGCGGAGTTGGGGGAGTCGTCGTCGGGCGGGCCGAACATCATCAGCGACGGCCAGTACCAGCGGTCGACCGCATCCTGCGCCATCCGCTGCTGGGCGGGTGTTCCGCGCATCAGCTGCAGCAGAATCTCGAATCCCTGCCGCTGGTGGAACGACTCTTCCTTGCAGATGCGTACCATCGCGCGGCCGTACGGCGCATATGACGCACGGCACAGCGGAACCTGATTGCAGATCGCCGCACCGTCGACGAGCCAGCCGATCGCGCCCATGTCTGCCCAGTTGAGCGCGGGGTAGTTGAAGATCGAGGAGTACCGTGCCTTGCCTGCGATCAGCTGCTCAGTCATCTGGTCGCGCGTGATGCCGAGGGTCTGGGTCGCCGAGTAGAGGTACAGGCCGTGTCCCGCCTCGTCCTGCACCTTGGCCATGAGGATGGCCTTGCGCTTCAGGCTCGGAGCCCGCGTGATCCAGTTGGCCTCCGGCTGCATCCCGATGATCTCGGAGTGGGCGTGCTGAGACATCTGGCGGATGAGCGTCCGGCGGTAGTCGTCGGGCATCCAGTCGCTCGGCTCCACACGGGAGTCGGCGGCGATGAGCCCGTCGAAGCGCTGCTGCTCGGCGGGCGTCGGCTGAGCGGTCGCCGTCTCGGTTGCCGTGGTCATCATCGACCTTCCTGTATTTACTAACTGATCGTTCGGTTAGTATATCCCGCGAGACTGTGCGCATGCCACACTGGAGGGCGATGCCCCGCAGGAGGGCGATGCCACACAGGAGAGGTCATGACTGACGCGACGATCCGCCGGGGCCGGCCCGGCTACGACCAGCGCGGCATCCTCGAGGTCGCCGTCGCCGCCTTCAATGAGCACGGCTACGACGCCACCTCCATCGGGATGCTCGCCGATCGCCTCGGCCTCTCCAAGTCGGCCATCTACCATCACGTCTCGTCGAAGGATGAACTGCTGGCGCTGGCCCTGGACGAAGCGCTCGACGGCCTGGAGAGCCTGCTCCTCGACGAAGGTGCGACCGCCGGCCGGGCCGCGGACCGGCTCGCGTACGTTCTGCGCGGCGCGGTCGCCGTGCTCACCGCGAAAGTGCCATACGTGACCCTGCTGCTGCGGGTGCGCGGCAACACGGAGGTGGAACGCGCCGCCCTCGCCCGCCGCCGCGCGTTCGACCGGGCGGTCGCCGATCTCGTCGTCGAGGCTCGAGACGAGGGCTCCCTGCGCGCGGACATCGACCCCAGCATCGTCTCGCGCCTGCTGTTCGGCATGATCAACTCGATCGTCGAGTGGTACCGCCCCGACGGCCCCGAGACGCCCGCCGACCTCGCCTCCGACATCCTCACCATCGCCCTCGACGGCCTCCGCGTCGCCCCCTGACCCCGCCCGGCCGCCTCGTCCGGTGCGGCGGTCAGGATTTCGCGACGAGGGTGAGGACGTCGTACGTGGCGACCACGGCGTCGTCCTGGTTGGTGATCACCGCATCCCACCGCACTTCGCCGTAGTCGTCGGTCTCACGCGGCGTGATCTGCTTCGCCGTGAGGACCACCCGGATGCTGTCGCCCGGCGACACCGGCGTCACGAAGCGAAGGTTCTCCAGCCCGGAGTTGGCCAGCACGGGCCCCACGTCCGGGTCGACGAACAGTCCGGCCGCGAACGACACCAACAGGTACCCGTGCGCCACCCGTCCCGGGAAGAACGGATTCGCGGCAGCCGCGTCCTCATCCATGTGTGCGTAGAACTTGTCGCCGGTGAATTCTGCGAAGTGCTCGATGTCGGCGAGGGTGACCTGCCGCGCTTCGGAGTGCACCTGGTCGCCGATCCGCAGGGTGGCCAGGGATTTGCGGAACGGATGCGGCCCACCGTCGTCCGACGCCGCGCCCTGATGCCACACGCCCGTGATCGCCGTCAGCATTTCCGGCGAGCCCTGGATGGCGGTGCGCTGCATGTGGTGCAGCACCGCGCGCATTCCGCCGAGTTCCTCGCCGCCGCCGGCACGCCCGGGGCCGCCGTGCACCAAATGCGGCACCGGGGAGCCGTGGCCGGTGGAGGTTCGCGCGTCGTCCCGGTCGAGCACGAGCACGCGGCCGTTGTACGGCGCCAGTCTCGT
>DASYGJ010000029.1:0-4157 GCA_035999915.1 Leifsonia sp.
CGCCGGTCGACCCGCTTGGGTGCGGGTGAACGATGCCACGTCGGGGCAGTGGGGGGCCGATCTCGAAGCCGTGGGATCCTCCGTCGGGCTCTGTGGCGTCATGCTGGCGAAAGTGGAGTCGGCCGAACAGGTCACCCGGACTGCCAAAAGGCTGCCGCCGGGAGTGAAGATCGTCGCACTGATCGAAAGTGCGCGAGGACTGGAGGCGGCATCCGAGATCGCTCGGGAGTCTGCCACCTTCCGGCTCGCTTTCGGGTCGGGCGATTTTCGGCGAGACACCCGGATGGGCGACGACCCGGTCGCGCTCGCCTACCCGCGTTCGCGGCTCGTCGTCGCCAGCGCGGCGGCGGGCCTGCCCGGGCCGATCGACGGCCCAACACTCACCGACTCGGTCGACAGCATCCTGGCCGCGACCGCGAACTCCCGGATGCTCGGGATGACGGGCAAACTCACGCTACGGGCCAGCCAGGCCACCCACATCAATGAAGCAATGAGCCCCTCGCCGGCCGAACTGGCCTGGGCGCGCGACACCGTCGATCGCGCCGGTGACGGGGGCGCGATCGACGGGAGCTACCTCCCGACGCTCGCGAGGGCGCGAGCATTGCTGTCGCTGGCGGCGGAACTGGGTAGCAGTTCTGTGTAGCAGTTCGCCTATCGGCCGGGCAGCAAGGTAACCGCCGCCCGCCGCGGCCCCCCGCCGCGGGCCCCCGTCGCGGGCCCCCGTCGCCGAACCCGGCCCCCGTTTGCCGCTTCTGGTCGCTTACCGTCCTGTAAGCGACATCGTCCGCCAACCGGCCGCGCGATCTCGCCATCGTCAGACGGCCGCCTGCTGTTTCTCGGCCTGATGCTTGCGGCGGGCCACGTTGAGCATCGTGAATCCACCGAGCCCGAGCGCAACGAGGGCTGCGATCATC
Source organism: Leifsonia sp. (assembly GCA_035999915.1). Lineage (GTDB taxonomy): Bacteria > Actinomycetota > Actinomycetes > Actinomycetales > Microbacteriaceae > Leifsonia. The sequence continues at coordinate 915 of DASYGJ010000029.1, forward strand.
CAGCCCGTGATCTCGAGTCCTGTGTGTGCCAGAGCCGAGTTGTCGTCCGAATCAGCCGTAGCCGACGCATTCGCGTTCACGTTCGTCGCCGACGCATCCGCCGACGCATCCGCGGTCGCCACATCCGCCGACGCATCCGTGGACGCATCCGTGGACGCATCCGTGGACGAAGCAGCCTGCGATGCAGCAGCACTCGTCGCATCCGCAGCAGCCGACGCCAAAGCCGACGCATCCGCCGGCAAAGGCAGCGTGAGCGTGAGCATGATCGGCGCTCCGGTCGCGCCGTTGACAGTTTGGGTGAAGCTGAGGGTGTTGTCGCCGACCGTGAGGTTGCCAATGGTCATTGGCCCCCAGGTACCGTCGGCACGGACAACAGCCGCGATGTCCGCGCCGTTGGGGTGGCTGATCGTGATCGTCGCGCCGGGTTCCCCTGTCCCGGATACGGTTGCGGTCCTCGCGGTCGCATCAACACTAGTGACCGTTGCGGTCACGTCGGCCGTCGCATCCGAAACCGGCCTCATCAGAGACAGTTCAAAGTCTGTGCTCTCATAGCCTGTGCGGAGAGTGTCAACAAAGAACCTACTTGCGAACAAGCCATACCGTCGCGGGTTGGCAGGGTCGATCGGATTTTCCTCCGTGTGCGTCGTCGAGACGAGGCCGAAACGGTCTCCCTGCGGGTTGACGGTCGTTTCGAACTGTTGGTTCGCTGAGCCGTCACACTGCTCAAGGGTCACTCTCGCGAGCCATCCGGCAGGCTGGTCAAGACACAGATCCCCGAGACGGACTTCGCCAACCCCGCCGACAACGGGTATCGACCATTCCGCCCCTGGGTCCCTTGCGAGGAGCGCAAGCTCTGCACCATCGAAGGCCGGCCCCACCCAGCTGTGGAACTCGGGCTTGACGGGCTGGGAACGATCAGGCCAGAAGAGCGGCCCCACAAGTCGATCCGTCGTCGCAGCCATAACGGGCGTCGCGTTCACCGCCAACGAAGACGCAAGTGCCATCGCGCCGACTAACGCAATCGCTTGCGATATGCGCACAACCTTTAACATGAATTCCCTAACGTGTGATCGTGTTCCGTTCGGGGGCGCAATGGTCACCATGGGATCGGTCTGCGCAGCCCTCACTAGTTGAGATCGGACGCGTCGGCAGCTATAACGCCATCTTTCAGAAATATGATGCGCAACACGCAGTTCGTCGACGGTCGCGGACTACCGCTGGTGATCCCCGCCGATAAGGGTGGGAAGAACACCTAAGCTGACGGCATCATGCGATTGCTGCTCATCCGTCACGGTCAGACTCCGGCGAACGTCCTCGGGCAGCTCGATACGCACAAGCCCGGGCCTCCCCTCACCGTCCTTGGCGGCAGGCAGGCCGCCGCAGTGCCCGCCGCCCTCGAAGCAGAGCGGATCGAGAGCGTCTTCGCGTCCACGCTCATCCGCACCCAGTTGACGGCCGAGCCGCTCGCCGAACAGCTCGGTCTGGCGGTGACCGTGCTGGACGGTCTGAAGGAGATCGAGGCGGGCGAACTCGAAGACCTCACAGACGCAGTCTCCGTTGAGAAGTACCTCTCGACGGCGCTCTGTTGGGCAGACGGCGAGTTGGATCCGCGCATCCCGGGCGGACCGGACGGGCACGAGTTCTTCGCCCGCTTCGACGCGGCCATCGCGGGCATCGCGGCGACCGGCGCCGCTACCGTCGCCGTATTCGCGCACGGCATGGCGATCCGGTGTTGGGCCGCCGCGCGGTGCGCGAGCATCGACGCGAGTTTCGCGGCGCGGCATCAACTCGACAACACCGGAATGGTCGTTCTGGAGAGCGCCGGCCATTCATCGTGGAGCATGGTCGAGTGGCACACTGCGCCCATCGGCGGGCAGAGTCTCCACGACGAGATCGTCGCCGATCCATTCACAGAGACTCTGCCGGCCACGCGGCTCAGCGCCGAGCGGCCCTCGGGCGAGCGCGTCTAACGGTTCCCGCGGAGCCGCCTACTGGATGCCCTCGCGAAGCCGCCCGAGGTCGTCAGGTTCCAGTTCTGCGTACGTTACCGGCCGCGCTCGCGCTGTCACGATTGAGGGGTGAGCAGCACCTCTGTCCAGGAGACGGCGGGCAGCTGGATGCGCATCACGTCGCCGTCTCGGGCGACGGTCGTGTTGTCGTCGAGTCCCACGCGCTCGGGATGTTCGCGGGTGTTCGAGGCGTTGAGGTCGCTGTCGCTGAGTGTTTGCGCGGTCACGGAGAATGCGTCGAGTGTCCCGTGTCCGGCCAGGTCGATTTCGACCTCCACGGCCTCGTCGATCGACCGGTTGACGATGTAGAGGGCGATCCGGCCGGTGCTCTCGTCGAAACTGGCGACAGCGTCGACCACCGGGACATCGCCGAACTTCGCGGTCGAGTACGTGCCGCTGACCGGCGTCACGTCGAGCGAGACACCCGTGGCGTGATGGGCTGTTGCTGCGAACGGAAAAAAGGTCGTCTGGCGCCAGGCGGCCCCGCCAGGCTCGGTCATGATCGGCGCGATCACATTGACGAGTTGTGCGAGCGATGCGCTGGTGACGCGGTCGGCGTGCTTGAGCAGGGTGATGAGAAGGCTTCCGAAGACCACGGCGTCGGCGACCGAGTATTCGTCTTCGAGCAGACGAGGGGCGATGGGCCAGTTGTCGACCCCGGTGATCTTGTCGACGTTCTCGAACCGGCTGTTGTACCAGATGTTCCACTCGTCGAACGAGATGTTGATCGTCTTGTCGCAGCCGCGCACGGCCTTCACGTGGTCTGCGGTCGCGGTGACGCTCCGGATGAAGTGGTCCATGTCGACCCCGGATGCCAGGAAGCTGGCGAGGTCGCCGGAGTTCTCGTAGTACGCGTGGCAGGAGATGTAGTCGACCGCGTCGTACGCGTGGGTGAGCACGACGCGCTCCCATTCGGCGAACGTCGGCATCGATGAGCTGGACGATCCACAGATGACCAGTTCGAGGTCCGAGTCGAACGCCTTCATCGCGCGGGCGGTCTGTGCGGCCAGCTTGCCGTAGTCGTCGGCCGACCGGTGGCCGATCTGCCACGGTCCGTCCATCTCGTTGCCGAGGCACCAGATGCGCACATCGAACGGGTCGGTCCGTCCGTTCGCGACCCGACGCTCGGCGAGTTCTGTTCCCTCGGCGAGGTTCGTGTACTCCAGCAGTTCGAGCGCCTCGGGGATGCCCCGCGTTCCCAGGTTGACGGCGAGCATCAGCTCGCTTCCCACCT
>DASYGJ010000036.1:0-4928 GCA_035999915.1 Leifsonia sp.
ACGTACTGGTTGATGTAGTTGGCGTTGAGGCCGAGGATCCCGCCGGGCAGCAGGTCCCGGTTGTACTGCTCCTCCATCTCGACCGCGTCGAGGATCATCTGGCGGATCTCGTTCGCGAACTCCTCCGTCTGCAGGTCGGGGTTCTCCTCCAGCACCGTGAGGATGAGGTTGATACCGAACTTGAGGTGCAGGGACTCGTCCCGCACCACCCAGTCGATGAGCGAGCCGAAATTGCGCAGCAGATTGCGCTGGCGGAAGGACAGCGCAACCATGAAGCCCGAGTAGAACCAGATGCCTTCGAGGATCACGTTGTAGGCGACCAGGTTGCGGATGAAGTCCTGCTTGCCCGCGGTCGTGGTGATGTCGAGGGTCTGCTCGGTCATCCGCTTGATGAACCGGATCTCGAACTCCTCCTTGCGGGCCATCGACGGCACGTCAACGTGGGAGTTGTACGCCTGCTCGCGGTCGATCGGGAACGTCTCGAGAACGTATTCGAACGACATGCAGTGGTTCGCTTCCTCCCACATCTGCTTGGCGAGGTAGAGGTGCGCCTCTGCCGCCTGCAGGTAGGGGTAGACGCCGAACGCCAGCGCCTTGTTCACCAGGAGCTCGTTCGGGTTGAAGTAACTCATCAGGAACGTGATGGCGTGACGCTCTTCGTCGGTCATCCGCTTGAAGTCCGCGATGTCCTCACCGAGTTGGATCTCGTTCGGGAACCACGTGTTCGCGACGGCCTGGTCGTAGAGATCCATCGCCCACTTATACTTGACCGGCTTCAGCAGCAGGCCTTCTTCGATTCCTGTTCCCAGAATCCCCATGGTGTTTCTTCTTTCCTCGAACTCGCGGTGGCTTCAATCGCCTACTGGCAGGACTCGCACTGAAGCTCGTCCATCGGATCTACGGGCACGTAGTATTCCTCGGTCTTGGTATTCATCACTTTTCACCACCCGTCGACAGTCCACCGAAGCCGCGGCGAACCGGGGCGGCCGGGGCGGGGGCGGCAGGGGCATCCGTTGCCGGAGCGACGCCGGCGCCGACCGACGCGAAGCCCTTGCGTGCCGAATCGATCTCCTCGGCCTTGTTGACCTTGACGGTCGACTGCTCGGCCTGGTGACGCGGCTTCATGTGGAGGTAGTAGGTGGTCTTCACGCCACGCTCCCACGCTGCGTAGTAGATGTCCATCATGTCGCCGATGTCGCGCGTCTCCAGGTACATGTTGCGGCTGATCGCCTGGTCGATCCACTTCTGGGCGCGTGCCGCCACCTCGAGGAAAGCGTACGGCGAGAGCTGGAAGCTCGTCTTGTACGTCGCCTTGATCTCGTCGGGGATGGCCGCGATGCCCTGGATGTCTCCCTGCGAACGCAGGATCGCCTCGCGGGTCGACTCCCACAGCCCGCGCTCCTGCAGTGCCGCGACCAGGTTGCGGTTGACCTCGAGGAACTTGCCCGACGAGGTGGAGCGGCTGAAGATCTGCGAGAACTGCGGGTCGAATCCGGGGGTGGTGCCGGCGACAAGACCGATGGATGCGGTGGGCGCGATCGCCATGAGGGTCGCGTTGCGCATGCCGCCCTTGACCTTCGCACGCAGCGCATCCCAGTCGAGGCGGGTGGTGCGGTTGACCTTGATCGGGAGCCCGCGATCCTGCTCGGTGAGCGCGATCGAGTCGAACGGCACGAGTCCTTGCGACCAGCGCGAACCCTCGAAATTGTTGTACGCGCCGCGCTCCTGCGCCAGGTCGGCGCTTTCGTCGATGGCCGCGTAGGAGACGTGCTCCATGATCTCGTCGATCAGGTCATATGCCTCTTCGCTCTCGTAGCTGAGGCCGAGCTTCTCGACGATGTCGGTGAAACCCATCACGCCGAGACCGATGGCACGGTTCTGCTGGTTGGAGAAGTCGGCCTCGTCCACGCTCGACACTGTGATGTCGATGAGGTTGTCGAGCTGACGAACGGCGAGGCGCGCGCTCTGCTCGATGCGGGCCCAGTCCATCTTGCCGTCGACCATGTGGCGCGAGAGGTTGATCGACGCCAGGTTGCAGACCGACACGTTCTCGCGGTCTTGCGGAAGCGTGATCTCGGTGCAGAGGTTCGACAGGTGGATGGTGCCGGTGTTGTTGTTGAGGGCGCGGTTGTTGATCGTGTCCTTCCAGGTCAGCCACGGGTGGCTGGTGGTCTGGAGGCTCATCAGAATGTCTTTGAACTGCGACCGCGCTGCGATCTTCTTGAACATCTTGATGCGGCCGGCCTCGGCCTCAGCGACATAGAACGCGTAGCGCTCCGAGAAAGCCTTGCCGTAGAGCTCGTTCAGGTCGGCGACCTCGAGCGGATCGAACAGGTACCAGTCCTGGTCGTTCTGCACCCGTTTCATGAACTCGTCGCTGATCCACACCGCGGTGTTGGCGGTGCGGGTGCGGCGGTACGGGTCACCCGAGTTCTGGCGCAGGTCCAGGAACTCCGGGAAGTCCATGTGCCAGTTCTCCATGTAGAAGCAAAGGGCGCCGAACTTCTTGCCGCCACGGCTGACCGCGCGCAGCACCGAGTCGATGGTGTGCATGAACGGGATCGGGCCGGTCGAAGTGGTGTTGTTCGAGCGGATCGGCGAGCCCTGCGCCCGCAGCTTGGTGACGGCGAGGCCGATGCCGCCGGTTCCCTTGGTGAGCCACATGACGTCGCGGACGGATTTGGCGATGTGCTCGATGTCGTCTTGCATCTCCATCACGAAGCAGTTGGAGAGCTGCGGATACGCGGTGCCGGCGTTCACGAGGGTCGATCCCGCGGCGAGGTACTCGAGGTTGGACATCTTCTCGTAGAAGGCCAGCGCGTGGCTTGTGGGATCGGCCTCGTTGAGCGACAGTCCCATCGCGATGCGCATCCAGAAGTACTGCGGAACCTCGAGGGACTCACCGTTACGCGCCTTGATGCCGTAGCGGTTGTTCAGGGTGACGACACCGATGTACTTGAGCAGTTCATCCCGCGACGGGTCAAGGTTCGCGGCCAGGCGGTCGAGGTCGAACAGCTCGGTGAAGCGGGAGTCGAGCAGAGTCTCCGAGACACCCCGCTCGATGTAGGCCCGGAAGTGGCCGGCATGCAGCGAGACGAGTTCTTCGGCCGTGGCGTAGTCGCCGAGAACGCGCTTGTAGATGGTCTTGAGCAGGAGCCGTGCGGCGACGGTGTCGAACGCGGGGTCGTCTTTCACATTCTGGAGCGCGACCTGGATGACGGCTTCGTCGAGCTGCTGCGTGGTGATCCCGTCGAACAGGGTCAGCTCGAGCTCGCTCGCGATCTGGGTGACCCAGGTGATGTTCTCGTCGAGCCCGTCAGCCGCGTGTTCGATCGCCAGGTTGATCTTGTTCGCGTCGTACGGCTCCCGCTCCCCGTTCCGCTTCACAACAGTGATGGCTGCGGACTTCTCCGATGTCACGATCTCTCCCTCTCAATGCCACTCCTGTGAGCGACGATGTTCAACGTCCGTCAAGCGGATGGCGGTTCGACCCGTTGATCGATCCGTCGGTTCGGTGCCCGCCCTAGCTGCCTTCAAAACCCCTTGTCAAGACCGAAAAGTGGGGGTCTCAGCCCTCACTGCTCTTCGGCGTGTGACCACTATATAGCGGGGTACCGACATTTTCCGAACCCTACATCTAGTGGGCGTGTCATCCACAGATGTGCATAAGTTGTCCACCTTTCCACAGGCTATCCGACCGCTGGCCAAGGGTGCTTCAGCCGATAGACTGAACCTTCCGTGAGCACCTATTCCAGCCTTCTCAAGACGCCCGGCGTCGCCCGGATCATCGCTGCCCAGCTCACTGCGCGCTTCCCGTTCGGAATGCTCTCCTTGGCGTTCCTGCTCCACATCGAGCGCATCCACCACTCCTACGGAGCGGCCGGCCTGGTGCTCGGCGCGATGAGTATCGGCCAGGCGATCGCCGGTCCGATGACCAGCCGGCTGATGGGCGTGCTGGGGATGCGCACGGTGCTGTGGACCACCCTCGGGCTTTGCACCCTCGCGGTCGCCGCCATCGGAATCTTCGTCATGCCCATCCCATTGACCATGGGTGTGGCCTTCTTCGCCGGGCTGAGCATGCCCCCGATCCAGCCCGCGGTGCGCACCATCTACCCCAAGATGGTCAACTCGCGGCAGCTCACGCCACTGTTCTCGCTCGACGCCTCCGCCCAGGAGATCATCTGGATCGCGGGGCCCGTGGCGATCACGTTCGTCGCCACCCAGATCGGAACGGTCGAGGGCATCCTCATGTCCGTAGCGATCATGGTGCTCGGCGGGTTCTGGTTCATCGCGTCGCCCGAGGTCGGCCGGGTGCGCATCCCTCGAAGTAAACGCCGCTTCGGCGTCGTACTCGCTCGGCCGCCCGTGCTGCTCGCCACGGTCGTCGGGTTCCTGCTGATCGGCTCCTGCGCCGCCATCGAGGCGGGTGTCGTCGCCAACTTCGGCCAGGGCACGCCATATGCCGGAATCGTGCTCGCCATCTGGTCCCTCGGCTCGCTTGTGGGCGGCCTCGCCTTCGGTCACGTGCCGATCGGACCCTGGGCGACTGCACGCCGGATGTTCATCGTCTTCGTGGGTGTCGCGATCTCCAGCTTCATGCTCTGGTCGTGGTGGGGTCTCGCGCTGACACTCATCATCGCCGGACTCGGCATCGCCCCCGCCCTCGCGGTGCTTTTCGCCATCGTCTCGGCCAGCGTCAAGTTCAGCGACACCGCCGAAGCCTACGGCTGGGTCGGAACCGGCCAGCTGATCGGTGCGGCGCTCGGTTCGGCTCTCGCCGGGTTCCTCATCGACCGCTCCGGACCGATCGGCGCGTTCTACGTCGCGGGAGTCTTCGCGCTCGTCGGATTCATCGTTCCTGCTCTAGCCTGGCGTGTCCACCCCGACCTCCGCGGCCGCGACGCCAGCCCCATCCCCGACACCGAGCC
>DASYGJ010000090.1:0-6881 GCA_035999915.1 Leifsonia sp.
GCATCCGGTACCGCGGCCAGCACAGCGGAAATGAACGCGTCCCGTGCTTCCACTGCCCGCCGAGCGTTCTCGGCTCGGTCGGCGACCGCCAGCCGGGCAGCGGTCGCGAGCGCCACAGCGCCGGCGACATTCTCGGTGCCCGAGCGTCGCCCGCGCTCCTGGCCGCCACCGTGGATCACCGGCTCCAGCGGGATGCGCCCCCGCGAATACAGCGCCCCCACACCCTTCGGCGCTCCGATCTTGTGCCCCGAAACGCTGAGCGCGTCCACCCCGAGGGCTCGCACGTCGAGGTCGAGCCACCCGGCCGCCTGTACCGCATCCGTATGCAGAGGGACGCCTCTGGCGTGTGCAACCTCCGCGAGTGCAGCGATCGGCTGAATCGTACCCACTTCGTTGTTGGCCAGCATCACGCTCACCAGGGTGGTGTCTTCTCGCAGCGAGGCGCTCAGGTCGGCGGGGGAGACCAGTCCGTCGCGGCCGACGGGCAGGAAGGACACGTCGAAGCCGTGCAGCCGAACCAGGTAGTCGACCGACTCGAGCACGGCCTCGTGTTCGATCGGAGTGGTGACGATGTGCCGCCCGCGGGGGTTCGCCAGTGCGATCCCTTTGATCGCCAGATTGTCCGCCTCGGTGCCGCCCGACGTGAACGTCACCTCCGCGGCGCGGCAACCGAGCCAGCCGGCCACGGATGCTCGCGCGTCCGCCAGCGCCCTTGCCGCCGACTCACCCACCGTGTGATGGCTCGACGGGTTGCCGAAGTCACCGGTGAGGTAAGGCCACATCGCTTCGAGGACCTCACGGCGCACCGCCGAGGTCGCCGCCGCGTCCAGATACATCACGGCGCGGACGGCTCCGTGGCGCCGACCGGCGTTGCAGCGGCGGCAGACGCCTCGACGATGACGTCGAGCCCGAGGTCCAGTGATCGCACGCTATGGGTCACTGCGCCGACCGAGATGACGTCGACGCCGGATTCGGCGATGGCGCGCACCGTCGACAGGTTCACGTTGCCACTCGCCTCCACGATGGCGCGGCCGGCGATCAGGGCGACGCCTTCGCGCAGGTCGTCGACGGTGAAGTTGTCGAGCATGATCGTGTCGACCCCTGCCTCGAGCACCGGGCCGATCTGGTCGATCCGGTCCACCTCGACTTCGAGATGTGTGGTGTGCGAGAGCTGGGCGCGCACCGCGAGCAGCGCATCCGTCACACTCAGGCCCGACTGAGCCGTGAGCACCGCGAGGTGGTTGTCCTTCGCCATCACCGCGTCGGAGAGCGAGAACCGATGGTTGTGTCCGCCGCCGGAGCGGACCGCGTGCCGTTCGAAGGCGCGAAGGCCTGGAGTGGTCTTGCGGGTGTCGACGATGCGCGCGGAGGTGTGGGCGACCTGGGCGACGTATGCGGCGGTGAGCGTCGCGATGCCGCTCATCCGCTGGACGAGATTGAGGGCGACACGCTCGGCCTGCAGCACCGAGCGGGCAGGACCGGTCACGGTCGCGAGCGTGTCGCCCGCCTCGAACGCGGCACCGTCGGAGACCAGCAGGTCGACCTCGATGGCCGGGTCGGTGAGCTTCATCGCCGCGGTGAAGACCGCGCCGCCGGAGAACGTTCCAGCCTCGCGTGCCGACAGCCGGGCGCCGGCGACGGCCGATTCGGGAATGAGGAGTTGCGAGGTCAGATCGCCCCACGGCGCATCCTCGAGCAGCGCCGCCCGTACGACGGTCTCAATGGTCTGGTCGGTCAGCATGGAACGGTCACCTCGCTGTGGTCGACGGAGACGCGTACCGAGTGCCGCGGTGTTCCGTCTTTCGGGAAGGGGAAGTCGGAACGGAAGTGCGCGCCGCGCGACTCCTCGCGTGCGAGCGCCGAGGAGACGATCAGCCGGGCGAGGTCGAGGAGGTTGCCGTCCTCCCGCTCGCTGCGGGACGGAGACGCTCCGTCTGCTCGACGCCAGCTTGCGAGGGCGGTTTCGGCCGCCGCCAGCGTCTCGCGCGTGCGGTGCACCCCGACGGCGGACCACAGGAGTGTACGCAGGGCATCCCGAGAGACCACGGAGGCGTCGGGCCGCTCCTCGACGGTGTGGCGCTCCCCGGCATCGCCGGCCAGCCACTCCGGCCGTTCCCACTCCCAGGCGGCCGGTACTCCGCCGGCAAGGTCCTCTGCGGCCCGGTGGGCGAAGACGACGCTCTCGAGCAACGAGTTGGAAGCGAGACGGTTGGCACCGTGGGCGCCGGTGCAGGCCACCTCGCCGACGGCGTACAGCCCCGGAACGGTGGTGCGACCGCGCGTGTCGGTGGCGACCCCACCCATCCAGTAGTGCGCGGCCGGGGTCACCGGAACGGGCGTGAGGGCCCAGTCGAGCCCGGCCGCCCGGCACGCCGCGTCGATGGTCGGAAACCGCCGCGCGAGAAACTCCGCTCCGAGCGCCGTCGCATCCAACAGCACGGGGGCGCCGCTCTGCGCGGCCATCTCCACCGCGATCCCGCGGGCGACGACATCACGTGGCGCGAGCTCCGCGTCGGGATGCACGTCCAACATGAACCGCTCGCCCGCGGCGTTGCGCAGCACAGCCCCTTCGCCGCGCACCGCCTCCGACACCAGGAACGAGCCCGGGATCGCGAGCGCGGTGGGATGGAACTGGTAGAACTCAAGATCGGCCAGGGCTGCTCCCGCGCGCCAGGCCGCCGCGACGCCGTCCCCGGTCGTCACTGCCGGATTGGTCGTGTGCGAGTACAACTGCCCGGCGCCTCCGCTGGCCAGGATCACCGCATCCGCCGGACGCTCATCGAGCGTCCCATCGGCCAGCAGTACCTCGATCCCGCGCACGGCTCCTTGGTCGACGAGGATCTCGGTCAGAAAGGCGTGCTCCACGATCCGTGCCGCCGAAACCCGCACGGCGCGAACCAGGGCCCGCTCGATCTCGGCGCCGGTCGCATCCCCACCCGCGTGCAGCACTCGCGCGTGCGAGTGCGCCGCTTCGAGGCCGCGCGCCAACTCGCCGCCCGATCGGTCGAAGGCCACGCCGAACGCGATGAGGTCACGGATGCGCTCCGGCCCCTCCGCGCAGAGCACCTCCACGGCCTCCCGCACATTCAGCCCCGCGCCCGCGCGAAAAGTGTCAGCGATGTGGGACTCGACACTGTCGTCGGCGAAAACCGCGGCGGCGATGCCGCCCTGGGCGTAAGCGGTGTTGCTCTCGGAGAGCTCGGACTTGGTCACCACTGTTACCTCGTGGCTGCGACTTGCTTCGAGGGCGGCGATGAGCCCGGCAACGCCGCTGCCGACCACCACCACGCGGGCCATGTCAGGCCGCCATCGTCGTGTCGGGCCGTGCCGCGAGCATCCGCTCGAGCGCGACGCGCGCCGGCTCGGCGACGTCGGGTGCGACGGTGATGCGGTTGAGCACGTCGCCGCGCACCAGGCCCTCGAGCACCCAGGCGAGGTAGCCGGGGTGGATGCGGTACATGGTCGAGCAGGGGCACACCACCGAGTCCAGGCAGAAGATGGTGTGCTGCGGGTACTCCGCCGCGAGCCTTTGCACCAGGTTGATCTCGGTGCCGATCGCGAAAGTCGAGCCGGCGGGCGCCGCCTGGATCGCCTTGACGATGTAGTCGGTGGAGCCGTACTCGTCGGCTGCGTCCACGACCGGCATCGGGCACTCCGGGTGCACGATCACGCGCACGTCGGGGTACTGGGCGCGCGCCTGCTCGATCTGATCGACCGTGAAGCGCTTGTGCACCGAGCAGAACCCGTGCCAGAGGATGACGCGCGCATCCGTCAGCGCGTCGGCTGCGTTGCCGCCGAACGCCTTGCGCGGGTTCCAGAGGGGCATCTGCTCGACGGGGATTCCCATCGCTTTGGCCGTGTTGCGTCCGAGGTGCTGGTCGGGGAAGAAAAGCACGCGCTGTCCGCGCTCGAAAGCCCACTTCAAAACGGTTTCGGCGTTCGAGGAGGTGCACACGATTCCGCCGTGCTCGCCGCAGAACCCCTTGAGCGCGGCCGACGAGTTCATGTATGTGACGGGGATGACGGGAACGCGTCCGTCGGCATCCGGTTCGGTACCGTAGAGCTCTTCCAGCTGCTCCCAGCACTCGGTGACCGAGTCGATGTCGGCCATGTCGGCCATCGAGCATCCGGCCGCCAGGTTGGGCAGGATCACCGCCTGCTCGGGACGCGAGATGATGTCGGCGGTCTCTGCCATGAAGTGCACGCCGCAGAACACGATCGCCTCGGCTTGAGGCTTGGCTTTGGCCGCGTTCGCCAGCTGGAACGAGTCTCCGACGAAATCGGCGTATTGCACGACCTCGTCTCGCTGATAGAAGTGCCCGAGGGTCACCACCCGGTCGCCGAGGGTGGCCTTGGCAGCCAGGATGCGGTCGTGCAATTCCTCTTTGCCAGCGGTGCGGTACTCCTCCGGCAGCTCGCCCTGACGCGGCGTGTCCGCCGGGATCGGGTCGGCCATCGAGGCGCCCGGCCCGTAGGACAGTTCCTGCAGGTCGAACACCCACGGGCTGTCGACGAGGTCGGGGGTGCAGGTCTCGCCGTCGAGTTCACCGCGCGCGATGAGCTGGATGGTGGTGTCGACCGATGCGGTGATGCTCATTCTTCTCTTCTTCTCTCGAACGGATGCTGCTGACGGGGGAGAGGCCCCTGATCGGCGAGGTCGATGGAGTCGTTGTACCGGTAGAGCCGCGGCGGACGGTGCCGTGTTCCGGTGAGGTATTGGTCGGTGCCCACGACGGCGCCGGAGCCCTCGATCGTGCGGCGGAAGTTGGCGGGATCGAGCGGCCGGCCGAGAACGGCCTCATGCACCTCGCGCAACTGGGCGAGCGTGAAGGTCTCGCCGAGGAAGGCGTGCGCGATCCGGCTGTACTCCATCTTGGTGCGGAGGCGCCACAGGGCGTATTCGACGATGAGGTTGTGGTCGAACGCCAGCGGGGGAAGATCGTCGGCCGCGAACCAGCGCACGTTCTCGCCCACACTCGCGAGCGCGGCCTCTTCGGTGCGAACAAGCGCCCAGTACACGATCGAGACAACGCGCTCGGCCGCCGTCGATCTCGTGACGTCGCCGAACGCGTACAGCTGTTCGAGATAGCGAGGGGTCAGACGGGTCGTCTCCCGCAGGGTCCGTGCGGCGGCGAACGCCAGATCCTCGTCGGGGTGCAGCGGCCCGCCGGGGAGGGCCCAGCATCCTTCGAACGGCTCCCGGATGCGCCGCACCAGTGGCAGCCAGAGCGTCGCCAGGTCACCGGTCGCCTCGTCTTTGCGCAGCGCGAAGATGACGGTCGACACGGCCAGCACGGCGCTGACGCGCTGCTTGGTCTGCTCGTTCGACGACATCCGCCGCTCCGTCCGGTGTAAGAGTCATGCTGACTCTAAGTTCATGCCATCTTAGTGTCAATGCGACCAGAACTCCAAACCGGCCCACGACCCGGTGAAGATTTCTGGGATCCGTCCGATATGCTTCAACCGAACATCGAGTGCAACTGAACACTGGGCCACCGAGGTCGATGCGGGAGAGCCGGAGCGCAAAAGCGTGCGCAACCGGCACCGAAGGAGCAATCCTCCCCGACAATCTCTCAGGTATCCGTACCGCATCGAACTGGCCACTCTGAAAAGCAGGGCGACGACATCATCGTCTCCCTCGCCCAAGGTGAAAGCCGTGCGTCCTGCGCGGTGAAACTCTCAGGCCGGATGACAGAGGGGGAGTTCTCACGTGCCGTTCGGCGCGCTCAACTCCCGGCCGCGGCCGGCGGAACCGGAGAACTCATGACCTTGCAACACCCGGAACGCTTCTCGCCATTGCACGACGCCCATCTGGCGGCGGGTGCCTCCTTCACCGATTTCGCCGGCTGGCAGATGCCGGTGCGCTACTCGAGCGACCTGGCCGAACACCATGCGGTGCGCACAGCGGCCGGACTGTTCGACCTTTCGCACATGGCCGAGATCCTGGTGATCGGGCCGGAGGCGGCCCAGGCGCTCGACTACGCGCTCGCCGGAAAGCTCTCCGCCATCGCCGAGGAACAGGCGAAGTACAGCCTGCTCCTCTCCCGGTCGGGTGGGATCATCGACGATCTCGTCGTGTACCGCACGGGCGCCGACCGGTACATGGTGGTGGCGAACGCGGGCAACCGGCACGAGGTCGTCGAAGAGCTGCGGGACCGCACCGCTCCGTTCGACACGGAGGTGTTCGATGAGAGCGATGAAGTCGCCCTGATCGCGGTGCAGGGTCCCGCAAGCCTGTCGATCCTGCTCGCGACCGAGGGGTTCGCGGTCGAGGGCGGCCACAACGACGGCGACGACTTCGGCGAGCGCGTCGGCGGCCTCAAGTACTACTGGTCGTTGCCGGCACTGTTCCAGTCGCATCCTGTGCTCATCGCCCGCACCGGGTACACCGGAGAAGACGGCTTCGAGCTGTACGCGGCTCCCGACTATGCGAAGACGCTGTGGGATGCCCTGCTCGAGGCGGGCGCGGAGCAGGGCTTGGTGCCCGCCGGCCTCGCCAGCCGCGACACCCTGCGGCTGGAGGCGGGCATGCCGCTCTACGGACACGAGCTGAACACCGAGACGTACCCCGCTCAGGCCGGCCTCGGTCGCGTCGTCAATCTCGCCAAGGACACGGATTTCGTCGGACGTAACGCGAGCGAGCTCGGCCCGGATGCCGCTGCGCCTGTCCTTGTCGGATTGATGGGTCAGGGCAAGCGCGCCGCTCGTGCCGGCTATTCGGTGTACGCGACGGACGGCGCGACCGGCTCCGACGAGGCTGTGGGGGTCGTCACCTCCGGCGCCCTCTCGCCGACCATCGGTGTTCCGATCGCGATGGCCTACGTCGCGCCGCCGTTCGCGCGCCCCGGCACCGAACTGCATGTCGACGTCCGTGGCACCCG
>DASYGJ010000181.1:0-7488 GCA_035999915.1 Leifsonia sp.
CACGCCGGTAGGGTTGAGCGTAAGACAACCCAGAACCGCAGGAGTGCCATGCCTCAGACGATCAGACTCGCTGTCATCCCGGGAGACGGAATCGGGCCGGAGGTGGTCGCCGAGGCGGTCAAGGTTCTCGACGCCGTCACGGCAGCGAGCGACCTGAGCTTCGAGAAGACTGCGTTCTCGCTCGGCGCCGACCGGTTTCTTGCGACCGGAGACGTGCTCACCGAGGCCGACCTCGAGTCGATCAAGGGGCACGACGCCGTTCTGCTCGGCGCCGTCGGCGGCCGTCCGGGCGACCCGCGGCTGAAGGATGCGAACATCGAGCGCGGCCTTCTGCTGAAGCTGCGCTTCTCGCTCGACCACTACGTGAACTTGCGCCCGACGACCCTGTTCCCCGGTATCGCGAGCCCGCTCGCCGAACCGGGCGAGGTCGACTTCGTCGTGGTGCGTGAAGGGACGGAGGGGCCGTACGTCGGAAATGGCGGCGTGATCCGGCAGGGCACACCCAACGAGATCGCCAACGAGGTGTCGGTGAACACCGCCTACGGAGTCGATCGGGTCGTCCGCTATGCCTTCGAACAGGCGGAGGCACGGCGCAAGAAGTTGACACTCGTGCACAAGACCAACGTGCTTACCTTCGCCGGAGGCCTCTGGAAGCGGATCGTGGATGCGGTGGCCGCCGAGCATCCTTCCGTCGTGGTCGACTATCTGCACGTGGATGCCGCCACGATCTTCCTCGTCACGAATCCTGCTAGATTCGATGTCATCGTCACGGACAACCTCTTCGGCGACATTCTCACCGATCTCGCGGCCGCAATCAGCGGTGGCATCGGACTGGCGGCCAGCGGCAACATCAACCCCGCGGGCGAATTCCCCAGCATGTTCGAGCCGGTTCACGGATCGGCCCCCGACATCGCAGGCCAGCAGAAGGCCGACCCCACCGCCGCGATCCTCTCCGTGGCGCTCCTGCTCCGTCATCTCGGCAGCGTGGAGCTCGCCGAACGAGTGGAACGCGCGGTCACGGCCGATCTGGCCACTCGTACCGCCCAGCAAGGCAGCGCATCCCGCACCACCGCCGAAATCGGCGACGCGATCGCAGCTCTGGTGGCGCAGAATTAGTTCAACCCAGCTCTGAATGAGTGCAGCGCAAAGGACTCACATGACCTCCACCAGCATCACCCTCACCGACGGACCCAGCGAGACCAGCGGCCTGCAGTTCGCCGTGACCCGCAACGACGCGGCGCGCAGCGACGCGGAACGCGAGGAGATTCTCGCGCATCCCGGGTTCGGCAACTATTTCACCGACCACATGGTCGACATCTGCTGGTCGGCCAAGGGCGGCTGGCACCGTCCCCGCGTCTCGCCGTACGGTCCGATCACGCTCGAGCCGTCGGCCGCGGTGCTGCACTACGCGCAGGAGGTTTTCGAGGGGCTCAAGGCCTACCGCCACGAAGACGGGTCCATCTGGACTTTCCGCCCCGAGGCGAACGCCGCCCGCATGCAGCGGTCGGCGTACCGCCTGGCCCTTCCCGAACTGCCGGTCGAGTACTTTCTCGACTCGCTGAAGCAGCTCGTCAAGTACGACGGGGTGTGGGTTCCGTCGGCACCCGAGACCAGCCTTTACCTGCGGCCGTTCATGTTCGCCAAAGAGGCGTTCCTCGGCGTGCGCCCCGCGAACAAGGTGGCCTACTACCTCATCGCGAGCCCCGCCGGAGCGTACTTCAGCGGTGGTGTCGCCCCCGTGTCGATCTGGCTGTCCGATCACTGGTCTCGTGCCGGCAAAGGCGGTACGGGTGCGGCGAAGACCGGAGGAAACTACGCGTCGAGCCTGCTCCCGCAGGCCGAAGCCGCGCAGCACGGTTGCGCGCAGGTGCTGTTCCTCGACTCGGTCGAAGGCAAGTACCTCGAGGAGCTCGGCGGGATGAACGTGGTGCTGGTCTACAAAGACGGTGCGATCGTGACCCCGGAGTCGGACAGCATCCTCGAAGGCATCACGCTGGACTCGGTGCTGCAGTTGGCGCGCGACCGCGGGCACAGCGTGGAGCGCCGCCGGGTCACGATCGACGAGTGGCGCACCGGCGTCGAGACCGGCGACATCGTCGAGGTGTTCGCGTGCGGCACGGCCGCCGTGATCACGCCGATCGGCGAGCTCAAGTCGGACACGTTCACGGTCGGCGACATCACGGCTCCTCCCGGCGAGCTGACCATGTCGCTGCGCCAGGAGCTCACCGACATCCAGTACGGCCGCATCCCGGACCGTCACAACTGGCTGACCCGACTCGACGTCTGACGTCGCGTCAGCCGACGCGACGCCGTGCGGGCAAGGCGGTCACGAGGAAGTCGACATCGGTGCGCGTGTTCCACACGTGGAACGCGACGCGCGCTCGCCCAGCTCGGCCGGACGCGCGGATACCGGCCCTGGTGAGCGCCGCCAGGTCGGTTCCGTCCTCGTCGGGCCAAGTCACGATGGCCTGTCCGAGCGCGGGGATGCCGAGGCGGGCGCACAGTTCGTCGCCGAGTCCGACCGCGTGGTCGCGCACGGCCGCGATGTCCAGCGTTGCGAAGAATTCGAGTGCAGCTGCGGTGCCCGGCCACACCGGCCAGGCGGGGGAGACGTCGAATCGGCGCGCATCCGCAGCGAGGTGGATGCCCGGGCCATAGCAGGATCCCCACACGTCGTCGCCCGCGAACCAGCCGGCCTGCACAGGGTGAAGTTCGTCGAGCATCCGTTCGCCCACGGTGAGGAAGGCCGAACCGCGCGGGGCGCACAACCACTTGTAGGCGTGGCAGACGGTGAGGTCGAACAGCGACGCGTCGACGGGCAGCCAGCCCGCGGCCTGGGTGAGGTCGGCGAGTGTTCGGGCGCCATGCCGGCCCGCGGCTACGAGGATCGACTCAGCGTCGGCCAGCGCGCCGGTCGCCGACTGCACCAGCGAGAAGGCAACGAGCCAGGTGCGCGGTCCGATCGCTTCGGACAGACGCTCGAGCGGCGCATGCACCACGGTCACGCCGCGATGCGATTGGGCCAGGAACGGGTAGACCATCGACGAGAAGTCGCCGTCGACGCAGACGATCTCCGCACCGTCGGGGACGCTGGCCGCCACGAGGCCGACCTGCACGGAGACCTGCGACCCGATCGCGATCTGCGATGACGGCACGTTCACGATGCGCGCGTAGGCCGAACGGGCTCGCTCGACGGCTTCGCCATAGACCGCGGGAGTGGCCGTGCCATGCTCCCACGCGTCCAGTTCAGCGCGGGAGGCCGCCAGCGTTGCGCGCAACGGCAATCCTTGAGTGCACGCGGCGAGATAGCCGGCCGGTGCGGCGAACTCGCTGCGCGCCGCTTCGAGCGGGTGCGCCGGCTGGATGGTGGTGAGCATCCCCCCAGCGTGACGGATCTTCATGCATTCGACCAGCACAGGTAATCTATCCAAATCATTGCGTCAGGTTATGATTCTGAAATGAGCAACGACGACACGCTCGACACCACGCTCGACCCCGCCCGCCTCGACCTCGACTCTCACGCGCTCCGCGTGGTGCGGGCGGTAGCCGACCACGGCTCGATCACCCGCGCCGCGGAGTCGCTCGGCTACAGTCAGCCCGCGATCAGCCAGCACCTCAAGCGACTGGAGGCCAGGCTGGGTATGCCGCTCGTCGCACGGGTCGGACGCAGCGTTCGGCTCACGGAGGCGGGTCGCGTGCTCGCGCGCCACGCGAGCACGGTCACGACCGCGCTCGACGCGGCCGCCGGTGAGTTGGCCGATCTGCAGGGACTCCGCTCGGGCCGAGTGCGGCTGGCCGCCTTCCCCTCTGCCTCGTCCACCTTGGTTCCGCGACTTCTCGGCACGATGGGAGCCGCGCATCCGGGAGTCCGCATCACCTACCTCGAGGCCGAGCCGCCCGAGGCGGTCGCAGCGGTCCGCGCACAGAGCGCCGATCTTGCGATCACGTTCAGTTACCCGGGGGATCGCGTGGACCCGCACCGGGAGAGCGCGAGAGGGCTGGCGGTCATCCCGGTGTGGCGCGACGAGATGCTGCTGGTGCTACCGGCCGGGCATCCGCTCGCGGCCGCGGATTCCATCGACCTCGCCGAGTTGGCCGGCGAGTCTTGGATCGCCGGCTGCCCGCGCTGCCGCGGCCATCTGCTCGAGCTGACGGATGCGCGCGACTTCGTGCCCCGGATCGCCTACGAGACGGACAACTTCGTCGCGGTCGTCAGCATGGTCGCCGAAGGTGTGGGGGTTGCGCTCGTCCCGTCGCTCGCGCTCGGATCGGCCGGGCGCAACCCGGGGGTCGTCGTGCGCCCGACGGCCAATCACGACCATCGCACGATCAACCTCGTCGGCGCGACGGGAGCAGACCAGGTGCCGGCGATCGCTACGACGGCATCCGCGCTACTCGCTCTCGACGCGACGGAGTGGTCCCTGGCCGAGGCACGAGCCTAGGCTCTGAGTATGACGATCCAACATCCTCCCCTCGCTGTCGTCGGACCGGGTGCCGTCGGCGGACTGGTCGCCTGGCTGCTGCACCGCTCCGGCGCCGACGTCGTCGCGGTCGGCCGGCCGGCGACCGTCGAGGCGATCCGCTCGCACGGTCTCGAGGTGCGGAGCTTGCAGTTCGGCGATCACATCGAGCGGGTACGTGTGAGCACCGAGATCCCGCGCGGAGCGAGCGTGATCGTGGCGACGAAATCGTACGGGCTCGAGGACGTGCTGGCCCAGCTCGCCGCCGCCGAGCCGATCGAGGTGCTGTCGCTCCTCAACGGCATCGAGCACATGACGCCATTGCGCGAGGCATTGCCCGGCATACCGGTTGTCGGGGCCACGATCGCCGTCGAAGCGTTGCGGGTCGCCCCGGCCGTGATCGAGCACCGTAGCCCCTTCGTCCGGGTCTCGGCGCCCGCTAGCGCCTCTGGATTCGCTTCGGTCGCGGCGCTGGACAGCGCGAACCCCAGTGTGAGAGTCGGCGGCACCGAGGCGGAGGTTCTCTGGGCGAAGTTCCGGTTCCTCTCGGTGTTCGCGCTGGTGACCTCGTTCCAGGCCAAGCCGATCGGTGAGGCCATCGCCGCCGATCCCGTTCTCGCGGAGGAGGTGATCGGCGAGGTCGCCGCACTGGCGACGGCCGAGAACGCTCTGGTCACTGCGGAGGCGCTGTCTGCGGCGCTCCACTCGGTTCCGTCGGGTATGCGGTCGTCCCTCCAGGCGGACATGGCGGCCGGCTCCCGGAACGAGCTGGACGCGATCGGCGGGGCGCTCATTCGAGTCGGCCGCGCCCACGGCATCCCGACCCCGGCCGTGCAGAGGATCGTGACCGCGCTCGGGGATGACCTAGGCTCGGAAGCGTGAAAATCGCACGGTTCAGCCACGACGGCGCCATCGACTACGGAATCGTCGACGAGGACGCTCTCGTCATCCTCGCGGGCGACCCGATGTTCGCCGGATTCGACACCACCGGCGAGCGCGTTCCGCTCGGCAAGGTGGGCGCTCTGCTGGCGCCGGTCATCCCGCGCTCCAAAGTTGTCGCGGTGGGCAAGAACTACCGGGACCATGCTGCCGAGATGGACAGCGAAGCGCCGGAAGAGCCGTTGCTCTTCCTCAAACCGAACACGTCCGTGATCGGTCTGGGCGACGCGATCGTGATACCCGCGCAGTCCCAGCACGTCGAGTACGAGGGCGAGCTTGCTGTGGTTATCGGGAAGATCGCCAAGAATGTGGCAGCCGAGGATGCGCACGACTACATCTTCGGGTACACCGTCGCCAACGACGTGACCGCCCGCGATCTGCAAAAGACCGACGGCCAGTGGACCCGTGCCAAAGGCTTCGACACGTTCTGCCCGCTCGGACCCGTGATCGAGACGGAGCTGAAGCCGGATGCGTACGTGCGAACCCGCGTCAACGGCGAGCTCAAACAGGACGGCAAGATCAGCGACATGGTGCACGACATCCCGTCGATCGTGGCCTATGCGTCCAGTGTCTTCACGCTGCTGCCCGGGGATGTGATCCTCACCGGAACACCGGCGGGCGTCGGGCCGATCAAAGCCGGAGACACGGTCGAGGTGGAGATCGAGGGCGTCGGCTCGCTCGTGAATCCGGTGCGCGCCGCCAAGTAGGATTGGGGGCGTATGTCTGAGACCACGCACCCCTTCTCCACGGCCACCGGCGGCGACGTCCGCGTCCGCTTCTGCCCTTCGCCGACAGGCACGCCTCACGTCGGCCTGATCCGCACCGCCCTCTTCAACTGGGCGTACGCCCGGCACACGGGCGGCAAACTCGTCTTCCGCATCGAAGACACGGATGCGGCACGCGACAGCGAGGAGAGCTTCGGTCAGATCATCGACGGCCTCACCTGGCTGAAGCTCGACTGGGATGAGGGCGTGAACGTCGGCGGACCGCACGGACCCTACCGGCAGTCACAGCGCTACGACGTCTACGCCGAGGTCATCGAGAAGTTGAAGGCGTCCGGCCACATCTACGAAAGCTTCGCCACCGGCGAAGAGATCGAAGCGCGCAACGTCTCACTCGGCCGCGACCCGAAACTCGGCTACGACAACTTCGAGCGCGACCTCACCGACGAGCAGAAGGTCACCTATCGTGCCGAGGGCCGTCAGCCGGCGCTGCGCCTTCGCGTGCCCGACACCGACCTCAGCTTCGACGACCTGGTGCGCGGCGAGATCACCTTCCCGGCGGGCTCGTTCAGCGACTTCGTCGTGGTGCGGCCCAACGGGCATCCGCTCTACCCGTTCGTGAATCCCGTCGACGACGCGCTGATGGGGATCACCCACGTGCTGCGCGGCGAGGACCTCCTCTCCTCGACGCCGCGGCAGATCGCGCTCTACCACGCGCTGATCGAGGCCGGGATCACCACCTTCGTTCCGCGGTTCGGCCACCTCCCATACGTGATGGGGGACGGCAACAAGAAGCTCTCCAAACGCGACCCCGAGTCGAACCTGTTCCACCACCGCGACCGCGGGTTCATTCCGGAGGGCCTGGTGAACTACCTCGCCCTGCTCGGCTGGTCGCTGACGCACGACCGCGACGTCTTCTCGATCGACGAGATGGTCGCCGCATTCGACGTGATCGACGTGAACCCCAACCCGGCCCGGTTCGACCTGAAGAAGGCCGAGTCGATCAACGGCGACCACATCCGGATGCTCGAGACCCACGACTTCGCGGAGCGAACCGTGCCGTACCTGGTGGCGGCGGGTGTGCTCACCGAGCCCTTGACGGACACTCAGCACGCGGTCCTCGCCGAGGCCGCGCCGCTCGTGCAGGAGCGGGTGCAGTTGCTGGGGGAGACCCCGGGGATGCTCGGATTCCTGTTCACGGATGCGGGCTCACTGGTCGTCGAGGACGACGCGCGCGCATCCCTGCCCGAGAACGCCGGCGAGGTGCTTGCCGCTTCGCTCGGGGCGCTGGAACTCGTCCGCGAGTCCGAGTGGAACCACGAGACTATCGAGGCTGCACTGCGTGACGCCCTGATCGAAGGTCTCGG
>DASYGJ010000194.1:0-8175 GCA_035999915.1 Leifsonia sp.
CGGATGGACCCGCCGTCGGGTTCTTCCAGGCCCGCGATGATCCGGAGCAGGGTGGACTTGCCCGAGCCGGAGGAGCCGAGCATCGCACAGAACCGGCCGTCGCCGACGGTCAGGTCCAACGGGTGAAGGACTTGCGTGCCGGAGAAGGTCTTGGACACGCCTTCGATGATGAGCTCAGCCATCAGTTTCCTTTGTTCGCAGGGGTGAAAAGCTTGGCGGCGTTGCCGGAGAGCCAGTTGAGGACAAGCACCAGCACCACCGTGGTCAGGATGATGATCGTCGCCAGCGCATCCACATCCGGGGTCACACCCAGCCGGACCATCGAGTAGATCTGCACCGGCAGGGTGGAGATCCCGATCGGGGCGAGGAACAGCTGGATCGCGAAGTTGTTGAACGTGATCACGAACGCCAGCATCGCCCCGGCGATGATCGACGGCCCGATCAACGGCATCGTGACCGTCAGGAACACCCGCACCGGGCCTGCGCCAAGCGAATGGGCTGCTTCCGCGTAGTTCGGGTTCAGATCCCGAAGCCGCCCGGAGACGATCAGGACCACGAACGGCAGCGAGGTCACGATCGAGGCCAGGATCAGCCCGGTCGAACTGGAACCCAGTCCGAACCAGGCGAACACGATCACGAACCCGGCCGCGAGGATCAGCGCGGGCACGGTCAGCAACGCCAGCAGCAACCCGTTGATCGGCAGGGTGATATACGTCTTGCTGCGGGCCATGCCGAGCGAGATCAACGTGCCGACGATCACGGCGAAGATCGTCGCCTGCGTCGCCAGGTTCAGGCTCGTGCCCAGCGCATCCAGCAGCGCCCCGTCCCCGGCGAGACTCGCATACCAGTCGAAGGTGAACTGGAACGGGAACGTCCCGTACCGGGACACGTTCAGGCTGAGCACCATCATGCTGAGCAAGGGGAGCGCGAGGACGACCAGAATGACGTAGAGCCAGATCTTCATCAGCCGGGGAAGGACCGCAGTCTTCATCGGAGCACTCCTTGCGTGGACAGGGCGTCTTCGGCCAGCCGCGTCTGCGCGACCACCGACTCCGCCTTCGGACGCGACGATCGCGAGACGCCGGAGAGCGCCGAACGCGACCAGGCGAGCAGCCCCGCCACCGCACCGACGACCGCGAGGCTCGCCACCAGCAGCACCAGCGACATCGCCACCGCGAACGCTTGATGCACGCCCGCCGAGAGCTGCGTGGAGATCGTGTTGCCGAGCATCTGCCCGTTCGGGCCTCCTAGGATCGCCGGCTCCGCGAACGCGCCCACAGTCTGCACGAACGTCAGCGCGAAGTTCACCGCGATCATCGCCGAGCACAACGGCCAGATCACCCTCGTGAACACGAAACCCTTGCTCGCACCCAGCGTCCGCGACGCCTCCAGCACAGACCCGTTGATCTGCTCCGACGCCGAATACATCACCAGGATCGCCGTCGGGATGCTCTCCTGCACCAGCATCAGCACATTCGCCGCCGGCGTGTACATGATCGACGCCTGCGGACTCGCCAGCCCGACCGCCGACAGCAACGACATCACCGGCCCGCCCGCCTGCACCAGACTCACGAACCCATAAATCAGCAGCAACTGCGAGGTGATATACGGGATGATCACAAACCCCAGGATCAACGGCTTCACCTTCGGGCTCGTGTACCGGGCCAAAGCCCACGCCGCCGGCCAACCCAGCGCGATACTCAGCACGGTCACACAGAACGCGATCAGCAGCGTCCGCCCCAACAGCGACATGTACGCGGATGTGCCGAAGAACTGAGCGAAGTTCGCGAAGCTGAAACTGCCCGCATCCGTCGTGAACCCGATGAACAACAGCGCACACAACGGCAACGCCGCGAACAGAACCAGCAGCAGGCCGCCAGGAGTGAGCAGGAAACCCGTGCCCAGGGCCCCCCTGGCCCGCCGTCGCGGACGACGGGCCAGGGAGAGAGGGGCGGTCGTCATCAGGAGCCGGCCTTCACCTGCGTCCAGGCATCGACCCACGACTGAAGCCGCGCGGCGGGCTCAGGCAACTGCAGGGCGAGGCTCGAGATCTTGTTTGGATTCGCCTGCAGCCGGTCCAGCGTCGTGGACTTCAGGCTGGCGACGACCTTCTTGTTCGCCGGGGCCGGCGAAGCATCGGCCGGGTCGTCCGTCCACGTGCCCAGGAACTGCTTGCTTGTCATGTAGTTCAACCACTTGTAGGCGAGATCCAAGTTCTTCGTCTTCGCCGAGATCGCCCAGTTGTCGATCCAGCCGACCGCGCCTTCCTTGGCGATCTCGTACTTGAAGTTGGTCGCCCCGGTGACGTGACCGGCGATCAGACCGCCGACGCCGTCGGAGTTGCCGATGCCCGCGACGACCGAGCCGCTGGCGATGGCCTTGGCGAGGTCGTCCGTCGACGAGTACGTGAGCTTGGCGTTGTCCTTCAGCTTCTGCAGCGCCGGCGTGACCTTGGCCATGTCCGGGTTCTGCGGGTCCTCACCTAGGTACAGCGCAGTGATCGGCACGAGCACCGTAGGGTCGTCGATCAGCGCAATCTGCCCTTTGTACTTCGGATCCCACAGCACACTCAGGGAGTCGGGGGTCGGAGTGACCTTCGAACTGTCGTAGAAGAGACCGGTGCTGCCCCACGTCCACGGGATGCCGTACAAATCGCTGCCCTTGCGGATCTCCTTGCGACCGGAGAGCTGCGAGTAGATGTCCGGATAGTTCGTCAGCTTGGACGTGTCGAGCGGGTGAAAGATCCCCTGCTGGATGCCCGTTCCGATGTACTGGATGTTCGGCAGGGCGACATCGATGGCGCCGTTCGCCTTGCTCACCAGCTGCAGCTGGTTCGCCTCCGAGTCGATGTACTGGAACTTGATGGTCGCGCCGGTCTCCTTCTTGAACTCGGTGGCGACCCAAGGCAGGTCCGCCCCGTAGCCTTTCCAGATGGCCACGGTGAGGGTGTTGCTGCCGCCGCCCGCCGAACTGGGCGAGAGCGAGCAGGCGCTGAGAGCGGCCGCCGCGGCGACGGCGATGCCGACGCCGACTGTCAGGCGTCGAGCGATGGAGCGGCTCCGTTGCCCTTTGATTCTCCGTGAGATGTTCACGTCGTGTTCTCCTTGTCGTCTGTGGTGCTGTGATTCCACTCCTGGTGGGTGGTCTTAGAGGATCCCGCTCGTCGCTTCTTCGAGGAACTCGCGGGCCTCGACGAGCTGGCCGACCGGGTCGGACGCTGCGTCGAGCTCGAGCAGGATGCCGCCCTCGTAGCCGATCTCGGCGAGGACCTGCGCGAACGCCGGCCAGTCGACGATCCCCTTGCCTGCGGGACGGAAGTACGGACGGTGGCGGCTGAAGATCTCGCCGTCCACCAGGACGTTCTCGCGGAAGGCGCCTGCGGCGTCCTTCCAGTGCGCGAGCACGACCCGTTCGCGGTGGCGGGACACGAGCTGCACGGGGTCGCCACCGCCGAGGATGATGTGGCCGGTGTCCGGGCAGAACGCCACGAGAAACGGATCGGTCAGCAGGAGGAAGAGGTCCACATCCCGAGGCGTCCAGAACACGGAGTGGCTCTCGGTGTGGAGCGCGAGCGTGATTCCGTGGCGGGCGGTGATGGCGCCGACCTCGTTGGCGATGCCCGCGATGGGCTGGGCGGTGGCGAGGTCGACGGGAGCGAGTCCGTCCCCTTCCGCGTTGTTGCGACGCATCGGGAGGCCCGCGACGAGGTAGGAGGCACCGATCTCGGAGAGGAATGCCGACTCCGTCTCGGCGGCGGCGAAGATCGCCTCCCGCGTGGCAGGGTCGGTCACGTCGGGCGCGTGCTCGATGTCACCGAAGTAGGCGCTGACGACGGACAGTCCGCGCTCGTCCAGCTCGGCCTTGAAACCGGCGACCGATCCGTACGCGGCGATCGCGGTGTCGCGGTCGGCGGGCGGGAACGTCATCTCGAACTCGGCGATGCCGGCCACCTGCAGCGCATCGAGCATGGTATCCCAGACACGGCGCGGCTGCTCCTCCGCGAGCGTCTGCAGCTCCTGCGGCGTCGAGACCTCCCAGAATTCGGGTGCGAAGAACGTGATCAGGTCGACGCCGAAGGCGCGCGTGGTCGTGGCGGTCGTGGATGAAGTCATGCGGTCCAGGTCTCCTTGTTCGGTTCGGGGCGTTCGCACGTGGTCGTGAGGGTGGTGACACCGTCGGTGCCGGTGCCGATCGCATCCAGCACCTCGAGCACGTGGAGGGCGAAGTCGGCGCTGCAGCGGAGCGGCACCTCATGCAGCGCCATCGCCAGATCGGCCACACCCGGGCCGCGCAGCGGAAGCTGATCGGCTGCGACCCCGCTGGTGAAGCCGGAGATGACGGGCGGGAGCGATCGCCACTCCGCTTCCCCGTGCAGACGGACCCTGACGTCGCCGTCGTAGTCGTTGGGATCCGGGACGCTCAGGGTGCCCGTGGTTCCGTAGAGCTCGATGAACGGAAGCTCGTGGTCCCACACATCGAAGCTCATCAAGACCGTGCCGACGGCGCCCGAGGCGAAATTCAGCACAGCGGATGCGTGGGTCGGGATGGAGACGTCGATGGACTCGACCCGCCGGTCCGGTGTCGACACCGGCCGGACGGCGCTGCCGATTCGTGCCGACGCGTAGACCGAGGCGAGCGGACCGAGGAGGTTGACGAGCGAGGCGATGTAGTACGGGCCCATGTCGAGCGCCGGCCCGCCGCCGCGGGTGAAGAGGAACGACGGGTCCGGATGCCACAATTCGGCCCTGCTGTGGGTGACGAACGCGCTGGCTCCGATCACCTCGCCGATGAGTCCGCCATCGACGGCGGCGCGTGCCGTCTGGCCCGCTGCGCCGAGGAAAGTGTCGGGTGCGGAGCCGAACAGGACGCCGCGCTCCCGAGCCAGTTCCACCAGGGGCACGGCGCTGACGAAGGATGCGGTCAGCGGCTTCTCGGTGAAGACGTGCTTTCCGGTCTCGATCAGCGTCCGGGTCACGCTTTCGTGCGCCAGGGGCGGGGTGAGATTAACGAGAATGTCGACCCCGTCCGCGGCTGCGAGGGCTTCGACGGAGTCGAAGACCGTCACGCCGTACTTCTCGCCCGCGGCCTGCGCGAGCGCAGAGTCCAAATCGGTACACCCCACGATCCGGAGCCCGTCGAACCTCCGGAGCCCGCGGAAGTACGCGCCCGAGATGTTGCCGCAGCCGACGATTCCGACGCCGATCTGATCTGACTTGCCACTCACGTTTAGCCCTCTTCTTTGAAGTCCACGTTCAGCTCGAGCCCTTTCGCTTTCGCTGTTGTGGTGGAACAGTAGCAATTATGCGCGGTGATAGCAAAATTATTTTTTCTCGCGTAAGATCGGCCTCGGCGCGAAGGGTAGACCAAAGCATGGACCACGTTGAAATGCGGCAACGCAACGCTGCGCAGACACTCGGCGTCCTCTATCGCACGAGCCCGACCACGATGGCGGCTCTTCAACGGCACTCGGGGCTCTCGCGACGGACGCTCGAACTGATCGTCGACGACCTCATCGAGAACGGGTGGGTGGGCGAAATCCGTTCCGCCTCCCCCGATGCCCGCCCCGTCGGCCGGCCCGCACGCACCTTCACGTTCCGGTATGACGCCGCCTGCGTCGTCGCATTGCAACTGGAGGCCGGCCAGATCCACGCCACCGTCGCCGACCTCGCCACCACGATCCTGGGCGACCTGCGCGTGCCCCTGCCGATCACCACCGCCCGGCGTGAGCGCCTCGCGTTGGCCGACGACTGCATCACCCGGTTGCTCGACGGCGCCGGAATCGAACGGTCCGCCGTGGTCGCCGTGACCGTGTCCACCCCAGGTGTTGTGCGTGACGACGGCACGGTCGACCTGCGAATGACGATGCCCGAGTGGACAGGTTTCTCGCTGAGCGAGGCCGTTGGCCAGCTGTTCGACTGCCCGGTTCGCGTCGAGAACGACGCCAAGCTCGCCGCCGTCGGAGAGAAGTGGTCGCGCGACGGCGAGGTGCAAGACTTCGTCTACGTCTTCGCCGACAGCGAGCGCATCGGTTTAGGACTGATTCTCGGGAACGAACTCTACCGTGGCCTCGACGGCGCCGCCGGAGAGGTCATGTGGGCGCGGGAGCTGGGCCTCCGCGACCTGACAAGCACACTGTTAATGGGATTCGACGACGCCACGGCACCGGAACACGACACGGCCCATGCGCTGGTGGCTGCGGCACGAGGAGGCGATCCCGACGCTTTGCGCCACGTCGACGACCTCGCGCGGGCGCTCGCGCCCGGCATCACGGCCGTGGCAGCGCTTCTGGCTCCCAAGGAGATCATTCTGGGAGGGACTCTGGGATCGCTACAGGATCTCCTCATCCCGGCATTGCGCTCGGTGCTAGACACCAACGACCGGCCCCTCGTGACAGCGATCCGCGGTTCGCAGTTCGGCGACCAGGGCGTTCTGACCGGATGTCTGCGGATGTGCATCGAGTCTCTCCAACAGCAGCTCTTCACCGCATCCGCCACCCGGAACGTCGGGCCGGCGCCCGTCGGACGTTCGCGGGCGGGCTATGCCGACGCGGCAGGGTAACGCCGGGCCGCCCTAGAACTCAATGTGCCCGAGCCGCGGCTCCGTCACGAAGGATGCGGTCGCCTCGGCCGGCGACTCCAACTCCAGGATCCAGCTCCAGCTCCAGCTCCAGGATCACGAGATCGTCCCTCCCCGTACGCACCACCAGGGCACTGGGCGGGCGCTCACGATCCCGTCCTATGCCACCCGTAAGTGCGAACGTGCCCTTGATGCGTGATGACATGGCGCTCCCGAAGGCTGGATCCAGAGGTTCACGGACAGGGAAGGGGTCGACAAGTTCTTGTTGGTGTTGTGGGATCTGGACCCGGCGAAGCGGCGTTTGATGGCGGTGCGTGACTCGCTCGAGAAGGCTGACCGTCTGGTGTTGTACAGCACCCCTAGTCCCAACGGATTCGGTCCGCCCAACGGACGCTAACCGGGCCTGTACCGCCTATACGGGGCCTACCAGCCTGATGCCCCCGAGAGGTAACGTCAGCGCATGACTGAACCGACACTGCCGGATTCTAAAGCAGCGGGAACGCCTGAGGTGTCGTCGCCCACCGCGCCCAGAAGAACGCTACTTGACCGTACAAGTGGGATCTACGCCGCACACAAACTCCTGATACTTGGAATCTTTGCCGGAATCGTCGTGCTGGGAGTGGCCGTGGGATGGATCGTCACCAGCGTTGCCCAGCAGGGAGTTTCCGACTCGCTGCGCAAACAATTGAGTTCGGCTCGATCCACGATCACGGAAAAGCAGGCGGATATCGATCAGTACCGGAGCCGACAAGATGCCGTCCAACAAGCGCAGGACCAACTGAAGCAGGACCAAGCAAAGCTTGCTACTGACCAGGCGTCACTCCAAGCAGGGCAGGCCGCATTGGCGGCGCAAACGCAACTCGTGCAGGCGAGCCAGTTTGAGGACGGCCAGTACACCGTCGGTCAGACGCTTGCCCCGGGCGTATACCGTGAAACAGCCGGAGGGGAATGCTATTACGAGTGGAGTTCGAGCACTGCCGCCGATGCTTCCATTGTGAGCAACGACATCCCGCAGGGCCCCGCCACTGTCACGCTCCGCGCGGGTGACATATTCACTTCCTCGAATTGCGGAACTTGGACCAAGGTCGGATAGCACGGTCGGAGACGCACAGCTCGAATTGTAGGTGATACCGAAGGCTCGCCCATGCGCTGATCTCTAGCACTGTCGCCCGCCCTATCTGCCTGACGCTAACCGGCTGGTGTCGCCCACATGGGGCGTACTGGCCTCCTGCCCGAGGTTCCCTCTCGCTCATCTACCGTTGAGGCAGCCGTAGACGCGAATCGTGCCGGTCAACGGGGTGATTAGAGCGTGAATCCGTCCAAGGAATACCGCGAGCGCCCATAATCGAGTGCGGTGCACACACAGTGCACGCACGGCCGTTCTGACCGCTTAAACGAAGACCCCGGAGCCACGTTTTCCGCGTGATTCCGAGGCTTTTCTACGTCGGGCTGCGCCACACACGCTCCCCCAAACGCCGCGCCTTCGGCGCATCGCGCGGGGCCTCGCGGCGGGGACCCCATTAGTCAGCAGCGAGTATCGGCAAAGGACGAGGCATCTGGTCGCAGAGCGACCTGGTGCCTCGTCCTTTTTCGATACGT
>DASYGJ010000215.1:0-2815 GCA_035999915.1 Leifsonia sp.
AACGGGCCTGCCAGCCGGGGCACTGACGGCGGCCATCGCTCGATGTTAGGGGATGAGCGTCCTTACTTCCGGCGTGCTCGAATGCCGAGATAGGTGACGGCTCCAGCCGCGAAGCCGGCGACGCCGATCAAGATGATCAGGGGTGTGGTCAAGAAGCTCGAGCCACCGCCCCGCTGCGCGTCGACGGCGCCCGGATGCACACGACCGAGGTCCGCGAGCAGTGCGCGCTGAATGACGTCGTAGCAGTCGGTGTATTCCTTCTGATCTGCGCCCATCGTCGACAGCGCGTCCTGCAGGTCTCCCGCCGAATAGTGCTGCGTCAGCTGCGCATGAACGTTGCAGTCTGAGAGCACGCTCGTGGAGCTGGCCGAAGCTGTCGCTGCCAGTACGGCGAGGCATCCCCAGGCGACGCACAACACGACGAGCTGAGCGCGGCACCGCTGCACATCGGTCATAACGAGGCGAGTAGCGGGAAGTTACGCCGTGTGAGGCACGCCGCGTCCACGACATCGTCCTTGCCGGCATGCAGCGGCGACAGACCCTCAGCTCTACGCTGACCGGCATGCGCAGGGTGCTCATCACCGGCATGTCAGGCACGGGCAAGTCCAGCGCGCTGCTTGCGCTGGGAAGACTCGGCTTTCAGGTGGTCGACACAGACGAGCCGGGCTGGACCGAGTGGTCTGATGACGCAGGCGGCTACGTGTGGCGCGAGGATCGGATCACCGAACTCCTCGCGCGCGAGGGTGGGCCGTCGCTCTACGTCTCAGGGACGGTGTCAAACCAAGGCCGGTTCTATGCGCGCTTTGATGCGGTCGTCCTGTTGAGCGCCCCTGCCGAAGTGCTCCTCACGCGTATCGAGAACCGGACGACGAACTTGTATGGCAAGAGCCCAGAGCAGCGGGAGCTCATCCTTCGCGACCTGGCCGACGCCGAGCCGCGACTGCGCCGAACGTGCACCCACGAGATCGACGCGACTCAGCCTCTGACAAGCATCGTCGACCAACTTGTCAAGCTCGGTCGCGAGCCTCCTGCTGAGTGCCTCACTCCTGAGGCTGCGCGCGCAGATCAGGCGAGATCGCCCGCTGGGTGCGGGCCAGATAGCTGACGAGCCCGACGATGAGCAGCGCGCCGACCACGCTGACGGTGCCGTCGCCGAGGCCGAGGCCACCGATGTCGTGGTTCTTGCCCAGCCAGTCGGCGAGCGATGCCCCGAGCGGCCTGGTGAGCACGTAGGCCGTCCAGAAGAGCAGGATCGGATTGAGATTGGTGCGCCAGTAGGCGATCGCCGGGATGGCGATCGCGCATCCGAACACGACGGCAGACGCTAGGTATCCCCAGCCGAACGACCTCGCGGTGAGGTCCCCGACCGCGGTGCCGAGCGCGAATGTGGACAGCACCGCCAGCCAGTAGAAGACTTCGCGTCGCGGCGTGTAGATGCTGTGGATCGACAGGGTGCCTTCTGTCCGGTACCAGGCGACGAAGATGCCGGCGAGAATCACGGCGTAGAGCGTGCTAGAGGCGTAATAGGGAACCCCGAGTCCGACGTGGACGGCGTCAGCCGCGAGCGTCCCGAACACCGCGACCATCGCGACTGCCAGCCAATAGACGCCTGGTGTGTATCGGGAAGTCTTGAACTGCCAGATGATCGCCGCAGCGAACGTGATCGTCCCTAGGAAGACGGCGCCGCCCTTGCCGACCTGCTTGACGAGGAAGTCCGATGTGGACTCGCCCACTCCGGTCGTGAGGACCTTGGTCACCCAGAAGATGGCCGTCACCTCGGGGACCTTTGTGAGCAGCGTTGAGTGTCGCGTGTTCGATGTCATTCATGGACCGGGTCGTGGATGAGTGGAGCTGGCTACGAGACCTGGGGCAAGTGCCAGCCGCCGGGAAGGGTCGGCGATCGAGATGAGGCCAGCATGAAAGAGCTCGCCTGCGCACGTGAAGTGCTCGCCGGCGCACGCGGCATGGCAGCAGGCCGAAGCGACCGGGTTCCGCTCTCGTCCGCGACGCCGTAGGGCGGATTCGCCCTACTTCTCCCCGCCCTGCCTTACCTCTGTGTACGGTCGAGCCCAGCCCGTAGCGGTCGTGGCACCGTTTCAAGACCAGCCGGAGGAGGCACGCAGATGACTGACATTGACCCGGGTATCCGTTTCCCTGGTGAGTCTGAGGAGTACCGTCGCGAGCGTAATCGTCTTCTGCAGGCCGAGGCCGGGTTGCGGCGGGCTATCGAGCAGGTCGCGGCGCAGCGTCGCGCGTTGCCGCCGGGCGGCGTCGTCCCCGACGATTACCGCTTTGATGAGGTATCCGACGGTGGCGAGGTGCGGTTCAGCGAGCTGTTTGAGACGGGCAAGGACACGCTGGTCATCTACAGCTTCATGTTCCCGCGGTATTCGGGCGATACCAGGCCGGGGCCCGCAGACGGTGAGACGGCGAAGCTTGCGCTCACCGCGACACCGTGTGCGTCATGCACCTCGATTCTGGACTCGCTCGACGGCGCCGCCGCTCATCTCACCCGGGTGCTGAACCTCGCCGTGGTCGCGAAGTCAGATCCAGATCGGATCCGCAACTTCGCGCGCGAGCGGGGCTGGCGCAACCTGCGGCTTCTGTCGTCGCGAGGCAACGCCTATAACCGCGACTACCACGCCGAGACCGCGGAAGGGGAGCAGATGCCGATCCTCAACGTGTTCGCCCGCGACGGCGACCAGTTCCGCCACACGTGGGCCTCCGAGCTCATGTACGCGCCCCGGGACGAGGGCATGGAGGCACGCCACGTCGACTCAGTTTGGCCGATCTGGAACGTGCTGGACGCGACGCC
>DASYGJ010000237.1:0-5613 GCA_035999915.1 Leifsonia sp.
CACGCCACCTTGTCCAGGTCCAGAACGCCTTGCTCTTGCCAGTCGACCAGCAGGATCGTGGCCACATGACAATCAACCAGACCGAACACCGGCGCCACCGGCGCGCAGAAGTACGAGTCGTCCTGCTGATCACGCTACGTGCTGCTGCGACCACAGCGTTCCTTTTTGCTGCGTACTACCTGGCGCCGGTACGTGCCAGGACCCCGACAGAGGAATTGCTATGGCTTTTGGTCGCACTGGCGGTATTCGTTGCAATCGTCGCGCTTCAGGTGCACTCGATCATCAACACGACACATCCACGGCTACGGGGAGTCGAAGCATTGACGATGGTGGTGCCGCTGTTCTTGATCGTGTTTGCCCGCATCTATCTCACGCTGTCGACCTACACCCCTGATTCATTCAGCGCGCAAATGAACCGCACGGGTTCGATATACTTCACGATCACGGTGTTCTCGACGGTGGGGTTTGGTGACATCACTCCCAAGGCAGATTTTGCTCGCCTCATCGTGTGCACACAGATGCTTCTGGACCTTGTCGTGTTCGGAGCGGTCGCCAAGCTGCTCCTCGGTGCCGTACAGCGCAACGTAGCCAAGAGAACTGCCCAAACCCCGCCCGGTGAGCCGACCGATTAGTGATGCACAGGGCAGACCGCTCGGTCGCCCCACATCGCCGGCGTTGCGGGCACCGCGTTTCCCGCTCATGCGCGGGTCGATACTGCTCGGAGCGGTCATCGCGTTCTTCTCGTGGAGTTCTGTGAGAGGTTTTCCAGAAGATCACGCGGTGGCCGCTCTTACGTTTGCGCCACGCTCGTCAGCGCGAGCCGGTCACACACCACCATGGTGGACGCGGCTCACGCCGCGCACCGTTGCCCCGGCCGACCGCCGTTCCGTGGTGCGTTCTCGCCACCGTCCGGACGCCGTTGACCGCAACTCCGCGACTTGGTCACGCCGGCGCCGCCAGGTAGCGGCGGTCGTCGACGAGGTAGGCCACAAGCAGTGCTGCGGGGAAGAAGAACAGACTGAAGATGAAGAACAGCACGAAGCTATGGCCCTTGCGGGCAGCTACCCGTGCTGGCCAGAAGGCGATTCCGATCCAGATCAGCGCAAGGAGCAACCAGATGAACACCATGGCGTGGCCTCTCCACGTCCTCAATAGGGACGCTGACTGTCGACGCTGAGTCCCGCGGTACCGGGGTGGTGCCCCGTTGCTCTAGCCGGCGTTCCCACCATCGCCGCTGGTCGTTCGCCGCACCAGAGCACGAGGTCCGGCCCTCACAGGCACGACGTCCCCGGGTTGTCTCGTGAGCTGTTCAGAGGCCCCCCTGCTCAGACGATGGACGCACTCGTGCGCAACGGCGACGTCGAGCACGCACAACGGCGACGCGCACTTGCGGACAGGAGCCGCATCAATGCCCAGTCAGGGGCGACCGCGATCGCCGCCGTGGTGCGCCGACTGGACCACCGGATCGCATCCTCGACCCGATCGCTCGATGACCCAGACGCCCTGTGCAGGGTGCATCGGCGGCCCGAAGGGTGACCTGGCCCGCGGCGAGGAGCCGACATCCTCCGCGTTGGATGACTCTCGTGAGCGTTGCCCGGCCTACCGTCCGACCATGTCGCGTCGGCGTACACCAAGTACCCCGAAAGGCGCTGCTGTCCAGCGCCACGACACGGCCTCGGCAGCGCAGCACACGGCGAGTGAACCACGGCGAGTGCGGTTGCGCCGTAGTGCACAAGACCGGTACAGCAGGTTAGAGCAGGGTCGGCGTACCGGGCTGTGGGTCGCGGTCGGGAAGCGGTTCGGTGAGATTGACGGCGGTGTTTACGGCGGTCTGATGGCGATAGAGCTGTTCACGACTGTGTTGCCGCTGATCATTCTCGGGTTCGGCTATTTCAGCGGGTTCGCCAGCAACGCCAGCGTAGGGAACCTGTTCGTGAACCAGCTCGGGCTCAGCGGCCCGAGCGCGCAGACCGTGCGGGCCGCGTTCGGCACCTCGAAGGCACTGCAGTCGTCGTGGACAGTGATCGGGTTGGCTGGCTTTCTGGTCTGGGGAATCCCGATGGCGATCACCGTGGCGGGCATGTTCGCCAAGGCCTGGCGGCGTGAGCAGTTCACGGTGCTGCAGCGGCTGGGACGAGGCACAGCGTGGTTCGTGCTCTACCTGACGATGCTTGTCGTGCGCGAGCGCATCGCGTTCGGTGTCTCTCGCGAGTCCGGCCCGCAGGTGGGCCTCTTCGTCGTGTCCCTGATCCCGGTGTGGTTGTTCTGGACGGTCACCCCGGCACTCTTGGTCCGCGACGGGTCGCGCGGCAAGAAGTTCCTGGCCCAAGCGGGATTGGCCGGGCTGGTGATCGATGGCGTGCTAGTCGCACTGGGCAACCGCATCGTCTTCCCAAACCTGCTCAGCGGCTGGACGACCTTCGGTCCGATCGGTATCGCAATGGCCGTCATGACCTGGTGCGGCGTGCTCGGCTTCGGATGGGTCATCACCGCATGCTTCAGCGCCGTGCTGTGGGAGCGGTCCGCACCCATCCCGGTTGTCGTTGCCACTCAGACCGAAACATGACGAAGCTGCTGGGGCACCCAGTCTCGACGCTCGACACAATCGGTGTCTGGGCAGCGGCTTGGATCGACACAAGTAAGCTCCGCACACCGCCGCGGCCGCGCCAGCCCGGCACCAACGAGTCGAGCGGACGCCCGGACCGACAGACATCGCGCTCATGATGAGCACAGCTCGGCCCGCTCACCGCGCACCGTTCGCATGTCACCCTGTTCACAGCCCATTCGCACCCGTCGGTAGGGCGTCATCTGCTGTGGGTGAGGACGTCCGGGCCCGCGACTGCGAGCGTCGTAGCTGCGAGCTTCGATTCGGTTGACAACTTGATCTGGCGATCAGACGTGTCAGTCGGTGCAGGTCGTTCGAGGACCCGTGACAGCTCATCCGCTCCAGGTGATGCCGGCAGGTTCTTCCCCGTCCACCGTGGCTGTGGCGCTCCTGCCCATAGGTCACGTCCGCGGGCGTGGTGTTCGAACTGGACTTCCGTACATGGTCGGCATGGTCGGCCAGGCGGCCGGCCTCGATGGCGATCGGGGAACGGAGAGTGCGATGACTTCCTCTGTGGCACCGAACGTGAGCGCTGTCGGTGCTCCGGGCCGGCGCACTGTCTACGGCATGTGCGGGATGTGCGCCGTGCGTTGTCCGACAGAGATGACGGTCGAGGACGGTCGGGTGACCTGGCTCCAGGGGAACCCGCACGACAAGGCCCTCGGGACCAGCCTGTGCGCGAAAGGCGCCGCCGGCCTGTTTCTCGAGTCTGACGACGAGCGGCCGCAGACGCCGCTGATCCGGGTCGGCGAGCGTGGCGGCGGCCAGTGGCGGCGGGTGTCCTGGGACGAGGCCCTCGACTACATCGCCGAGAAGCTGACCGAGACGATCAAGGTCTTCGGAAAGCGCGGTATCGCGCTTTCCGATCGAGGCGGCCCCTTTACCGACCTGACCCAGACTTTCGTTCGGGCACTCGGCTCACCGAACTACTTCGATCACGACGCCGCCTGCGCCGGCAATGTCCATAACGCCACGCGTTCGCTGTACGGCTTCGGGGCGGCGGGGCTCCTGTTCGACTACCAGCACTGCAAGCATCTCGTGCTCTACGGCCGGAATGTCGTCGAATCGCTGATGGTCAAGGAGGCCAAGGCGTTCATGGCCGCGGTGTCGCGGGGCATGCGCTGCACCTACATCGACCCGCGCGCAACGATCACGGCGTCCAAGGCCACCCGGTACTGGCAGGTGCGCCCGAAGAGCGACTACGCGCTGAACCTCGCCCTCATCCACGAAGTCCTGGCGCAGGATGTCTATGACAAGGACTTCGCCGCCCGCTTCGTCTCCGGCCTGGACTACCTGCGGGAGGCAGTCAAGGACACGACGCCCGAGTGGCAGGAGCCGCACACCGGCGTTCCCGCCGCCGAGCTCCGTGCATTCGTGACCGAGATCGCCGCGGACGCACCACACGTGGTCTTCCATCCCGGTTGGATGTCCGCGCGTCACAGGCAGTCCTTCTATGTGAGCCGCTCTGCGCTGATCCTGAACGCGCTGATGGGCAGCATCGAGGTCCCGGGGGGATGCGTCCTGGGGAAGCCGCCGGAGCACTACGGCCGAAAAGGTCTGAACCAGCTGAGAGATCGAGTCCCGGAGGTCACGGAGCCGCGAGTGGATGGTGCCGGCGGCAGGCGACCCCAGTGGGATCCGGCGATCGGCATGCTGCATCAGGCGTTCGCCGCGATGGAGACGGGCGAGCCGTACGGGATCGGCGCCTATTTCGCCTACCGCCACGACCCGTTCACCGGCATGCCCGACCCGGAGGCGACG
The DNA here is from genome assembly GCA_035999915.1 of Leifsonia sp. Taxonomy (GTDB): domain Bacteria; phylum Actinomycetota; class Actinomycetes; order Actinomycetales; family Microbacteriaceae; genus Leifsonia. The sequence continues at coordinate 4,367 of DASYGJ010000237.1, forward strand.
AAACGAGCCATCGCGAACCTGACGCTGCTGGTCTCGATCGACGTGCGCTTCTCGGAACTGGGCTGGTTCGCCGACGTCATCCTTCCCGAGTCGACCTACCTGGAGCGCGCGAACATCCTCGCCCAGATGAACGGCCCGGTGCCGGTCTTCGCCATGCGCGACCAGGCGATCGCGCCGCGCTTCGACAGCCGCCCGGCCTGGTGGATCTTCCGCGAGATCCTGCACCGGATGGGCATCAAGCAGGCGCTCGACTTCGAGACCATCGAGGAGCTGTGGAACTACCAGCTCGACGGCACCGGCGTCACCGTCTCGCAGATGCGCGAGACCGGCATCGTCAGTCTGGCGGCGGCACCGGAATTGATCCCCCACGACAAGCTCACCTTCCCGACGCCGTCGGGGAAGATCGAGATCGAGAGCGAGGTCCTCGAGCAGGCCGGGCTCGGGAGTCTGCCGGCATACGTCCCCAAGGACGCGCCGACCGGCGAGGAGTTCACGCTGTTGTTCGCGAAGACGGCGACGCTCGCCCAGGGCCAGTCGCTCAACAACGCTCTGCTCAACGAGAGAGCCCCCAAACAGGTCCTCTGGATCCACCCCGCCCGCGCCGCGGCGCTCGGGATCGTCGACGGCGACGAAGTGGAAGTCAACGGCGGTGGCCGCTACACCGGATACCTGCCGGCGAAGGTCACGCGCTGGATCCATCCGGACGCGGTGTTCATGCTGCACGGCTACGGCGCCACCGTGCCGCTGGCCACGCGCGCCCGCGGCCTGGGCGTCGCAGACCAGCGCCTGCAGCACGGCAAGCTCTACGACTTCGACCCGGCCGGCGGTGGTAACGCGCTGACCGAGACGGTCGTGCACGTCAAGCGCCGGACTCCGGAAGGAGATGCCCGATGAGCAAGTACGAGCTTCGTCACGACGAGGCGAACTGCATCGGTTGCCTGGCCTGCGAAGTCAAGTGCAAGACCAACAAGAACCTCGGTCCCGGACCCGATCCGTGCCAGATCATCGCGCTCGATCCGGTCGAAGTAGACGGGCTTCCTCGCTCCCGCTTCGTCTTCATGCCGTGTTTCCACTGTGAGGACCCGTGGTGTGTCCGGGCGTGCCCAACCGGCGCGATGCAGAAGCGTGAGAAGGACGGCATCGTCTTCGTCGAGGACAGCCTCTGCATCGGCTGCAAGAGCTGTATCGCTGCCTGTCCGTGGGGCACCCCGCAGTGGGACCCCGACACGAACAAGGTGGTCAAGTGT
>DASYGJ010000296.1:0-3286 GCA_035999915.1 Leifsonia sp.
ACTGATCACCTTCTGGCACGGGGATGCAGTCCTTGAAATCCGCCTGGCCGGCGACAGCATCGGGGGGTCGACGCTCGCACGGGTGAGCCGAGAGCGCCGCGCCGATGACGAACACCTCTTCGCCGAGTACATTCGCCGCGCGCTCGACGCCTGAGCAGCCTGTCGGCACGTTCACTCTCATGCCGCTGCTCGCTCGGGCCGATGACAGGATGTCTGAGTACCAGAGTCGTTCCCGTGGCCCCGGCATCGGGGTCACCGCCCACCGCAGAGCAAAGCAGCCTTGTCCTATTGCGGTGGCACCCCGAGGCCCTCGCTTCGAGCAGTGTTCAATGGGGGCCGTGGACTCGTCGGAGCTAGCTGCCCTGGTGCCAGGGATCATGGCCCCGCGACCCCTTGCGATTGGTCGTTCGGGTCTTCGGTGCGACAACCGCATGACGTGATCGTTCAGAAGAAGGTGGTCTCCTGTCGGTTGATGCTGTTGGGCGAAGGGGAAGACTCAACCGACGCTCCGCTTGCTGGCGCCGGCGGGCATGACATCTAACGATTACGGTGTCCGAATGGGCGCCATGAACAGCGACGAGGAAGTCCTGACCGGTGGAAACGCTTCGGTGGACGTCGTGCGTATCGGGGACACGGTTCGAAAGCCGTGGCTGCCGACGACGGAACTCACGGTGGCGTACATGCGAACCCTGCGCGAGCGTGGCGTCGACCTGCCAGAGCCACGTGGCCGCGACGAGCTCGGGCGGCTTGTTCTCGAGTACGTCCCGGGCGACCTAGCGATGGACCGCAGCCCGCTGGACGCCCATCTGTTGCACCGCGTCGGTGCCCTGGTCCGCACGGTCCACGAGGCCAGCACCGGGTTGCCCGTTGCCGACACCTGGAACGTGCTCCTCCCAGTGGACCAACCAGACCTGCTGTGCCACAACGACCTCGCGGCATGGAATCTCGTCATCGCCGGAGAACGACTGGTCTTCATCGACTGGGATGGAGCCGGGCCGAGCACCCGGCTGTGGGACCTGGCGTACGCCGCCATCTCGTTCGGCCACCTGTTCGCCGGCGAAGACGTCGAAGCCGCTGCGGGTCGGCTCGCCGCTTTTGTTGACGGCTACGACGCCGACGAGGCGCTCCGTGTGGCCCTTCCGACGATGATGGCGCGGCGCGCACGCGCCATGCACGATCTCCTCCGCGGATCGCACGAGTCCGGCCGGGAACCGTGGGCGTCAATGTATCTCACAGGGCACGGCGAGCACTGGGACAGTTCCGCGGCCTTCATCGCCCAACACGAACAAGCGTGGCGGCATGCGCTCGCCTAACGCACAACCCGAGCCAGCTCTCTCGGGTCAGTAGACGCACGACATCGAGACTTCAAACGAGCGGATCTGCCGATGTCAGAGGGCGGAACTGCCGATGAGGGATAAACCGCCTTGTCGGGGCCATCGACTCCCAGAAGGATGTCAGCATGCCTTCTAGCTCCCCCTGCGGCCTTTGGCCGATGCGTGTCGGTGGTCTCCTGCTTCGGGAAGCCACTGAGCGGGACATTGAACAGCTGCTCTCCTTCCGCAACGACCCCGGGGTGAACCGGTTCATGATCCGCACCAGCGTCGAGCCGGAGAGCTTCCGTCAGGAGTGGCTGGCAGTAGCCACCAGTCAAACTGACTTCTCTTGCGTGGCCGAAGTCGACGGACACGTCGTAGCGATGGGATTCCTCGAAGTTGTCGATGGCACGGGTCAGCCCGGAATGCCGAACCGCACCGAGGGACTGATCGGCTACATCGTCGAGCCGGGTTGGGCGGGAAGGGGTGTGGCCAGCGATCTCGCGCGCGGGCTGCTCTCCGCTGCATTCGACCACCTAGGGCTGCGTCGCGTCACCGCGACCTGCAATGCCGATAATCCCGCCTCGGCTCGAGTGCTCGAGAAGGTGGGAATGCGGCGTGAACGGCACGGGATTGAGGATTCCTGGCATGCCGAACTGGGCTGGGTTGACAGTTACCAGTACGCGACGCTGGCACGAGAGTGGCACGCCGCTCACAACCCTGAGCGTCCTTAGTGGAAGGTCGCAAAAGGAGTTCGTTGTTGTGCCGTCGCGGTCCGCTGCCTCAAGTCGCGCGCGGATCCGACCCAGAGAGCAACATCCGGATCTGCCACTGTCCGTGCTGGCGCAACATAGGCTCCAGGCATGGCACGAGTGCTGCTCCCCGGGATGTCAGGCGCAGGCAAGAGCACCCTCCTCACCGCCGTCGCCCGCCACGGCTACTCGACGGTCGACACCGACTACGACGGCTGGGAACTGCCGGTTGCCCTCTGGGACGAGCCCCGGATGAGCGCGCTGCTCGCCGACCACACCACCATCGCCGTCAGCGTTACGGCACAGAACCAGGGCCGCTTCTACGACCGGTTCGAGCATGTGATCTACCTGCGCGTCCCGCTCGAGGTGCTCCTAGACCGGGTGCGCTACCGGACCAACAACCCTTACGGCGCAAATGCGGATCAGCAGGCCGACATCGGCAGGTACGTCGCCGAGGTAGAACCCCTGATCCGACGGACCGCAACGCTCGAGCTTGATGGCCTGCTGCCGATACCGGCACTAGCCGACCGCGTCGAGCACTGCTGAGCTCCACCTGACGACGGAACGCCCTCACCTGCCGCGATCCGTTCGTATGGCGCTCCGCGAGCGTAACGGTCGATGAGCGCGCTCGAGCCCTCGGGGACGCCTTCCGCGTCCTGCCTGTCGGGAGTTGAATGCCACCATGGGCGATCGTGACGACTTCCTTCGTTGGTTCAACACCGACTGGCGGGCTGCCGAGGTCGCGCTCCATAGCGGTGATGCGGGGCCGAGGTTGCGGACATGGTCTGAGCGCGCCCCCGTGACACTCTTCGGCGCGTGGCGCGACGCCGAGGACCCGGTCGGCGCGAGAGAGGTCTTCCTGAAGTTGGCGCAAGCCTTTTCTCAAGCCACTTCCAGCGAGATCCAGCTCATCGCGGCGGATGTGAGCGGTGACTTGGCATACACAGTCCAACGCGAAATCACGTCGACGATCGTCAACGGCGAGCCGCGTGAGTACGTCCTTCGGGTGACGCAGGTCTACCGCCGGGAGAACGGCAACTGGAAGGTCATCCACCGACATGGTGACGAAGTACTGGACGCCGAGCGAGGGCCGTGACCCCGCTGGTCTCTGCCATGGCAGCGGCTACCAGCCAGCACGAGGGCTGACTGCCCGAATCTGCCGCTGTGCGGTTGACCGCACGTGCCTGAGCTAGCAGCGGTCAGTGACACAGGTTCCCTGCT
>DASYGJ010000339.1:0-4450 GCA_035999915.1 Leifsonia sp.
GTAGTCTCTCGGATGCTGCCTGGGCTCGGATCGAGCCGTTGATGCCGGTCGTTTCCCGTAAAGGCGGGCGGCCGTTCCAGGAGCACCGTCGGGTTCTCGAGGGGATCGTGTGGCGGTATCGGACGGGCTCACCGTGGCGGGATCTGCCGGCGGAATTCGGGCCGTGGCAGACCGCGTGGAAACGTCATCGCCGGTTCAGCGCGGACGGCACCTGGGATCGGATCTACGCGGAGATCCTCGCCGACGCGGACGCGGTCGGCGAGATCGAATGGGCCGTCAGTGTCGACTCCACCATCAATCGGGCGCATCAGCACGCGACGAACCTTCCCCGCGACACAGGGGGCGCTGTGGAGTTACAAGAATCTGCGTGAGGAGCCGCCTGACCACGCGATTGGCCGGTCACGCGGCGGATTGAGCACGAAGATCCATCACCTGGTCGACGGTCGGGGGTTGCCGCTGGTCGTGCTCGTCGGCCCCGGACAGGCCGGCGATGCGCCGATGTTCCCGATCCTGATGGACCACCTTCGGGTCTCCCGGCGCGGACCCGGCAGACCACGCACCCGGCCGGAACGGATGCGTGGCGACAAGGCGTACTCGTCCCGCGCGATCCGCACCCATCTGCGCGACCGCGGGATCGTCGCCGTGATCCCCGAACCCTCCGACCAGCAAGGACACCGTCAACGCCGCGGCTCACGCGGCGGACGGCCGGTCGGTTACGACGTCGAGGACTACAAGGGCCGCAACGTCGTCGAACGCAGCTTCAACGAAGACAAACAGTGGCGGGGACTCGCCACCCGCTACGACAAACTCGCCCTCACCTACCGCGGCGGAGCAGTCCTCAGAGCCATAACCCTCTGGCTCAAACGGTTAGGAGACACGCCCTAGCGGCAGGCGCCAACCGTCGACGGGCGACTGCCCGATGCTCCGCAACTGTCAGCGAACTCCGCATCCCAGCTGGAAAGGTAAAGAGAATGACTGAAGACACACCGGTGCTCGACACCGTCATTGAGATGACCGCAGTCTCGGTGAGCCACACCAACCTCAACGATCGTGAGCTCATGCTGGTGCGCACCGCCGCCTTGGCAGCCAGTCACGCGTCAGTCGGCTCGTACCTGCTGAACTTGTCCGCGGACGCGGATGCAGGGTTGACGCTTGAGGACGCACAAGGGGTCCTGAGCGCCGTGGCCCCGATCATCGGCACCCCTAGGACGGTGTCCGCGGCGGCGGCGATGACCGGGGCGTTCGGACTGGCTCTCGCTATCGAGGATGCCATTGCCCAGGAGGAAGCGTCCGTCTGAGGACGAAGGCTTCTGTCGGGCGCTCACTGATCGGCTGGCTTCGACCCTTACGGATCGCGGCCGGCCGAGCCTTTTTCGCGTGCCTGACTCGCACATCCAGGGGACGAGAAGGATATGAAGAGCTCGACGGGCAAGGGCGGCGCGGCGTTGGTCGCTCTCGCGACGGCGCAGTTCCTGATGGTGATCGACCAGACCGTGATGAATGTCTCGATCAATCAGCTGGTGCATGACTTCCACACCACGGTCACCACCATCCAGGCGGTGATCACGCTCTACTGCCTGGTCATGGCCATGCTCATTCTCACCGGGGCGAAGATCGGCGACATGATCGGTCGGCGCCGTGCGTTCATCATTGGACTGATCATTTACGCGTGCGGCTCGGCGCTGACCGCAGTTTCGCAGTCAGTAGCAGTGCTGGCGCTGGGCTGGTCCGTGCTCGAGGGCATCGGCGCCGCGCTCGTGTTTCCGGCGCTTGCCGCACTGATCGCCGGCAACTTCCAGCGCGCGAGCCGCAAGGCTGCATACGCCGTGATCGGCGGAGTCGCCGGCGCCGGGATCGCTGTCGGCCCGATCGTGGGAGGTTGGGCGACCACGGTACTCACCTGGCGAATCGTCTTCATCGGCGAAGTGTTCGTCGCTGCATTCATCCTGATCATGATGCGGTATGTGAAGGATGCTCCTGCGCCCAGTCCGAAGCCGAAGCTGGACGTCGTCGGCGCGATGCTGTCTGCCACGGGTCTCGGCGTCTTCGTCTTCGGTGTGCTCAAATCGAGCGAATGGGGCTGGGTGGAGCCGAAGAACTCCCCCTTCACCATTTTCGGGTTCTCGATCACCTTGTTCGTCATCAGCGCCGGGTGCTTCCTGCTGTGGGGCTTCGTCACGTGGCAGCGTCACCGTGAAGCCACCAACCGCGATCCACTCATCCACCTGTCGCTGACGAAGATCCCGCCGGTTCGAGCTGGGGTCATCGGGCTGTTCAGCCAGAACCTCATCCTGATGGGCACCTTCTTCGTCGTCCCGCTGTATCTGCAGTTGGTCCTCGGACTCAACGCCTTCGAGACCGGGATAAGGATGCTGCCCATCTCGATCACGATGCTCGTGACCGCGGCGCTCGGCGCCAAGCTGTCCAACCGGTTCACGGTGCGCACAATCGTCCGCTCCGGCCTGTTCGTGACCATTGCCGGCGTGCTGATCCTGCTGTCAACGATCCAACCCACACTGTCCAGTTTTGGGTTCGCTCTCGGCATGGGGGTGCTCGGCATCGGAATGGGCCTCATGATCTCCCAGCTCGGCAACGTGATCCAGTCCTCGGTGCAGGAATCGGGCCGCAGCGAAGCCGGCGGGTTGCAGTTCACCGGCCAGCAACTCGGCTCCGCCCTCGGGGTGGCGTTCATCGGCGCCATCGTGCTGACCGGCCTCACCAGCACATTCATCTCCACCGTCGCGCACGACCCCCGCATCAGCGAACAGGTCTCGAGCCAAGTCGGCGTCGCGGCGGGATCCAACACCAACTTCGCCTCGGCCACCCAAGTTGAGGCTGCGGCCAAAGGGGCCGGCCTGGATGAGGCCACCACGACGGCAATCGTGAGCGACTATGAGGACGCCCAGCTGCGCGCCCTCAAGGCAGGGCTCCTTGGCGCCGCCCTCCTCGCTGGTCTCTCCCTCCTCTTCACCCGGGAACTACCACATGAACAACTCCGCGCACGGAAGAAGGCGAGCGCAGCAACCCCTCCGCCCTAAGACGCAGGCTGAATGTGCATCCAAAGAGGGAGCGACCAGGACGAACCGCGTCGGCTAGATCGTGGGCAGCCTCTCGACCTCGACAATCGATGCTCGCGAACGCACCTCGGTCGCACAGCAGAGCCCACGCGTGGCTTGCTGAGCCTCTGCAATGCCCATCGGATGACCGCGCTCAAGGCGTACACCCGCGCGATCTGTGATCATTCGTTCGGGCGGGCGCGGAGTGCGCGACCCTGCCGCGCCCGTCCGGTCGCGCACGGCCCTCAACTGCGCAGCGTCTCGGACGGAGATTGTTCGCTACTGGGTCCCCACCGAAACGTGTCGACTTCGATTCGACCAGCCACGACGTGGTTGCTAGTTGACGGCGGAGGTGAGGCGCGCGATCCCGTCGAGGAACGTCGCCTTGGCGGGCTCCTTGCGCCATTCCTCGAGGGTCAGCTCGCGGCCGGCATCCCGGTAGCCCTGCTCGACTTCGCGCATGCTTGCGACGAACGATTCGCCCAGCACCAGGACCGTGACCTCCATATTGAGGCTGAACGAGCGGATGTCCATGTTCGAGGATCCGATCACGGCGATGTGGTCGTCGATGGAGAAGTGCTTGGAGTGCAGGATGTAGGGCGCCGGGTACAGGAAGATCTTCACGCCCGCGTCGAGGAGGTCGTCGTAGTACGAGCGCTGCGCGTGATACACCAATCCCTGGTCGCCGACCTCAGAGACGAACAGCTCCACTTCGAGTCCGCGCTGGCATGCCGTGGTGATGGCGTAGACCATCGCTTCGTCTGGCACGAAGTAGGGACTGGTCAGGATGACCTTTTCGGTGGCGCCGTAGATGAGCGAGAGGAACATTCGCAGGTTGTTCTCGGTCTGGTACCCCGGTCCTGACGGTACCACCTGGCAGACCACGGCGTCGGCGCCGGTGCTCTTGGGAAGCTCATCGATCGCGAGGTGCTCGGTGTCGAGGAGGCTCTGACCCGTCTCGATCAGCCAGTCCGAAAGGAAGACCGCATTGACGGTCGCCACCACCGGGCCTGTCAGCCGGGTGACGAGCTCCTGCCACTTCAAGCCTCGCTTGATGTTCTTCTTGGAGTCGTAGTCGCGCGAGATCAGGTTCTGGGACCCCATGTAAGCGACCGTGCCGTCGACGACGACGATCTTGCGGTGGTTGCGCAGGTCGGGGCGCTGGTACTTCCCCTTGAACGGCATCACCGGCAGCATCCACTCCCACTTCACGCCGATGCGATCCAGCTCCGCAAACGTCTCCTTCGAATGCGCCACCTTCCGCGATGAGATGTAGTCCGCCAGCACCCTCACCGAGACGCCGCGGGCGACCGCGCTCTCCATCGCCGTGAAGAAGGCGCGGGTGGTGTCGTCCCACGCCACGATGAAGAACTCCACGTGCACGAACTTCTCGG
>DASYGJ010000016.1:0-11558 GCA_035999915.1 Leifsonia sp.
CCTCGTTCGCCACGGCCAGACCGACTGGAATCTCGCCAAGCGCATCCAGGGGTCCAGCGACATCCCGCTCAACCGCACCGGACGCGAACAGGCCGAAGCCACGGGCGTCGCCCTCGCCGGTGGGACTTTCGATGCGATCTATGCCAGCCCGCTGAGCCGTGCGACCGAGACCGCATCGATCATCGCCGAACACACCGGACTACCGGAACCGCTCGCCCTCGCCGCAGTTGCCGAGCGGAGCTACGGCGAGGCTGAAGGACTCACGGGGGCAGAGATCCTCGCGCGCTGGCCGGAGGGAACGCCGGTTCCCGGCCGGGAGTCGCGGGATGCCGTGGTCGAACGTGCGCTGCCGGCCTTGCTCGAACTCGGCGCGCGGCACCCGGACGAGTCGATCATCGTCGTCAGCCACGGCGGGGTCATCAGCTCTCTCGTGCGCCATGTCACCGACCACGCCCTGCCCGGTCCAGGCGAAGTCATCCCGAATGGCTCCGTGCACGAATTCGTCTACGAAGACGGGAGGCTCACTCTCGACCGCTTCAACGTGCGTCCCGAAGATCGCGACCTGTTCACCGCGTCGGTGCTCTGACGGCGCGTGGCTGGACGACTGAGCTAGGGTCCGACGTCAGCCGCGGAGCAGGTCCGTCGACGCCGCCCCGAGTCGTTCCGCTGCGCCCGGGTCGTGCGCGCATGCCTTGACCCGCGCCCACCGGAGATGAACCGCCCGAAACGTTCCGCGTCCTTCCAGGCCCGCCCACTCCCCTGGAGGCGACCGTCGACCCTGAACCGGTGGCGGCCGAGCCGATAAACCGTGACTACTGCTGAGTAGCGCACCGAAAGGGTGAGTGATGACAAGCGTCACTCACCCTTTCGGTGCTCAGGAATGACCTCCGCAAAGTCCCACACCGCTTCTTGGACACGGCCAGCGAGTTCGTCTCCGCGTGTTAGCCAGGGTCGGAGCCACGCTGCGTCTGTTGGTTTACCGTTATAGCGAACGTTCGCATTCCACGAGTTGTACCAATCTAGGAGATCCGCCTCTAGCTCAGGGCTGAGCCCGAGATCTCGGGGGGTAGGCATGTAGACGTCGGCGTGCTCCTCCCAAAACGGCCATGGATTGGTCCCGTCTAGGCAGAACCGAATACGCCGCAACCTGCCATCGCGATCGAGCGCCGCCCGATGAATTGCGCGCTCAGGTGATGCGAATGGTGGTATCACCAATTCGACCTGAGATACGGGATCCACAACCCGATCGGCGCCTGACATGCTCGCAGACTACGTCACCAGCGAGGACATGAGGCCGCCTCAGTGACCGTTTCAAGGTCTTCGAGCACCATTTGCGACGGATACTGCCGGCCCGACTCGTCGAGTCCTTACTCATCTGTGTATTGATCAGTCAGATGTCACTTCGGTTGATCGGCACGAAGCATCTTTTTCGAATGCATGATGCCGGCGCGACAGCGATGCCTCGACGCCGCACCAGGTTTCGTCGCGGCGGAGCTACATCGACCGCCTCGCGATCGCCGTGGGTCTTCTGCTGCGTTGATCCCCGCGGAAGAATCCAACGTCCGCAGTCAGTCGAGCCGCCGCCTGGCCCGGGCGACCGCGGCGGCGAGCACTGTGAGCAGGTGTTCCGCCGACGCGTCCCAGGTGAAGCGCGCGGCTTCGGCACGCGAGGCGGCCGAGCGCGCCGCCCATTCGCCCCCTTCGAGACGGCGGATGCCCGCGGCCAGCTCCTCGGGACTGTGCGGCGCGAAATACAGCGCGGCGTCTCCCCCGATCTCGCGGAAGATCGGAATGTCGCTGACCACCACAGGCGTTCCGAGCGTCATCGACTCCACGAGCGGGATCCCGAAGCCCTCGTCGAGGGATGCGGTGACGAGAGCGGTCGCAGAGGCCAGGGTCTCCGCGTACTCGTCGTCGCTCGCGCCGTTGTGGAAAACGATGCGAGCCGAGGGCGAGACAGCGGCCAGACGGGCGCGCTCCGCATCCGTCACCCGGCTCATCAGGTGCAGCTCGTACTCCGGGAGCAGCGCCGCCGCGTGCACGAGCGTCTCGACGTTCTTGTACGGCATGAACGAGCCCATATATACGAGGCGCTTCGTCTCGGGCGCTGTCCGCGAGGCGCGCTCCTCGGGGATGGCCGGCATATCGGCCGCGTTCGCGACGACGTGCACCGGTCGCCGCGTCAGCTTGTGCTCGGCGATCAACTCCTTGGTCGTCTTCGAGACCGTGACGACCGCGTCCGAGCGGTTCAAGAGCATCCTCTGCGGCCACCAAGACAGGTGATAGAGCCGCCAGAGCAGCCGGATGAAGACGGGCAGGTCGCGCGGAGGCGTGCGGTTGCGGTAGTAGATCAGGTCGTGAACCGTGAGCACCAGACGGTATCGGCGGCCCCAGCCACCCATCGTCTGCATGGGCGTGAACACGACATCGGGCTTGAGCTTGTTCACCTGCCGGGCGACCCAGGGCTCCCGGATGCTCGTGGGCGAGTCGATCAGTTCCCACGGGAGATCGGGGAGCATCTCCAGTTGACGGTGATCGCTGATCAGCATGGTCACGGCATGACGTTTGGCGAGCGCGCCGACAAGCCCTGCTGTGTAGCGGCTGATGCCGTCGTGGCGACCGATGCGCGTGTAGCGGCAGTCGAACACGACCTTCATCCGGCGCCCACCCCGAGAAAGTCCTCGATCGCGCGGGCGGCGTCTGCCGGCGTCTCGTAGTGGATGAGGTGGCCGACCGCCGGGATCACGACGAGCCGCGCATCCGGGAACAGTGTCTGCAACCGGCGCTGTGCGGACACCGGGGTGATGTCATCTTTCTCTGCGGCGATGAGCAGGGTCCGCTCCGGGATGCGCGCCCCATACTCGCTCACATCGTGCGACACCGAGGCCCGAAAGGCTTCGAGCACCACTTGCCGATCACTGAACGCGCTGAAGTAGCGGTCGTGCTGGCCGTGGATCCAACGGCGCAGCCGTTTGCTCTTCGTCTTGGCCATCGTCATACTCATGACCCGCACGATCACGCGGTTGCGCAGCAGCCAGAAGCCGAGCTTCTCCGGCAGAACGGACGACAGCCAGTAGTAGAAGATCGCGAGCCTGGTGAAAACGCTCCGCGGGCCCTCGAGGGCGGGTTGGCCAATCGGGTTCACGAGGATGACGGCCGACGGCTCGAGCGCGTCCGGAACGCCGCGCGCGGCAAGTGTCGCCGACACCACGATCGATCCGAAAGAGTGACCGAGGATCACGAATCGGCCCTCGATGCCGATGCCCTTCACGAACCCGCGCAGCCAGGCGGCGTAGCCGTCGATGTCGTGTGCCACCTCGACGAGCGGGCCGGAGGCGCCGAATCCCGGCAGATCGGGCGAGATCAGCCGAACGCCCCGCAGGTTCGCCACGACGGGTTCGAGGCCGTGGTGGTCACCGCGGAAACCGTGGACGAGCACGATCGTCGTGTCGGCGTCCGGGTCGCCGTAGTCCCAGTAACGGGTCACGCCGCCGAGAACGGGCAGCTCTGAAGCGCGCACAGGGATACGTCCGAGCGCGTCGGCGTACGGCGAGGCGGCGAACCGGGTGTTGGGGGTCATCACAGACCAGTTTAGGCAAGGCGGGTGTACAGTCCCGGCAAGGTGGTTTCGAGACTGGACAGCACACCGTGCGCAGCCCCTAGACTCGTCTGGTTGTAATCGCTTGCACTCGGCCGACGTGCCAGTAAGGAGAACCGTGAGTTTCACTGCGCCCATCACGCTGCCGGGACTCGCTCTCGACCCTCAATGGTATCGCCGGTCGGTGTTCTACGAGGTGATGGTGCGCTCGTTCGTCGACAGCAACGGAGACGGATCAGGCGACCTCCAGGGCCTCACGTCAAAACTCGACTACCTGCAGTGGCTCGGAATCGACGCGCTCTGGCTGCCGCCGTTCTTCGCATCGCCGTTGCGCGACGGCGGTTACGACGTGTCCGATTTCCGGGCGATCCTGCCCGAATTCGGCACGATCGACGAGTTCCGCGACCTGGTCACGAAGGCGCATGAGCGCAACATGCGCATCATCATCGACCTGCCGATGAACCACACGTCCGATCAGCACGAGTGGTTTCAGCACTCCCGCAACGACCCGGAGGGCCCATACGGCGACTTCTACGTCTGGAACGACACCGACGACAAGTGGCCGGACATCCGCATCATCTTCATCGACACCGAAGACTCGAACTGGGCCTTCGATGAGGCCCGGCGTCAGTACTACTTCCACCGCTTCTTCTCCCACCAGCCCGACCTCAACTTCGAGAACCCGGCCGTTCACGAGGCGATGTTCGACATCGTCCGGTTCTGGCTCGACCTCGGCGTCGACGGTTTTCGGCTGGATGCGATCCCCTACCTCTACGAATCCGACGAGGGCAACGGCGAGGGCGAGCCCAAGACGCACGACTTCATCAAGAGGCTCCGCGAAATGGTGGACCGCGAATATCCGGGCCGCATGATGGTGGCCGAGGCCAACCAGTGGCCACGCGAGGTCGCCGCGTTCTTCGGCACCGAGGAGGAGCCGGAGTGCCACATGGCATTCGACTTCCCGGTGATGCCGCGCATCTTCTACGCACTGCGCTCGCAGCAGTCCGCCGAACTCGTGCGGGTCCTGTCCGAGACGCTGGATGTTCCAGGCGACGCCGCCTGGGGAGTCTTCCTCCGCAACCATGACGAACTCACGCTCGAGATGGTGAGCGAGGAATACCGGCAGGCGATGTATGGCTGGTATGCCTACGACCCGCGGATGCGCGCCAACATCGGCATCCGTCGCCGGCTGGCCCCGCTGCTCGACAACTCGCGCGCCGAACTCGAACTGGCGCACGCACTGCTGTTCTCCCTCGCCGGCAGTCCCTTCCTCTACTACGGCGACGAGATCGGGATGGGCGACAACATCTGGCTGCCCGACCGCGACAGCTCACGCACGCCGATGCAGTGGACGCCCGACCGCAACGCCGGATTCTCCACCGCCGATCCCGGCAAGCTCTTCCTGCCGGTCGTCCAGTCCCTCGTGTACCACTACAACCAGGTGAATGTCGAAGCGCAACTCGCGCAGTCCCGTTCCTTGCTGCACTGGATCCGCAACGTGATCCACGTACGCAAAGCGCATCCGGTGTTCGGCCTTGGCAGCATCCGGGTGCTGCAGACGAATCACGAGTCCGTACTGGCGTTCGTGCGCTCCTACGAGGGGACCGGAACCCACTTCGGCGACCAGCCCGAGGATGTTCTCTGCGTTTTCTCGTTCGCGCACAACCCGGTCTCGGTGAGTCTCGAAGCAGCCGAGTTCGCCGGCAGCACGCTCTACGACATGTTCGGAGGCGGCGAGTTCCCGACGGTGGCCGATGACGGACGCTTCACTTTGACGCTCGGAACACAGAGCTTCTACTGGCTGCACATCGAGCCTCGCCGCGCCTGAGTGCTGCTGTGACGGTGGTGCCGTTTACGCTTTCCCCATGAGCAACTGGCACGACGAATTGGGCGTCTTCGACCTGGAGACCACGGGGATCGATGTGGAGACTTCCCGCATCGTGTCGGCTCATGTCGGGCGGCTCGACGACAGCGGACGCGTGGTCGAACGGCACGACTGGCTCGTGGATCCCGGGGTCGAGATCCCGGTCGAGGCCACGGCCGTTCACGGTATCACCACCGAGCATGCGCGGATGGTCGGTCTGCCGGCTGCGCAGGCGGTGGCGGAGATCGTGGCGATCCTGCGCATCCTCTTCGAGCGTGGAACACCGGTCGTCGCGTACAACGCGCCATACGACTTCACCCTGCTCCACCGCGAGGCCCAGCGCTACGGCGTCACTCCCCTGGCCTCACCGGGCCCGATCATCGACCCGCTCGTGATCGACAAGGCCGTCGACAAGTACCGCCGCGGCAAGCGCACGCTGGCGCTCACCGCCCTGTTCTACGGCGTCGACCTCACCGACGCACACGATGCCGGCGCCGATGCGATCGCGGCCGGCCGAGTGGCACAGGCGCTCGCTCGCGTGCACGCCGAAGCCCTCGCGTTCGAGGCTGCCGAGTTGCACAGCCTGCAGATCTCCTGGAGCCGCGAACAGGCCGAAGACTTTCAGGCGTACATGCGCCGCGAGCACAACCCGGAGTACACGACCTCGGGGCTCTGGCCCGTCCGCTGACCGCGCGCGCCCCCGCAGCCTCGCGGCATCCTTCTGGGGGTTCCCTCTGAAGAGCCTGGGCGAGTAAAGTCTGCCCCATGAGTCCCTCAGACCAGCTACCGCCCGCCGACCAGCCCTCGCAACCCAACGTCCCGCAGCAGCCGTCGTACACGCAGCCACCCGCGCCGCGCTACGGCGAAGCCGCGCCCGGTTACGCGCCGGTCCAGGCCGGCTACAATACGATGTCGATCGTCGCCTTCATCTTGGCCTTCTTCGTCTCCATCGTCGGCATCATTCTGGGTTTCGTCGCGCTCTCCCAGATCAAACGCACCGGCGAACAGGGCCGCGGCCTGGCGCTCGCTGCCGTCATCATCGGGTTCGTCGAAATCGTGATCGGCGTTATCTTCGCGATCATCTTCTTCATCGCCCTCGCGGCCGCCACGACCCAGTACAGCAACGGCTAGGCACGCCACCTTCAGTGCCCGACACGCGCGAAAAGGCCCTACTCACCAGAGCAGGGCCTTTTCGACTGTGAGGATCCTCGCGGCGGAGACTACTTGCCGAAGTTCTTGTAGCGCGAGTTGAACTTCTCGACACGACCGGCGGAGTCGAGGATGCGCTGCTTGCCGGTGTAGAACGGGTGCGACTCGGAGGAGATCTCGACATCGATCACCGGGTAGGTGTTGCCGTCTTCCCACTCGATGGTCTTCTCACTCGTCACAGTGGAACGGGTAAGGAACGTCGCACCCGAGGCCAGGTCGCGGAAAACCACCGGCGCGTAGTCGGGGTGGATGTCAGTCTTCATGAGGACTTCCTTGTTGCGTAGAGTTGGTTGGTCATGCCCCAGGCGGTTGAGCCGAAGCGGGAAGCGTGTCGGCACGGAGCATCACAGCTCACCGGGCCAGCTACCGAGTTTAGCAGATCGTTCAGTCCGTGGCGGCCTCGACGGTGGCCTGTCGCGCTCGGGCGGTGTAACGGCCCCCTTCTTCGCTCAGGTCGATCTCGATGCCGAACGTGCTGCTCAGCCGCT
Source organism: Leifsonia sp. (assembly GCA_035999915.1). Taxonomy (GTDB): domain Bacteria; phylum Actinomycetota; class Actinomycetes; order Actinomycetales; family Microbacteriaceae; genus Leifsonia. The sequence continues at coordinate 7,160 of DASYGJ010000016.1, forward strand.
CCGACGTGACGACGTCGGCTGTCTTGCCCTGTGCCGAGACGCCGCCGTCTTTCAGGAGCAGGGCGTTGCCGAAGCCGAGCGGGATCTCCTCGACGTGGTGGGTGACCATCACGATGGCGGGCGACCGCGGGTCGCTCGCGAAGCCCCCGAGCAACTGCAACAGCTCTTCCCGACCGCCCAGGTCGAGGCTGGCGGCGGGCTCATCGAGCAGTAGAATCTCCGGATCGGTCATCACCGCCCTCGCGATCTGCACGCGCTTCTGCTCGCCGTCGCTGAGGTGGCCGAAAGCACGCCCCGAGAGGTGGTCGAGGTTCCATTCGGCGAGCACGCGGTGCGCACGGCGTTCGTCGATCTCCTCGTACTCCTCGTTCCACCGCCCGGTGACGGCATATGCGGCCGTCATGACGACATCCAGCACCGACTCCGTCCTCGGGATCCGGCGGGCGAGAGCGCTGGAGGCGAAGCCGAGGCGCGGCTTGAGTTCCGCGAGGTCGCTGTGCCCGATGGCCTCGCCGAGCACGGTCGCGTGGCCCGACGTCGGGTGCATCGCCGCCGCAGCGATCTGCAGGAGCGTGGTCTTGCCCGCACCGTTCGGACCGAGGATGACCCACCGTTCATCCGGCTCGATCGTCCAGTTCACCGAGTCGAGGATTCTATTCCCATCACGGACGACGGACACATCTTCAAGCTTGAGAACGCTGGGCATGGCCTCTAGCCTACCGGCGTCATCAGCCGACGAGCGAACGGTAGATCTCCCGTGTCTGCTCCGCGATCGAGGTCCAGCTGAAGGCCGTCTCGGCCCGTCGTCGGCCGGCACTTCCCATGAGTTCCGCGCGCTCGGAGTCGCTGACGACGGCCGTCAACGCGGCCGCGAGATCGGCGACGAACGCCTCCGGATCCGTGGGCGTTCCCGTGCCGTCGGTGGCTTGATCGATCGGCACCAGCCGACCCGTGACCCCGTCCACGATGACCTCGGGGATGCCGCCGGTCGCTGTGCCGACCACCGGCAGACCGCAAGCCATCGCCTCCAGATTCACGATGCCGAGTGGCTCATAGACCGATGGGCACACGAACACCGTCGACGCCGTGAGGACGATGCGCAACTCCTCCTGGGAGAGCAGACGGTCGATCCAGACGACACCGTCGCGCTCGGCCTGCAGCGCTTCGACGCCGCGGGTGACCTCGGCCATGATCTCCGGCGTGTCCGGCGCGCCGGCGCAGAGCACGACCTGCACGTCTTTCGGCAGAAGGCGAGCAGCCCTGAGCAGGTAGGGCAGGCCCTTCTGGCGCGTGATCCGGCCGACGAAGACGACGGCGGGGCGGTCAGGATCGACGCCCAGCGCACGAGCGCGATCGTCATCCTCCAGCGGCTGCCAGCGGTCGAGATCGATTCCGTTGTAGACGACGGTCACCCTGTCGGGGTCGAGCGACGGGTATGACGCGAGGATGTCGCGGCGCATCCCCTCGCTCACCGCGATCACCCGGTCGGCCCCTTCGAACGCCGTCTTCTCGATCCAGCTCGACACCCGATATCCACCGCCCAACTGCTCTGCCTTCCACGGTCGCAACGGCTCCAGGCTGTGAGCCGTGACGATATGGGGAATGCCGTGCAGCAGTTTCGCGACATGCCCGGCGCCGTTCGCGTACCAAGTGTGCGAGTGCACGATGTCGGCTCCGCCGGCGTCCTGCGCCATCTGCAGGTCGACCCCGAGCGTTGTGATCGCTCCGTTCGCCCCTTCGAGCTCTTGAGGGATCCGGTAGCCGAATGTGTCCGGTTCGTCCACCGGCACACCGAAGGCCCGCACCACGACTTGCGTGTCAGTGCGCAACGCGCGCACCAATTCGGCCACATGCACCCCGGCTCCGCCATAGATGTTCGGTGGGTACTCCCGGGTCAGAAGATCAACGCGCATGACGTGAACGCTAGTACACCACCCGGGTTGCCTCTACTGTGGGGGGATGGCAGGCAAGAAGATCTTCGGCATTGTTCTCGCGGGTGGCGAAGGTAAACGCCTGATGCCCCTCACAGCCGACCGGGCGAAGCCCGCAGTCCCCTTCGGAGGGCAGTACCGGCTCATCGACTTCGCACTGTCGAATCTGATCAATTCGCGACTGCGTCAGATCGTCGTGCTCACCCAGTACAAGTCGCACAGCCTCGACCGCCACGTGTCACAGACCTGGCGGCTCGACGGGATGCTCAACTCCTACATCGCGTCGGTTCCGGCCCAGCAGCGGCTCGGCAAGCGCTGGTTCAGCGGATCGGCCGACGCCATCCTGCAGAGCCTCAACCTGCTGCGCGATGAAAAACCCGACATCGTCGTCGTGGTCGGTGCTGACCACGTGTACCGCATGGACTTCAGCCAGATGATCGACGCCCACATCGCGTCGGGTGCGCCCGCGACGGTGGCGGCCATCCGCCAGCCCATCGCCCTCGCCGACCAGTTCGGCGTCATCGAGGTCGACGCCGCGCATCCCGACCGCATCGGAGCCTTCCGCGAGAAACCGTCCGACCCGATCGGCCTGCCCGACTCCCCCGGCGAAGTGCTCGCGTCGATGGGCAACTACGTGTTCGACGCCGACGCGCTGATCGATGCCGTCATCCGCGACGGAGACCGGCCCGATTCCAACCACGACATGGGCGGGGACATCATCCCTGACTTCGTCGCGCGCGGCGAGGCCGGCGTGTACGACTTCAATCGCAACGACGTGCCCGGGTCCACCGACCGTGACCGGTACTACTGGCGCGACGTCGGAACGATCGACTCGTTCTTCGAGGCGCACCAGGATCTGATCGCGCCGTTGCCCGTGTTCAACCTGTACAACAGCGAGTGGTCGATCTTCAGCCAGCAGCTCAACTCGCCGCCGGCGAAGATCGTCCGCGACGACCGCGGGGCGCTCGGCACCACCATCGACTCGATCGTCTCGCTCGGCTCGGTGATCTCGGGCGCACACCTCGAGCGCAGCGTGCTCGGGCCCTGGGCCAAAGTCGACTCCGGTGCCAAAGTGGTCGACTCCGTGGTGTTCGAACGCGCGATCATCGAGCCGAACGCGTTCGTCGGTCGGGCCATCCTCGACAAAGATGTGATCGTCGCCGAAGGCGCGAGCATCGGCCTGGACCACGATCGCGACCGCGCCCGCGGGTTCACGGTCACCGAATCCGGCCTCACGGTCGTCGGCAAGGGAGTGCACGTCGTTCCATGACGCTCAGCAACACCACTGAACTGCTCTCGCCCGAACAGCTCTCGCCGCGCTTCCTCGTCGTGCTCGATGCCGACTCCACGCTCATCCACGATGAGGTCATCGAGCTTTTGGCCGAGGAGGCCGGTGCGCGCACGGAGGTCGCCGAGATCACCGAGCGGGCGATGCGCGGCGAACTCGATTTCGAGCAAAGCCTCCGCGAACGCGTGAAGACGCTGGCCGGACTGTCCGCCGAGGTGTTCGCGCGTGTCGGCGAACGCATCCGGGTCACCGACGGGGTACCGGAGCTCATCGCCGGCGTCCACGCCGCCGGAGGACGCGTTGGCGTCGTCTCGGGCGGCTTCCATGAGACCCTCGACCCGCTCGGCCGCCGGCTGGGTCTTGACCACTGGCGGGCCAACCGACTCGAGGTGATCGACGGCGTACTGACCGGTGGTCTCGCCGGAGCGGTGGTGGATGCGGCCGCGAAGGCCTCAGCGCTCGCCGAGTGGGCAACGGATGCGCGCATCCCGCTGGTCCGTACCGTCGCGATCGGCGACGGCGCCAACGACCTCCGGATGATGGCCGTTGCCGGCCTCGCGGTGGCATTCAATGCCAAGCCGCGGGTGCGCGCCGAGGCGGACGTCATCGTCGACCGGCAAGACCTGAGTCAGATCCTCCCGCTGCTCGGCCTGCGCGGCTGAGCGCGCTTGGCGGCCCGAATGCGGCACTTGCGGTCGAGTGTGCCTGGCACACCGGCCACCCTCGACCGCAACAGGCACACTCGGCGTGGCACCGGCCGCCCCACGCCGCGCTTCGCGGCCCGAGTGCGGCACTTGCGGTCGAGTGTGCCTGGCGTGCCGGCCACCCTCGACCGCAACATGCACACTGGCCGCTAATGGCCGCTAATGGCCGCTAATGGCCCATGCCGAGGCCGCCGTCGACCGGGATGACCGCGCCAGAGATGTACCCGGCGTCGTCCCCCGCGATCCACGCGACGACCTTGGCCACTTCTGACGCGGTCGCGAAGCGGCCGGCCGGAATGCTCTTCTTGTACTCGGCCTGCTGCGTGTCGGGCAGCGCCGCCGTCATGTCGGTCTCGATGAAGCCCGGAGCCACCACGTTCGCCGTGATGCCCCGAGCGCCGAGTTCGCGCGTTATCGAGCGCGCGATGCCGACCAGTCCGGCTTTGGACGCGGCATAGTTGACCTGGCCCGCGGAG
>DASYGJ010000102.1:0-43094 GCA_035999915.1 Leifsonia sp.
CGATTGACTCCGACCCATACCCGTCTGTCGGTGCGGCCGTTCGTTGTTCACAGTGTGAGGGATGCGGGCGTCGTCGGTCTAGGGAGCGAGCCCAGTGCGCCTCAGTTCACACGGCAGAGGATCTCGCCGTGGAGGACGGAGAACCAGCCGTCTTCGTCGTTTGCCCATTCGGTCCACGCGGCACTGATGTCATGCAGCTCTGTCGTCGTTGCGAGGCCGGATTCGGTCAGTTGACGTGCGATTGCCGAATTGATGATGCGGTCAGCCCACATCCCTCCCCACCAGGCACGCTCATCCGGAGTGGCATAACACCAGGTACTCGAGGTGGCCGTGACGTCGGTGATCCCGGCAGCATGAGCCCAGGAGAGAAGCCTGCGTCCGGCATCTGGTTCGCCACCGTTGGCGCGTGCGGCGGTTCGATACAGGTCGAGCCAAGTGTCGAGTTCTGGGATGCGCGGCCACCAGCAGAATCCGGTGTAGTCGCTGTCTCGGGCAGCCACGATGCCTCCCGGCCGGGTGACTCGAGCCATCTCGCGGAGGGCCTGGACGGGGTCGGCGACGTGCTGCAAGACCTGATGTGCGTGAGTCACATCGAAGCTCGCATCCTCGAACGGGAGGGCATGGATGTCCGCAACCTGGAAATCGATGTTGGTTGCGCCCCGCTCGGCCGCGGTCGCCCGGGTGAGCTCCAACTCGTCCGGCCCGATCTCGGTTGCGGTGACCTCCGCGACGAGCCCGGCAAGGTCGGCTGTGATCGTGCCGGGACCCGCGCCGACGTCGAGCAGACGATCGGCCGGCTGCAACTGTGGAAGCAGATAGGCGGCGGAATTCGCCGCGGTGCGCCAACGATGGGACCGCAACACGGATTCATGAAAGCCATGTGTGTAAACCGTCACGGGAGCTCCTTCAGATCGTGGATTTCTTACCCCTTTCAGTTTCCGCGTCACCGCGGTGCATCGGGAGACCGTAATCTTCCTAGGAGTCCCGCACCCATGATCCGGCGAGGCAGACAAAGGAGGAGCACGTGCCCAATGAGCTTGGCGATTTCCTTCGCGCCCGCCGCTCTGACGTGCTTCTGGAATCCCCGGCTGCAACCGGTGGCAGCCGGCGACGCGTCAGCGGTCTGCGGCGGGAAGAGGTCTCGACCGTTGCCGGGATCAGCGTCGACTACTACACGCGTCTCGAGCAAGGACGCGAAGCACACCCCAGTGACGCCGTTCTGGATGCGCTGGCTCGGGCACTGCGCTTGGCGCCCGATGCCGCCGACCACCTCTACCGTCTTCGCGGCGCGGATCCATCGCCGCTTCGAAACCCACCCATGACAGACGACTCGCTTGCCGACCGCATGGCCACCTTGGTTGCGGCGGTCCGACCGAATCCCGCTTACGTTCTCGACCGATTGAGCGACATGGTCGCAGCAAACCCCGAGGGACTGGCCCTTTATGACGGCCTCGCAGACCTTCCGCCCGAACAACGGAACACTTGCCGCTACTTGCTGACAGATCCGCGCGCGCGAGAAATCTTCATCGAATGGGAGGAGGTCGCCCGCGGTGCCGTTGCTCATCTTCGCGCGGCGAACGCCGACAATTTACAAGACCCCGGACTCAACGCGTTCGTGTCGCAGCTGCGTGAACAGAGCGCTCAATTCGACGAGTGGTGGAGCGGCCACCTCGTCGAGCGACGGCGCACCTCGATCAAGCACATCCGCTCAAAACGCGGTGGCATAGTCGCCCGCCGCTACGAAGTGCTCCACCTCCCGGAGGATGGGCTCCGCATGACCCTCTGGCTCGGTGCTTCCTAAAGTCTTTTCCGCATCTGCTGGGTAGTCACCTCGTAGCCCGTCGACTCGTACAGGTGCACGGCCGTGACGTTTCCTCCGAAGACGTTCAACTCCAAAGCGCCGATTCCGGCATCCCGCACCGTGGACTCCACCGCGGCGAGCAGATCGCGCCCGAGTCCGCGCCCGCGACACTGCTCATCCACCTCGATGTCATGGAGGAACGCCGTGTTCGGTGCTCCACGGGGATGGTCGAGGCCGACCCATACTCGCCCGATCGCTTCACCGTCACCAGTGATGCCGCGAAGGATCAACATGCGAGGGGTGGACAATCCGTTCGGCAGCATTTGGGCATTGGCGTCGATCGCCCGCTGAACCGCACCTTCGGGTTCCCAGTTACCGGCTGCGATCTGTGCGGCAGCGAACTCCTCAGCGATCGCGGTCTGCCACTCGGCAAACTCTTCCAGCGTCATCGGCCGAAGCTTCACTGCGCCCATACAAGAATCGTCGCAGAGACTGCGCGAGGTGTCACGAATCGCTTTCCGGCTCCCCAGCGGCGTTGGTGCCGAGTAGGCGCATCAGGGCGTCCTGCAGATCCGCGATGCGGTCGCGGCCCACGAGAGATTCCCACTCGGCGCGGAGTTCGTCGAACACCGCTTCACCCTCGCGCATGAGCGAATGGCCGCGATCTGTCACCGTCAGGTGCGCTCGCCGCCGGTCGCCCGGATCGGGGTTGCGGAGAACATAGGCGCTCTCCTCGAGGAACGCGACCGTCTTCGCCGCCGCTTGCTTGGAGACGGATGTGCGGCGTCCCACCTCGGAGACCGACCCTGCTCCCGCCGCTATAGCACGCAACGCAAAATCATGGGCGGGACGGACCGCAGGATAGCCCCGCGCGGCAAGACGGTCCGTCGCCTCTTCGGCCATGAGCCGGAACCCGCCCAGGAGCAGGAGGGCAAGGTCGGCACCACCGCGAGACATGCGTCGATCTTAGCGGCACCGCACATATCGACAACGAGGTTGTTTATCTCCGGCACGTATGACAACCTGGTTGTCTTACCATCCGACGTTCGCCTGGAGGCGCTCATGAAACCCGACCACGCAACCATCGCCGGCGTCCGACACGAAACGGCACCCGTGAACGGCACGCGACTGCATTACGTCACGGCCGGAGATCAGGGCACCCCGGTGCTCCTGGTCCACGGATTCCCAGAGACCTGGTGGGCCTTCCGCAAACTGATCCCGCTGCTCGCCGCGCGTCACCGTGTCTACGCAGTGGACCTTCGCGGGTTCGGTGACTCCGACGTCGCCGATGAGAGCTACTCGGGCGCGGTCGCCGCAGAGGATCTTCACACGCTCATCGAATACCTTTCCCTGGGACCGATGCATGTGGTGGGGCAGGACGTCAGCGGCGGGGTGGTCTACCGGCTTGCGGCCACACATCCCGAGGATGTCATCAGTCTCACCGCCGTCGAGTCGGGCCTCGCGGGCTTCGGCGCTGAAGGACTCGCCGACGTCACTCATGGCGGTGTCTGGTACATCGGCGCCCTCGCGGCTCCCGGCGTCGCCGGCCTGCTGTTCGAGAAGGAAGCTCGCGCTTTCGTGGGGGAGTACCTCTACCCGTTTTTCGGCGTCGACTCCGCGGCGGTCAGCCCCGAGGACGTCACCGAGTTCGCGCGCACCTACGGCAGACCCGGCGGATTCTCCGGCGCCGTGGGCCTCTACCGCGGGATGCTCACCGAAGGTCAAGAACTGCGTACCCTCGCGCAGCAACTGCCGCTGCGGATGCCTGCGACAACCATCGGTTCTCGCGGCGGTGGGTTCACGCACGAAGCATTCCGTGGCGTCACGACACAGGAGGTGTCCGCCATCGTGCTGGACGGCGTGGGCCACTACGTCGCGCAAGAAGCTCCGGAGAGACTCGCCGACATCCTCATCGAGAATTGGTCATCGTCGCGCAGAGATCGATAGCGGATCTCACGTGAGAGCGTCGCGGCGTTCGTTCAGCATTTCGGCGAATCCAGAAGGTAGATTGTGGGCTGCATCGGTCTTTTGGGCGAGAGGGAGCCATGTTCGACGCGCTTCTGCGGCTCAACATCACCGATGGTCCGCTGATCGTCGTCGTCATGGTCGTAGCGGTCGCTCTCGCGGTCTTTCTCTTGGTGCGCAAACCGACTCCTCGGTGGATGATGACCGCTGCCCTCGCGGTGCTCATCGGCGGCGGCGTCGCCTTCGGGGTGCTCTGGCTCGTGAACGATGTCTTCGACACGTTCGGGATGCGCCTGAGCGTCGACGTCGCGCTCTGGGCCGTAGCGACATTCGCCGGCGTCTCCCTCGCAATCGTGAATCTGTGGCGCTCGCGCTGGTGGCGGAAGACCATCGCCGGGATTGCGATCCCGGTTCTGCTGATTGCGGGAACGCTGGGCATCAACGCCTCGTTCGGGCTCGACCCGACCGTGGGGGCGATGTTCGGTGTCACGACCGAGAAACCGATCCAGTTGGCCGCGAAGCCGACCGCGCCGCCGGCATCGTCGACTACGGCGCCTGTGTCGCAACCTCTGTGGTTGAGTTGGCAGCCACCGGCCGATATGCCGAAAGTGGGGCGAGCGGGCGCACAGGTGATACCGACCCCGGCATCCGGATTCCATTCACGTCCTGCCGGGATCTACCTGCCCCCCGCCGCCCTCGTGCCCAATCCGCCGACGCTGCCACTCGTCATTCTGATGATGGGTCAACCAGGCAACCCCGACCCGCAGTACGTTCAGCGCGTGCTCGACCCGTTCGCGGCCGCCCATCACGGGCTTGCTCCGATCGTCATCGTGGCCGATCAGCTCGGTAATCCGGCGATCGATCCTGCGTGCTCCGATTCGCAGAAGTACGGAAACGCCGAGACCTTCATTGCTCGGGATGTCGTGGGCTGGGCGCGCGCACATCTGAATGTTTCAACGAGTCCGAAAGGCTGGACGATCGCCGGGTACTCTAATGGTGGCGCCTGCGCCCTCACGTTCGCGGCCAAGTATCCCGGCATCTGGGGAAACGTTCTCGACATCTCCGGCGAGGAGTTCCCGGGAGCCGACCATGAAGCAAGTGCGCTGCGGGACATCTTCCACGGAAACCAGGCGGCGTACAACGCGCAGAAGCCGGCGAACATCCTGGCAACGACCAAGCTTGCCGACACGGCCGGAGTTTTCACTGTCGGCTCGGACGATGGTGTCTATGTCGGGCACGTCAAGAACTCGTACGAACTGGCGAAGCGAGCGAACGTGACTTCGACTTACTACGAAGTTCCCAACGGCGGGCACGTGCTGGGCGCATTGCTCGGGGGACTGGCGAAGGGGTTCGAGGTGCTGTCGCCCCGCCTCGAGTTGTCGATGCCCGACTCCTGGGCCGCGCCCACCCCGGTGAAGTCGGGCGGTCACATCGGGAGAACGACGCTCCCGTAGGCGCTCAGCGACCCTCGCTGGGTTCGCCTGACCGACCGTTGCACAGGGGCCTCTCGGGGAACGAGAGGCGCCTGGTGAGACTACGATCCCGTAGGGATGGTCCACTTCTGCGTGAAGAGCCCGTTGCAAATCAGGCGGCCGACACCACCTCCAGCGGTCCGGCGTCGACGAAAGTGCGCGCGCGGACCTTACCGCTCGTGTCCTCGAGCCAGAGCAGGAGCCGTGCATTGGGACGGTACGTGGGAGGCGCGACCGTGAGCTCCGTAGGTGCACACACGATGAAGGGCTGTACGGTCACCGTCGCGGTCTCCGCGTCCGCAGGCACCGCGGCTGCACCGAAAGGCTGACCGGCGGGAACCCAGGCGGCGCGGATCCGACCAGTCAACTCGTGTGGCCCATGATGCGAGACACGCAGTGTCAGAGTGAGATCGGAAGCGGGAAGGTCGATGTCGGTTCCGGCCTGCGCGGGGATGAGATCGACGATGACCACGGTCTCGGCATTCGCGTCGGCCGGCGACAGGCCGCCGATGTCTTTCGGCTGCCGGTCGGCGGTGAACAGACCGGCCGACTCGTGTTCGACGTCGGCGAGCTCGGTGTAGACGTAGCCGGCGAAGCGATCATGACGGCGCAACTCCTGAGTCTGCCAGCGGAGGTGCCAGCCGCGCTCGAGGCTCGTGAAGCCGCCACCGTACTCGCTGTTGACCATCGGGACGCCGCGACGGGGGTGAGCATCGTCGGCAAAGATGTTCTTGTCGACGACGTAGGCGGGGCCGAGCGGAACCGGGAAGTCTTCTCGCGTGCCCGCGGCAAGAGCGGCGACATTCGCGGCCCAGGAGTCCGGCTTCTCGTCGTAGTAGTGCCAGTCGATCAGATCGGTGTGAACGTGAGCCCAGCCGGAGTTGTCCACGATCGGGCGGGAGCGATCCAGCGCGGCGAGTTGATCGTATGCGCTCCGGACCGCGGAGACTTTTTCCGGGTCGCCCGGGATGTCCCAGTCGAGTCCCCATTCCTCGTTGTAAAGCCCCCAGATGACAATGCTTGGATGATTCCCGTCGCGAGCGACCATCGGTGCGATCTGGGCTTCGAACGCTGAGGCGGCCTCAACGCTGAACCGGCTGGTACTGGCCGGCTCGGCCCACACCAGCATCCCGAGCCTGTCGGCCCAGTGCAGCCAGCGCGGCTCCTCGAACTTGAGGTGTTTACGCACCAGGTTGTAGCCGGCGTCGTGGGCTAGGCGGATGTCGCGGACAAGCGCTGCGTCGTCGGGCGCGGTGATGCCGGAGTCTTGCCAGTATCCCTGGTCGAGCACTCCCCGGAGGTATAGGCGCTCTCCGTTGAGCCAGAGCTCCTCGCCGCGCCGCTCGATCGACCGCAGACCGGCCGTGACCATCACGAGGTCATCGGCCACCCGAAGCTCCAGTTCGTAGAGTTCCGGGGTGCGGGGAGACCAGAGTCGAACCTGTCGGGGGTGGATCACACCGGTAGCGTGGCCCCGTGCGTCCGTGGTCAGGATGGTCGGCTCCGGGTCGTCCCCGATCCGCACCGCGACCTCTGTGCTGGCGGGACTGTCGCCGCTCACCGCGATCTCCAGTTCGAAGTATTCGAGAGAGTCTCCGCGAACAGCGACTTCGGCGGTATACGTTCGACCGCGCGCCTCCAGCCAGACGCTCTGCCAGATGCCGGAGCTCGGGGTGAAGGAGACTCCGTCGTAGTCGTCTCGGGGCAGTGAGCGCTGCTTGCCGTGCGGGATGCTCCGCTTGTCGGCCGGCGCGACGACGTCGACGGTGAGGATGCTCCCGGTGCCGGGTTCGATGAAATCGGTGATGTCGAATTCGAAGGAGGTATACCCACCCGTGTGACTGCCGACAACAATGCCGTCGAGGGCGACAGTGGCCTGGTGGTGCACGGCGCCGAAGCAGAGAAATGTGCGGGCTCCGTTCCAATCGGCGGGAACGGTGATCGTGCGCCGGTATCGAGCAGACTCCAGCCAGGTGCGGGCGACGCCCGAGGCGGAGGTCTCCCAGGCGAAGGGAACGACGATGGTCGAATCGCCTGTCGCCGTCTCGAATTGCCAGTCGCCATTGAGGCTGCGCCACCGGTCGGAGCGGTCGAAGTCCGGGCGGGGATATTCCGGCCGCGGCAGGTGGGAGACCTCTTCGGGGGTGCTGGTTGGGGAGAGAAGAGTAGTCATGAAGGTGGACCCTTTCGTTGGCCGGCGCAGGGCTATCCCTTGACGCTTCCGGCGAGAATGCCGTTGATGAAATGCTTCTGAAGCAGAATGAAGACGATGAGCAGGGGGATCAGGGCGATGGAACTCGCGGCGAGGAGTTCACCCGTGACGTGCGCGTAGTCGGCGCCGATCTTGTTCCCACTGATGTTCTGCGCAAGCGTCGACAGCACGACCTGGAGCGTCTGCATCCGGTCGCTGGTCGTGATGACGACCGGCCAGACGAAATCGTTGTAGATGTTCATCACGGTCAGCACAGCGAGGCCGGCGAGTCCCGGGCGGATGACGGGGAGCACGATACGCCAGAAGATGCCGAACTCGCTGCACCCGTCGACTCGGGCTGCGTCGAGGAGCTCGTCCGGCACGGCGGAGATCACCTGCCGCATCCAGAAGATCGCGAACGCGTCGACGGATCCCGGCAGAATGAGCGCCTGATACGTGTTGACCCAGCCGAACTCTTTCATCTCCAGCAGCAACGGGATGATGAGCACGATCGTCGGCAGCATGAGTGTGATGAGTACCATGCCGAAGAAGAAGTTCTTGAACCGGAAGTCATACTTGGCGAACGCATAGCCGGCGAGCGGCGCGAAGAAGAGGGTGATCGTCCCCTTGAAGAGCAGCACGATCGCCGTGTTGAGAAACCCGGACGCGATCGGGATGTCGGCGAACATCCCTTGGAAGTTCCGCAGGGTGAACGTCGCGACGTTGAAGCCGAGCGGATCGGAGATGATGTCGGCGGCAGGCTTGAAAGCGGAGAGCAGCGCCCAGATCACCGGGGCTAGAAAGCCGATGGTAAGCAGCACCAGGAACACCTGGGACGCGATGGCCGGCCGTGCTTTGCGCGGACGGGTCAAGATCTCGGTCGTCATCTCAGTCTTTCGGTCTCAGGAGGCGCACGAAGAGCAGCGAGAGCGCCATCACCACGATCACCAGCAGGAAGGAGTTCGCCGCGCCCGTGCCGAGATCCGCCACGGTGATGTGGTTGTAGAGGTAGAGCCCCGCGGTCGTTGTCGACCCGTACGGCCCGCCCTTCGTGACGACGTAAGGTTCGGCGAACATCTGGAACACGGCCAGCGTCTGCAACACCACGAGGAACATCAGTGTGCGCCGGATCAACGGAACGGTGATGCTCCAAAGGGTTCGGGTGCGGGATGCGCCGTCGAGTTCGGCCGCCTCATATACCGTCGTGTCGATCGATTGAAGACCCGACAGCAGGATGATGATCGCGAAGCCGGTGGTCTTCCAGAGGAAGAGCAACGCCAGCGTGGGCTTGGCCCAGCCGCTGGTCGTGAGCCAGCCGATGTCGGGTATACCGAACAGGTTGAGCACGTGGTTCACAGCGCCGTAGTTCTGATCGAAAACGACGATCCAGATCTGCGCGATCGCCACCAGCGGGGTCACGAACGGCACGATGAACGTTGTCCGGTAGAACCCGCGCGCTTTCAGCTTCGCGTTGTTGAGCAGTACTGCGGCGAGCAGTCCGATCACGAGCTGAGCCGGAATGATCAGTACCCACAGCACAGCAGAGTTGCCGAGCGACGCCCAGAAGTCCGGGTTGGAGAGGAGGAAGGTGTAATTGCCCCAGCCCACCCAGTTCGCGGACCCCGAGCCGTTCCAGTCGGTGAAGCTGAGCCGAAACGTGAAGATCAGTGGGTAGATGGAGAAGGCGGCGAAGACCGCCACGAACGGGAAGATGAAGGCGTACGGCGCGGACTTGCGCCGGATTCGCGACCAACGCGATCTTCGCTGCGGGGGAGCGGAAGTGGTCGGCTGCACCTTCAGGGTGCTCGTGACGGTCATTGCGCTGCTTTCTCCGGGTTCGGGGCGCCGGCTACTGGCGATTGATCAGGTTCGTCTGGATGTCCTTGGTCGATTGCTGGATCACCTGGTCCGGCGTCATCGTTCCGTCGAGCATCTTCTGCAGGTTGTTGCCGAGGTAGTTGACCGCGCTGGCCCACCATTTCGGCGTCGGCGTCCCGCCCGGGATCTGCGCACCCGCACCGACTGCGGTCTTCCAGAGATCCTGCCCGCCCAGTGCCTTGATCGGACCGAAGAGCGGCTTGCTCGGATTCGCGGCGGGTTTGTAACTCGGAACGGAGGTGTTTGTGCCATCCGGGTATACGGAGTTCGCGCCCCAGACCGCGGTGTAACCTGCCTTGTCATACATCAGGAATTTGTAGAACAGCCACGCGGCCTGCGGATTCTTTGCGCTCTTCGGAATCACGAAAGAAGAACCGCCCATCGCGCCGGAGCGCGCACCGCCAGACGACCATGCGGGCAATGGCATGGCGCGCCAATCGCCCTGCGTGTTCTTCAGCAGTTGCTGGGGTGCGAAATCCCACCAGATCGACCACGGTACGAACACCTGTTTCCCGCTGTCGAGCGTGTTCACGTCGGTGGGGCCCAGGTAATCGGCTCGAGTGCCGAGGTTCTGCTTCCGCACCGAGTCGAGCCAATTCAGGATCTGCCTATACGCGGGCGAGTCCAGGCGCAGCTTGCCCTGTGCATCCGTCATACTCGTTCCCTGTTGGCTGGCGAACATCTCGAGCCAGAGCTGGCCGAGGAACGCGCTTTGCTCCAGGTGGATCGGCCCTGACGACGGATCTGCGGCCTTCACCTTCTTTGCGGCCTGGAGCAGATCGTCGTAAGTCTTGATGGAGGCCGGATTGATGCCGTCCTTCTTCAATACCGTCTCGTTGTAGAACAAGAGTCCGGGGTCGCTGTCGAAGGGGACTCCGTAGATTCCGTTCTTCAGCGAATTCACGCCGAGCTTCTGTTTGGAGATATCGGCGAGGTATGGCTTGAGAACCCCGGAGAGGTTCCAGAGCTGATCCGCATATCCCGCGACAAGCGAATCATCGAGGAACACTCCGTCTGGAACGTCGGTGCCGGTGATAAGGGTGTTCTGCAGTTTGGCGTCGATGTCGACGGCCTGGTGATTGACCTTGATGTTCGGATACACCTTGTTGAATTTCTTGATTGTGGCGTCGAACACCTTGTAGAGATCACCGGAGCGATCCCAGATCGTGACCTCTCCTTTGGCTTGGCTTGAGGTCGGTGCGGTGAGAATATTGGGGTCTTTGGTCGCGCTGGTGTCGGATCCGATCGACGGACCGCATCCGCTCAGACCGACGGTGACCGCCGCCGCGACGCCGACGGCCGCGACGCGTACTGATGCTCGCCGCCACCGAGGGCCGCTGGGCAGCCCTGACCGGCGCGTAGTCTGCTGTGGAACGTGCATGAACACTCCCTTGTGATCGTGGGACTCGGTCGGGTCAACCGAGCGGTAGGCGTTTGATCACCTCAGATGACCGTTTGCCAACGTGTGCAAAATCGTAATACACATTTGCGTACGTTGCAAACGCTATGCTGAACCAATTGTTGTCGACTTGGGGAGGTGATGATGGCTGCCGCAACGCTCAAGGACGTTGCCGATCGGGCGCGCGTATCGATGCGCACCGTCTCGAATGTCGTGAGCGGGTACCCGCACGTAAGCGAGAAGATGCGACAAAGAGTGCGGGAGGCGATCGACGCGCTCGACTACCGCCCTAATCCGATCGCACGGACGCTTCGAACGGGGCGTACGGGGGTTCTCGGCTTGGTCGTACCGGAAATCGATGTGCCGTACTTCAGCGAGCTCGCAAGGGACGTGATCAATGCGGCCGCCGAATTCGGCTTCCGCGTGATGATTGATCAGACCGGCCATGATCACGAGCGTGAACGGGAATTGCTCACCGGTGGCGACCGCACGATGCTGTTCGACGGTGTGTTGTTCAGCCCGCTCGTTACTCAGTCTGAACTCCTCGACATGGGCTCCAGGACAATGCCGCTCGTCCTGCTCGGCGAGCACCAGTTCGACGGGAGGTTCGACCATGTCGCTATCGACAACGCGCGGGCCGCGCAGGATGCGACGCAGCATCTGATCGACATCGGCCGCCGCCGCATCGCGGCCGTCGGTGAGCAACCGTTCGAGACATACGAGACGCCGCACCTTCGTACAGCCGGCTATCTGGCGGCTCTCGCAGGGGCCGGCATTGAGTTGAAGCCGGAACTGATCCGCCCCGCCGCGCACTATCGAAGGGCGGACGGCTACGCCGCGGCGACTGAACTCCTTCGGCTCGAACGGCGCCCAGATGCCATATTCTGTTACTCGGACCTTCTCGCCCTCGGAGCGCTCCGCGCCGTCTTCGACGCCGGCCTTCGCGTGCCGGAAGACGTCGCGATCATCGGCATCGACGACATTGAAGAGGGCCGGTACTCCCGGCCAACACTCAGCACGATCTCACTGGATACGCCGTTCATTGCCCGCCACGCGGTCTCGCGGATCATCTCCCGTATCGAAAACCCTGGTGCCACCGCCGAAGAGACGATCGCCCCTCACGCGCTCGTCGTGCGGGAAAGTACTGGCGCCTGACCGCCCGCGCGCCGACCTGAGGCGCGAGGGGTGAGTCGTTGCGGGCAGAGGATGCTCGGAGGTCGCAACAACTCACCCCTCGGCGTGAGCGCGTGCCGAGGGATCAGCGAGCGGCGCGCGCTTTCAGTTCCGCTTGCGCCGGAGCGAACGCGACCCGATCGAACACCAATTCGATCTCGGTGATCCGTCCGTTGCGTACTGTGACAAGTTCGACACAGATGACAGCGCCGGCCGGGGTGTCGGTGACGAAGTCGTACACCACGGAGGCGCGCTGGCCGCTGACGAAGACCTCGCGGATGTCGTTGCGGATAAGCACAGGCAGGAGGCGTTCGAGGGCGTCGATCCACTCCCGCTTTCCGAACCGGTCGCCGGAAAGAGTGGCGACCAGTCCGTCGTCGAGAATCGTTTCGAGCGGCGTCAGGTCGTGGTCACTCACCGCTTCGATGTAGGCGCGGGAGGTGGCCACCGTGTCCGCCTCAGTGTCGATCATGGTCGTATCCTCTCCTCCCGATCACCATAAGCACAATTCGGCATATGTACAAGTGGCAGTTTGTGGTTGAATGGAGCCCGAGACCAGCAGAGAAGGAGTCCGGGATGCCGGCACAAGCCGATGGCGCACTCGACCAGGCGCTGCGCGCACTCGCTGACGCGAACCGTCGCGCAATCCTCGGCACGATCCGCAGTACGCCCATGCCGGTCGGCCAGCTAGCCGAAGGCCTCGGGCTGTCGCAACAGACGACCTCGCACCACCTTCGAGTGCTCCGAACGGCTGGTCTCGTCGTCGAAACAAGATCGGGCACGCGACACCTGTTCGCGGTCAGCGACGACGGATTCGCGGCCGTGCGGTCGTATCTGGACGATTTCTGGCCGACGAAACTCGCAGCGCTCCGGTCAGCCGTCGAGTCGAAAGAGTCCGACTGATGGCTGAATACAGTGAGTCGATCGAGATCCATGCGTCCCCTGAGGATGTCTTCGATTATTTGGTGACAGAGGCCGGAATGACCGCGTGGATGGGCCAGCACGCGACCCTCGAGCCGCACGCCGGCGGCCGTTTCCAGGTCGACATCGCCGGGTCGCCCATCCGTGGGCACTATCTGGAGATCGTCCGGCCGCATCGGGTGGTCGTGTCTTGGGGCCTCGCCGGGAGCGAGGAGTTTCCTCCCGGGGCGTCGCGTGTGAGTTTCACCCTCAGTCCGACCGCAGAGGGAACGCGTGTCGACCTCTTGCACTCAAACCTCCCCGAGGTTCGCGTCGACGGGCACGTCGATGGCTGGATGCACTTCCTTCCACGGCTCGCCTCAGCCGCTGAAGGCGAGTTTCTTCCGTCGGACCTGTGGGTTCCTCTGCCACAAAGGGGCCGCGAGTGACGAGCCGAAGTGATGCCCGGGGAGCAGGCAACGAGCTGCTCCACACGCTCGTCGCCACGCTCCCTCCCGAATGGCGGGTGGGCATCGGTCGCATGTTCAGCGGGCAGGGCCTCGAAGTCGACGGCAGGTTCTTCGCATTCGTCGACAAGAATGGGCGCCTCGTCGTGAAGCTTTCTCAGCGGGATGTGGTTCGACTCGTCGACGAAGGTCGGGCCGAACTCGTCACCATGGGTAAGCGGACGATGCGCGAATGGGCCGGCCTGACCCAACCCGAGGATGGGGACCTGGACCGGTGGAGAGCCGCCGCCGAAGCCGCATACAGTTTCCTCCGGCGCTCTGGGGGAGACCCGGATTAATCGACCCGGCCTCTAGCCGAAGACCCGATAACGATATATCGTTGAGTATCGTTGACAATCTACGAGGAGGTCATCATGGGTGGTTCATTCCCGGCCGGCGGATTCGGCGCCGGCAACCCGGCAGAGGGTGTGTGGCAGGCGTTCGAACAGCTGCGGTCGAACTTCGAGAAGCGCGTCGGCCCGCGCATGGGCCGCGGCGATGTGCGTGCGGCAGTGCTCGCGCTCCTCGCCGAGAAACCGATGCACGGCTACCAGATCATCCGCGAGATCGAGGAGCGCAGCGGCGGCAGCTGGAAGCCGAGCGCCGGATCTGTCTACCCGACATTGCAGCTGCTGGCTGACGAAGGACTTGTCAGCGCGGAAGAGTCGAACGGTCGCAAGACGTATTCGCTCACCGAAGAGGGGCGCGCCGAGGCCGACGCGGCCGGTCCGGCACCGTGGGAGACCTCGGGCGGGAGCGGGGACGCACCGTTCGGCGCGCTTCCGAAGGCGGGTTTCGAGTTGGCGCAGGCGGCGGCTCAAGTGCGTCGCACCGGCTCCGAGGACCAGATCCGGGAGGCCGTCGAGGTGCTCGACGAGGCGCGTCGGAGGCTTTACTCGATCCTCGCTCAGGACTGACGCGGGTGCCGCCGGTCCGTCAGGGTCGAAGCGATTCGCCCGACGCGGGATCGACCCGCGCCCGTTACCGCCGCATCCTGCGATTCGCGGGCTGGAACCTCGCCGTCACCTGGTGGTATGAGCTCATCCTCCCGCGGATCGGGTTGGCCGGGGTCGCCGAGCGCACCCGGTCGAAACGCATGCGGCGCTTCGCCAAGCGGTTCCATTCGCTCGCGGTGGAACTCGGCGGCCTGATGATCAAGGTCGGGCAGTTCATGTCGTCCCGGCTCGACGTGCTGCCGCCGGAGATCACGACCGAGCTCGAGGGGCTGCAGGATGAGGTTCCTCCTGTGCCATTCGCCGCGATCCGCGCCCTCGCAGAGGCGGAGCTGGGCATTTCTCTCGAGCGGGCGTTCGCGTCGGTCGACGAGACGCCGGTGGCCGCCGCATCCCTCGGTCAAGCGCATCGTGCCCGGCTCGCCCCGGCGGATGCGGCGGAAACCGGGCTCGACTGGGTCGTGATGAAGGTGCAGCGGCCGGGCATCGACGCGATCGTGAACGTCGACCTGGCGGCACTGCGCAGAGTGGGCCGGTGGCTCAGCCATGTGCGGCTCGTCTCCGACCGCGTCGATGCGCCGGCGCTCGTGGAGGAGTTCGCGCGGACGAGCTTCGAAGAGATCGACTATCTGCATGAGGCCGCGAGCGCCGAACGCTTCGCGGAGGAGTTCGCCGGCAACGATCGGGTGACCGTGCCGCGGGTCGTGTGGGAGCGCACGACGAGGCGAGTGCTCATCCTCGAAGACGTGACGGCGATCAAAATCACTGATCGGGATGCGCTGCGAGCGGCAGGAATCGACCCGGTGGAGGTCGCCCCGGCCTTCGCCGCGGTCATGTTCGACCAGCTGTTCACGAACGGCTTCTTCCACGCGGATCCGCATCCCGGCAACATTTTCGTCACGCCGGTCGCCGATGGCATTGACGAGCGGCCGTGGAAGCTGACGTTCATCGACTTCGGCATGATGGGGGAGGTCCACGCCGGCACACGCAGCGGGCTGCGGAAGCTGCTGATCGCGGCCGCGTCGCGCGACGGGAAGGGCCTGGTCGAGGCGATGCGCGAGGTCGGTGTGCTGCTGCCCTCGGTCGAGACGACAGAGCTCGAGAAAGCGATGACGCACCTTTTCGCCCGATTCGGGGGCATGGGTTTCGCCGAGCTGCGCGACGTGGATCCGCGCGAGTTCCGCGATTTCGCGGCGCAGTTCGGCGACGTGGTGCGCTCGCTGCCGTTCCAGCTGCCGGAGAACTTCCTGCTGATCATCCGTGCGATGTCGCTCACTTCGGGTGTGTGCAGCGCACTCGATCCCGAGTTCAACATGTGGGACTCCATCGAGCCGTACGCGGCCCAGCTGTTGCGGGACGAGCGCGGCAACCTGGCGCAGGACCTCGGAAAGCAGGCGCTCGACATCGCCGGCCTTGCGCTGCGTCTGCCGAAGCGGCTGGATGCGCTGGTCACCCGGGTCGAGGATGGCACCCTGAACGTCGCGAGCCCACGCCTCGAGCAACGGGTCGCCCGGCTGGAACGTGTGGGGAGGCGGCTGGTCGGCGCCGTGCTGTTCGGAGCTGCCCTCATCGCCGGTGCGGTGCTCCGCGCGGATGACGCCGTGCTCGGCACTGTGCTGATGATCGCGTCGGTCGTGCCTTTGCTGTACACGCTCTTCGCGGCCCGCTCGCCTCGCTGACCGCACACCTCCGGTAGCCGAGGGCACACCGGGCTTCTTTCGCTGAGGCGACCCACAGGGCTACTCTGTGGCTGAGCCGCTGCGGATCGACGTCCGCGGCTCGAGGGAGGGCAGCGATGACCGACGGCGACGGTGCTTCGGGGGAGATGACGGGCACCTCCCTCGACGGGCGGCTCTTCCAGTTCTCCGGGGTGACCGGCTCCAACTGGGAAGCCGGAGCCTTCGTGACGCTCTACGGTCCGGACGACGTGGTGCAGATCGGTCAGATCGATGAGATCGCGGTGACGCTCAGCGGCAGCGTACGTGGAGCGGGCAGGCTTCTCGGCATCGTCGCGGACGGCCGATTCGACTCGCGGAAGTCGCTGCCGTTCGCGAGTGCCGCCATCGGCGACGCCGATGCCAACGCGGTTGACGTGGTTCAACGCAGCACGGGAGCAACCCTGGAGATCGGTTCCTACTTGTCGGCGAACGATCGCCCCGCTCGGCTTCTCCCCACGCGGTTCAACCGACACACCTTTTGGTGCGGTCAGAGCGGGTCGGGCAAGACGTACGCGCTGGGGGTCGTGCTGGAACAGTTGCTCGTACACGCGGCTTTGCCGATGGTGATCTTCGATCCCAATGCCGACTTCGTCCGGTTGCAGGAGCCCGCGCCGGGCTTTCCGGAGACGGCAGCGCAGCGCATCATCGCCGGCCGCGACATTCGAATCCTCCGCCCGTCGAACGACGGCCCGGATGCGCTGCGTGTACGGTTCATCGACCTGCCGCTGAAATCGAAAGGGGCGGTCCTCCACCTCGATCTGCTGGATGATCGGGCGGAATACAACGAATTGCTGCACCTCGAGGAGATGGTCGGCACGCTGGACCCGGAGCAGATCGTCCCCGAGCTGATGGCGAAAGGCACTCCGGCCGCGATCGCCCTCGCCGCGCGCATCGAGAACCTCCGGGTGACCGACTGGGGCGTGTGGGCGCGCGGGAAGCGGGCCGTGACCGACATCGTCGAGGAACGGCCCGACGCCACCGTTCTCGACGTCGGCGGTTTCGCGGACCCCGATGAGTCGCTGGTCGTCGCGATGGCAGTGCTGGACGATCTGTGGCAGAAGCGGGAACAGCGGCGTCCCGTGCTGATCGTGATCGATGAAGCACACAATCTGTGTTCGCCGGAGCACGACAGTCCATTGCAGGTGGCCGTGAGGGAGCGCATCATCCAGATCGCGGCGGAGGGACGCAAGTTCGGTCTGTGGCTGCTGATCTCGACCCAGAGACCCTCGCGCATCCACCCGAGCATCGTCTCCCAGTGCGACAACCTCGCGCTGATGAAGATGACGTCGGCGGTCGACCTTGACGAGCTTTCGACCATCTTCGGATTCGTGCCGAGCGCGATGTTCGCCCGCTCGCCCGGTTTTCGACAGGGCGAAGCCCTCTTCGCCGGTGGGTTCGTACCGGCGCCGACGATGGTGAAGATGGGTGCGCGCCTCACCCGGGAAGGCGGTGCGGACGTGGGGGTTCCCCTCCGCGACGAGCCGCCGGAATATCGGTGAGCCGCGCTTCGTTGGACTCGGCATGGCGACAACAGAGATCACCCGGCTCAACCATGACCAGAGCGTTTCCGACGGCATTGTCCTGCTCGACTTCTGGGCCGACTGGTGCGGGCCGTGCCACATGTTCGCCCCCGTTTTCGAGCAGGCTTCCGAAAAGCACTCGGACATCACGTTCGGCAAGGTCGACACCGAGGCCGAGCAGGACTTGGCGGCCTCGTACGGCGTGCAATCCATCCCCACCCTGGTCGCGTATCGCGATGGAATCCCGCTGTTCTCGCAGGCGGGGGCTCTGCCCGCCGCAGCGGTCGAAGATCTGATCAGTCAGCTTCGGGCCCTCGACATGGACGAGATCCGCGCCGAGTACGCGAAGCAGACGGCGCAGAACGAAACGCGCCCGGAATAGCGCCCGCGACTCCCCGGTTGCCCCCAGAGGCCGTGCTGCAACCGCGTGCGGTATCGCATCCGAAAGGCTTTCCCTCCATGGATCTGTTCTCGCCCGTCTCGCTCGGTGATCTGCACCTGCCCAATCGCGTCGTCATGGCGCCGCTGACCCGCACGCGCTCCGGCGAAGCCGGCGTTCCCGGGTCGTTGGTGGCCGAACACTATGCGCAGCGGGCGAGCACCGGCCTGATCATCACTGAGGGGACCTACCCGAGCCACGAGTCGCAGGCGTACCCCGGTCAGCCCGGCATCGTCACGGAAGAGCAGATCGACGGCTGGCGTACCGTCGCCGACGCCGTCCACGCCAAGGGCGGTCGAATCGTGATGCAGCTCATGCACGGCGGTCGCGTGTCGCACACCGACATCACCGGAACGGATCGCGTCGTCGCCCCGAGCGCCATCGCCATCGACGGCTCGACCCACGGACCGAACGGCAAAGTGGCGTTCCCGGTGCCGCACGCGCTCTCGACCGAGGAGCTCGCGACTGTGCGCGAAGAATTCGTGACAGCAGCGAGGAACGCGATCGCCGCCGGACTGGACGGCGTGGAGCTCCACGGCGCCAACGGATATCTGCTGCACCAGTTCCTCTCACCCGCTTCCAACCGGCGCGAGGATGCCTACGGACAGTCGCCCGACTCGCGCGCTCGGTTCGTGGTCGAGGTGGCCACCGCCGTTGCGGAGGCCGTGGGCGCGGGGCGGGTGGGCATCCGCCTCTCGCCGATGCACAACATCCAGGATGCGTTCGAGAAGGACTTCGACGACGCCAAGGCGACCTACGACGCCGTCATCGACGGGATCGCGCCGCTCGGACTCGCCTATGTGAGTCTCCTTCACGCCGACCCGACGGGCGAACTCGTGCAGGATCTGCGTCAGCGCTTCGGCGGCCCGTTCATCGTCAACAGCGGCTTCGCGGGCCTGACGACCCGCGACGAGGCGATCGCCCTCGTCGAAGGGGCACACGCCGACGCGGTCGCGGTCGGCCGCCTCGCCATCGCGAACCCGGACCTCGTGGAGCGCTGGAAGGGCGCGCATCCCGAGAACGAGCCGCAGCCGGCCACCTTCTACGGCGCAGGCGCGGAAGGGTACACGGACTACCCGCGGTTGAGCGCCTAGCGCCTAGCGTCTCGCGCATTCGGCGACCCCTCGTCGTGTTCGTTCATCTACTGTTTGGTTGACCCCCTTGTGGGGGTGCTGTGAGGCTCGGTGCTGGGCCGCTTCCGGAGGTCATCCGGGCGGTCCAGCGCCTGAATATGGGCGTGCTTTCTGAACCATGAACCCCTGAAAGGCATGTCAGATGCAAAGCAGTCCCCCTCCTCGCAAGCCGTCCGTCTTGCGCCGTCTCTCCTCGCTCGCGAAAGGGCACCGCGTCCTCGCGATCACCGCTGCAGGCTGCGCGCTTGCCCTGCTGGGCGGCGGCGTCGCCACCGCGTCGACCTTCGCGTTCGGTGACCACCAGGTCGGAACCCAGTACAAGAACGGCGAACAGATCGCATCCAACCAGACCCTCCAGCCCATCGGCGACCGGCTGATGACGCCCTTCGGCAAGCTCATGGGATCGGTCGTCAGTCCTGACGGCCACTACCTCGTGGGCACGAGCGCCGACCGCTCGGTGGACCTGCAGGTCTTCGATCTCAACACGTACAAGCCAGTCGCCGCGGCCGGCACTCTCGCCGCAGCGTCCTTCGCGACCGCGGCGACCGCCGCCGGCTTCGGGAACATGACATACCTTAAGATCCCCGACGGTACCGTCGGCCAAGAGGGTCCGGTCTTCTCCCCGGATGGCAAGTTCCTCTTCGCGCCGGTCGCCACCGGAATGGTCCGCTACCCGTTCAACGCAGACGGTTCCCTCGGCGCCGGCACCAAGATCAGCATCCCCACGGCGAACGGACAGCAGGCGCTGACGGCGGGCATGGCCTTCTCGCCCGACGGCTCGACCTTGTACGCGGCCGTCAACGGTCAGAACACGGTGGACGCGATCGACCCGGTCTCGGGAGCGATCAACCGCACGGTCGCCGTGGGCATCGCTCCGCGACAGCTGACGTTCGTCGGCAAGACGCTTTATGTCTCGAACGAGGGCGGTCGGCAGGCCGTCGCGGGAGACACGACGATGGGTTCGTACGGCACGCAGGTTCCCGCCGACACCACGCTGGGCACGTCCACGACCGGTACGGTCAGCGTCATTGACACGGCGAATCCCACGACGCCGGTTTCGTCGATCGCTGTGCAGCTTCACCCGACGGCGATGTTCCTCAGCGGCACAACCCTCTACGTCGCCAACACGAACAGCGACACCGTCTCGGTCATCGACACGGCGACCAGCACGGTCAAGCAGACCATTGCGACGCAGCCGTGGGCCTCGTCGACGACCGGCTACGAGCCGACCGCGATAACGATGCAGGATGACCACCTGCTGGTCTCCCTCGGGCGCGCGAACGCCGTCGCGGTGTACAAGGTCGACGTGAAGGATCCGAGAGATCCGGCCAGTTACATCGGCCTCCTGCCGACGGACTACTTCCCCGAGAACGTCACCGTGGTGAAGGGCCAGATCGTGGTGACCAACACGCGCGGGATCGACGCTCGCGGACCCGCGCTGACCTACAACAAGGGCCAAGGCACCAGCCCGGCGACAGGCCACGGCACGCACTCGACCACCGCTTCCCTCACCCGGTTCGCGCTGCCGAGCGATAAGAAGATCGAGAGGTACACCGCGGAGGTGTTCGTCCAGAATGGCTGGGATGCTCGCTCGGTCAAGCCGTCGCCGGCGGTACAGGATGAGAACCAGCCGGTCGCCGTTCTCCCGAAACGCATCGGAGAGCCATCGGCCATCAAGCACGTGTTCCTCCTGGTCAAGGAGAACCGTAGCTATGACCAGCTCTACGGCGACATGAAGCAAGGCAACGGAGACGCATCCCTCACGCAGTTCGGTCAGAAAGTCACGCCGAACCAGCACGCGCTCGCAACCCAATTCGGCCTGTATGACAACACATACGACATCGGCACGAACTCCGCGGAGGGCCACAACTGGCTCATGCAGGGCGACAACCCGGCATACACCGAGACCAGCGCCGGCGAGTACAGCCGGTCATACGACACGGAGGAGGATGTGCTGGGCCACCAGCGCTCCGGTTTCCTCTGGAATTCTGTGCAGTCGGCCGGAAAGTCGGCAAAGAACTTCGGCGAGTTCGAGTACGGCGAAGGCAAGCCGGCTGGTGCGACCTGGCAGCAGTACTACTGCACCGCCAAGGACGTCATGGCTGGCGGTAATCCCGCGAAGCTGTTCGACCCGTCGCTCCAGTTGCACGCCGGCTCAGCCATTCCATCGCTCAACGCGATCACGGATACGAACGCCGCACCGTTCGACCTCGCTGTCCCGGACATCTACCGCTACTCGACCTGGAAGCAGAATTTCGAGAAGAACGGGCCGGCCAACCTGAACATGGTTTGGCTGTCGAGCGACCACACCGGGGGCACGGCCGATCCGGAGGCACAAGTCGCCGATAACGACCTCGCGGTGGGCAAAATCGTCGACGAGATCTCGCACTCGCCTTACTGGAAGGACTCGGCGATCTTCATCACCGAGGACGACACCCAGGACGGCGCGGACCACGTCGATGGTCACCGGGCCCCCGTGCAAGTGGTCAGTCCGTTTGCTGTGCACGGCAAGACGGTGAGTACGTTCTACTCGCAGATCAACATGGTCCGCACCATCGAGCAGATCCTCGGCGCTCAGCCGATGAATCAGAAGCTCGCCGCGGCGACGCCGATGACCGACGCGTTCACCGACAAGGCCGACCTGACACCGTACAACGCGGTGCTCAACCAGGTGCCTTTGACAGAGGGAGTGGTCACCCCGCCGGCCTGTGGCTACGACACGCTCGGCGCGACAGGTCCGTCGGCGGACGCGGTGAACGCCGCTGCCGCCAAGGCTGCCGTGATTCCCGAACCGGAGAAAGCTGTCGCTGCCAAGTGGCAGAAGTGGGCGGAGAAGCAGCACTTCACCGGAACAGCCGGCCATGACGCGGTTCCCGACTACGACAACCCCGACCTGATGAACCGCTGGACCTGGTACCAGACGCACCACTGGACGTCCCCGTACCCGGGAGACGCGAAGATCTACGGACCGGATAACGTCCCCGGCATCCCGGCGGGTTCGACCAACCACAACGACGCCAACTGACGGCCGGCCACCGACTGAGGGGTCGCAACACACCGTGTCTGCCACAACGGAGACGGCGTGTTGCGACCCCTCGTCCGTGTTCGGGATCGCGGCGGGCTAGGTCAATACAGCTAGGCGCGGCGCGGGCCGCCGCGGCGGTCGGGTTTGATCTCGATGAGTTTGCCGCTGATGCGGGTGCCCGAAAGCTTGGAGAGAACGTCGGCGGGCAGGTCGGCCGGCAGTTCGACGAGCGAGAAGTCCGGCTGGATGCGGATCGCCCCGAAGTCTTCGCGGCTCAGGCCGCCCTCGTTGGCGAGAGCTCCGACGATCTGGCGGGGCTCCACCTTCTGGCGGCGGCCGACCTCGATGCGGTAGGCGGCCATCGGCGTGCCGCCCGGACGGATTCGGCGCTCGGGACGGTCGCCCCGGTCACCACGGTCACTCCGGTCACCCCGGTCACCACGGTCACTCCGGTCACCACGGTCGCCCCGATCGTAGCCCCCGCGACCCCTGTCATCGCGGCCACGATCGGGACGACCCGACCTGTCGCCCCTGTCGCCCCTGTCGCCCCTGTCGCCCCGGTCGTCTCGCGTGCGATCGTCGCGCTCGAACCTCTGGCTGAGCGCGTCCTCGGCCGAGAGCAGCAGCGGAGTCTCACCCTGCGCCACGACGGCGAGCGCGGCCGAAACATCCGCCTCGGGAACGTCGTGGTGTGCGATGTAGTGGCCGACGATGTCGCGAAAGAGCCCGATCTGTGCGGTCTGGCTCAGAGCTTCGGTGATCGCGTCGTCGAAGCGGGCGAGGCGGGTGACGTTCACGTCTTCGACGCTCGGCAGTTGCATCTGGGTGAGCGGCTGACGGGTGGCCTTCTCGATCGCCGTGAGCAGCCGGCGTTCGCGCGGAGTGACGAAGCTGATCGCGGCACCGCTGCGTCCGGCGCGTCCGGTGCGGCCGATGCGGTGCACATACGATTCGGTGTCGATGGGGATGTCGAAGTTGACGACGTGGCTGATGCGCTCGACATCGAGACCGCGGGCGGCCACATCCGTGGCGACGAGGATGTCGAGCTTGCCCGACTTGAGCTGGTCTACCGTGCGTTCCCGCTGCACCTGCGCCACGTCACCGTTGATCGCCGCGGCCGAGTACCCGCGGGCGCGGAGCTTCTCAGCGAGCGTCTCGGTTTCGTTCTTCGTGCGGACGAACACGATCATCCCCTCGAAGTTCTCGACTTCGAGGATGCGCGTGAGGGCGTCCACCTTCTGCGGATACGACACCATCAGGTAGCGCTGCGTCGTGTTGGCGGAGGTCGTGGTCTTGTTCTTGACCGTCACTTCTTCGGGATCGTGGAGGTATTTCTTGGAGATCCGGCGGATCTGTGCGGGCATCGTCGCCGAGAACAGCGCGACCTGCTTGTCATCCGGAGTGTCGGCGAGGATCGTTTCGACGTCTTCGGCGAAGCCCATCTTGAGCATCTCGTCGGCCTCGTCGAGCACCAGGTACTTCAGCTCGGACAGGTCGAGCGTGCCCTTGTCGAGGTGGTCCATGATGCGGCCGGGCGTTCCGACGACGATGTGCACGCCGCGACGCAGCGCCGAGAGCTGCACGCCGTATCCCTGGCCGCCGTACACCGGGAGCACGTGCACGCCGCGCAGATGGGCGGCGTACTTCTCGAACGCCTCGCAGACCTGCAACGCGAGCTCGCGCGTCGGCGCGAGCACGAGGGCCTGCGGACTCTTCTGCGAGAGGTCGAGACGCGACAGGATGGGCAGCGCGAACGCGGCCGTCTTGCCCGTTCCGGTCTGGGCGAGGCCGACGACGTCGCGTCCTTCCAGCAGCAGGGGGATGGTCGCGGCCTGGATGGCGGACGGATTCTCGTACCCGACATCCTTCAGCGCCTTGAGCACTGCGCCGTCGAGGCCGAGGTCGGTAAAGGTCTTCGTCTCGCCGGCAGTGTCTGCCTCGCTCTGCGCCGTGGTGTCAGGTCCCGTCATGCTTCAACGGTACTGCCCCGGGAGGGGCTTGCGCTCCGTAGGATCGCGCCCGCGAGTGTCACCTTTCTGCGGATGTGCTCGATCCGTTCGGATCCCGGCACGGCGGGGTTAGCCTGGAGGAGTGACCAACACGGTGACCGAAGCTCCACACATCCAGACTGTCGGAGAGTTGCGCGCCTCCGGCCACGTGCAGAAGCCGCTGCGGGTGGAGATCCGCGACAACCTTCTGGCCAAGCTCCGAGCGGGCGAGAATCCCTGGGTCGGATTGCACGGGTTCGAGACCACCGTGATCCCTCAGCTGGAGCGGGCGCTCATCGCCGGACACGACGTTGTTCTGCTGGGCGAGCGCGGCCAGGGCAAGACGCGCATCCTGCGGACGCTCGGCGGTCTGCTCGACGAGTGGACGCCGGTGATCGAGGGCGCAGAACTCGGCGAGCATCCGTACGAGCCGATCACGCACGAATCCCGTCGCCGCGCACTCGAACTGGGTGATCGGCTGCCGGTGGCGTGGCGGAACCGCGAAGAGCGCTACGTCGAGAAGCTTGCGACGCCCGACACCTCGGTGGCCGACCTG
Organism: Leifsonia sp.; assembly: GCA_035999915.1. GTDB lineage: Bacteria > Actinomycetota > Actinomycetes > Actinomycetales > Microbacteriaceae > Leifsonia. The sequence goes on from DASYGJ010000102.1 coordinate 24,618, forward strand.
ATCGGGGATGTGGACCCGATGAAGGTCGCAGAAGGGCGCTCCCTGGGCGATCCGGAGACCATCCACTTCGGGCTGATCCCGCGCAGCCACCGCGGCATCGTCGCGATCAATGAACTGCCCGACCTCGCCGAGCGCATCCAGGTGGCCATGCTGAACGTGATGGAGGAACGCGACGTCCAGGTGCGTGGGTACGTGCTGAGGCTGCCGTTGGATGTGCTGGTCGTCGCGAGCGCCAACCCCGAGGATTACACGAACCGCGGCCGGATCATCACGCCGCTCAAAGACAGGTTCGGCGCGGAGATCCGCACCCACTATCCCGCCCGCCTCGAGGCCGAGATCGCGGTGGTGCGGCAGGAGGCGGAGCTGGTCGCCCGAGTTCCCGACCACTTGATCGAGATTCTGGCGCGCTTCACGCGCAACCTCCGCGAGTCGTCGTCGGTGGATCAGCGCAGTGGGGTGAGCGCCCGGTTCGCCATCGCCGGCGCCGAGACGATCGCGGCCGCCGCGTTGCACCGCGCCACCGTTCAGGGCGAGGAGGAAGCCGTCGCGCGCGTGGTCGACCTCGAGACGGCGGTGGATGTGCTCGGCGGCAAGATCGAGTTCGAGAGCGGCGAAGAGGGGCGGGAGTCCGACATCCTCACCCATCTGCTGAGGACGGCGACGGCCGACACCGTGCGCGAGCATTTCCGCGGACTCGATTTCGGCCCGTTGGTCGCGGCGATCGAAGCCGGCGCGATGGTCACCACGGGGGAGCAGGTGGCCGCACGGCAGTTCCTGGCCGAGCTCCCCGTACTCGGCGAATCGGAACTGTATGACGAGATCGCCGAGCAGCTCGGCGCCGTGAGCGTCGGCGAGCGGGCGGCGGCGATCGAACTCTCGCTCGAAGGCCTCTACCTCGCGCGCAAGGTCGGGAAGGACACGGACGGGAGCGAGACCGTCTATGGCTAGGGCACACACCCGTTTTCGCCGCTATGACGGCGGCGACCCGCTCGCACCGCCTGTCGATCTGGCGGAGGCGCTGGATGCGATCGGCGAGCGGGTCATGGCAGGCTCCTCTCCCGAGCGCGCCATGAACGAGTTCCTGCGGCGGGGTGGGCGCAACCAGACCGGGCTCGACGACCTCGCGCGTCGGGTGTCCGAGCGTCGTCGCGAGCTGCTGCACCGGCACAACCTCGACGGAACTCTGCAACAGGTCAAAGAACTCCTCGACCACGCGCTGCTCGAGGAACGCAAACAGCTGGCCCGCGACGCCGCTCTGGACGATGACGAGCGCGCCTTCGCCGAGATGCGACTGGAGAACCTGCCGGCCTCCACCTCCGCGGCGGTGAGCGAGCTCAGCGATTATCGCTGGCAGTCCGGCAAGGCACGGGCCGACTACGAGAAGATCAAGGATCTTCTCGGCCGGGAGCTGCTCGATCAGCGTTTCGCGGGCATGAAGCAGGCGCTCGAGAACGCGACCGACCAAGACCGTGCGGCGATCAACGAAATGCTCACCGACCTCAACGCCTTGCTCGAAAAGCACCGGCTGGATGAGGACACCCCGCAGGATTTCGACGACTTCATGCAGAAGCACGGCGGCTTCTTCCCCGAGAATCCGAAGAACATCGACGAGCTCATCGACACTCTGGCGCAGCGCTCGGCCGCGGCGCAACGGATGCTCAATTCGATGACCGCGGAACAGCGCGAAGAGCTCATGCAGCTCTCGGCGCAGGCCTTCGGCACCCCGCAACTGATGGACTCGCTTTCGCAACTCGACTCCAACCTGCAGGCCCTGCGACCGGGCGAGAACTGGGGCGGCTCCGAGCGATTCGAGGGTGAGGATGCGCTGGGCCTCGGCGACGGAACCGGCGTTCTGCAAGATCTCGCCGACCTCGACGAACTCAGCGAACAGCTGTCGCAGTCCTACCGCGGCGCTCGAATGGACGACATCGACCTCGACCGCCTCTCCCGCCAGCTGGGGGAGGAAGCCGCGGTCTCGGCGCAAACGTTGCGCGAGCTGGAGAAGACGCTCCGCGAGAGCGGAACGCTGCGCCGCGACTCGACCGGCACCCTCAAGCTCACCCCCAAGGCGATGCGTCAGCTCGGCAAGTCGCTGCTGCGCGACATCGCGACCCGCATGTCCGGCCGGCAGGGCCAGCGCGAGGCCCATCAAGCCGGTGCGGCGGGGGAGAGCTCGGGCGCCACCCGGCCGTGGGTCTTCGGCGACACCGAACCGTGGGACATCCCGCGCACCATGCTCAACGGGGTGTTGCGGCGCGTGGGCGACGGCGGTGGACGACTGCTCGCGATCGACGACATCGAGATCGCCGAGACCGAGGCTCGCACCCAGGCCGCGGTCGCGCTCCTGGTCGACACCTCCTTCTCGATGGCGCTCGACGATCGCTGGGTGCCGATGAAACGCACGGCGCTTGCGCTGCACACGCTCATCCGCTCCCGGTTCCGCGGTGACGAGCTGCAGCTGATCGGCTTCGGGCGCCACGCGGAGGTGATGGACATCGAGCAGCTCACCGCACTGGATGCGATGTGGGACAAGGGCACGAACCTGCACCACGCGCTGCTGCTGGCGAACCGTCACTTCCGTAAGCACCCGAACGCCCAGCCGGTGCTGCTCATCGTGACCGACGGCGAGCCGACCTCCCACCTCGAGGCCGATGGCTCGGTCAGCTTCTCGTATCCGCCGCATCCGCGCACCATCGAGCGCACGCTCGACGAGCTCGACAATTCGGGGCGGCTCGGCGCGCAGACCACTTTCTTCCGTCTCGGGAACGACCCCGGGCTCGCGCGGTTCATCGACTCGATGGCGAGACGGGTCTCCGGACGCGTCGTCGCCCCCGAACTCGACGACCTCGGCGCCGCGGTCGTCGGGTCGTATCTCGGCACGCGCGGCACGGCGGGCTCGTCCGACCTGGGCGGCGGACGCGGCGGATACGGCGGCTACGACGGAGACTGGTTCGCGGGCCGCGGTTTCTGGGTCGGCAGTTGAGGGCGCGGCCCGCTGATCGGCGCGCCGTTCACCTCCCGGTTACCGCATCCGAATAGGTTCCGGATGTGAACGAAACTCCCACTGGTGTACTGGCGCGGCGCGAGTGGGCGCCCGAACCGCGCACCCTCCTCGACGTTCTGCGCGAGACGGTTGCAGCGCATCCGGATGCCTCGGCACTCGACGACGGCCGCGGCGCGCTGAGCTATCGGGAGTTGATGGCGCGGGTCGTCAAGGTGGGCGCGCGGCTGACGCTGGCGGGCGTGCGGAGAGGCGACCGGGTGGGGATCCGGCTCGCGTCGGGCACCAGGGAGCTGTACATCTCGATCCTCGCCGTGCTGGCGGCCGGCGCGGCCTATGTTCCGGTCGATGCGGACGATCCGGAGGAACGCGCTGCGCTCGTCTTCGGCGAGGCGCTCGTGCGTGGCGTGATCTCGGGTGCGGGGGAGTTCATCCCGTCCGATCCGGAGGCCGTTGAGGCGCCGGATGCGCTGTTCGAGGGTGCTCCCGCGCATCCCAGCACCGCGACAACGCCGATCGTCTCGGCCCCGACGCCCGACGACGACGCCTGGATCATCTTCACCTCGGGGTCGACCGGAACGCCGAAAGGGGTCGCGGTCTCCCATCGATCGGCAGCAGCGTTCATCGACGCCGAAGCGCGGCTCTTTCTGCAGTCCGAACCGATCGGGCCGGGGGACCGGGTTCTAGCCGGACTCTCGGTCGCCTTCGATGCGTCGTGCGAGGAGATGTGGCTGGCCTGGCGGCACGGGGGTTGCCTCGTGCCTGCGCCGCGGTCGCTCGTGCGCAGCGGCATGGATCTCGGTCCCTGGCTCACCACTCGCGGCATCACGATCGTGTCGACGGTGCCGACGCTTGCCGCGCTCTGGCCGGCGGAATCGCTCGAGAACGTGCGGCTGCTCATTTTCGGCGGCGAGGCGTGCCCGCCCGAGCTCGTGGACCGGCTCGCTGTGGACGGACGAGAGGTGTGGAACACCTACGGCCCCACTGAGGCGACGGTCGTCGCCTGCGCCTCCCTGCTTGAGTCGGGCGGGCCGGTGCGGATCGGTCTGCCGCTGGACGGCTGGGATCTCGCGGTCGTCGATGCCGACGGCCTGCCTGTCGAAGGCGACGGTGTCGGAGAACTGATCATCGGCGGCGTCGGGCTGGCGCGCTACCTCGACCCCGCCAAAGACGCGGAGAAGTACGCGCCGATGCCGACTTTGGGCTGGGATCGCGCCTACCGCAGCGGCGACCTCGTGCGGTTCGATCCGGCCGGGTTGTTGTTCCAGGGCCGAGCAGACGATCAGGTGAAGGTCGGCGGCCGGCGCATCGAACTCGGCGAGATCGAGTCGGCGTTACAGAATCTGACCGGAGTGTCCGGCGCCGCGGCGGCGGTGCGCACGACCGACGCCGGCAACCAAGTGCTGGTGGGCTACCTCTCGGTCGCAGATTCTTCCGCTTTCGACCGTTCGGCCGCGCTCGCCCGGCTTCGGGAGGAGCTGCCTGCCGCCCTGGTGCCACTGCTCGCGGTGGTCGGTGAGCTGCCGACGCGAACCTCCGGCAAGGTCGATCGGGCCGCCCTGCCCTGGCCACTGCCCGAACTCGATCCTGGTGAGCTGGATCTCGCCCCGGAGCTCCGCGAGCTCGCGGCCGACTGGCAGTCCGTGCTCGGCGTTCCGGTGACGAGCGCCGACGACAACTTCTTCGACCTGGGCGGAGGCTCCCTGCCGGCGGCTCAGCTGGTCACGCGCATCCGTCGCCGCGATCCGGAGTTCACCGTCGCCGACATCTACTCGCACCCGCGCCTGGGAGCGATGGCGGCCGAACTCACCGCACGCACGACCGGGGGGCAGCGGGCGCCGGAATCCAAGCACACAGTGCCTCCGACTCCTGGCCGGACGCAGTGGCTGCAAACGGTTCTCGCCGTTCCGCTGTTCGTGCTGAGCGGCATCCGCTGGCTGCTCTTCGTGCTGACCGCCAGCGAGATCCTCGAGGCGTTCGGCGGCTTCGGCTTTCTTCCGCGCACCTCGCCCTGGGTGCTCGCCATCGGCCTGCTGGTCTTCGTCACGCCATTCGGGCGGATGGCGATCTCGGTCGCCTGCGCGCGCCTCCTTCTCGCCGGGGTCAAGGCCGGGGACTACCCCAGGGGTGGCGGCGTGCACCTGCGGCTCTGGCTCGCCGAACAGGTCGCGCATCAGGTGGGCGCTGTGAGCCTGGCGGGCGCTCCCTGGATCTCCTACTACGCCCGGGCGCTGGGTGCGCAGATCGGGCCGGACGTGGATCTGCACTCCCTTCCGCCGGTCACGGGGATGCTGCGCATCGGAGCCGGCGCGGCCATCGAACCCGAGGTCGACCTTTCGGGCTATTGGATCGACGGCGATCTGCTGCGGGTGGGAGCCGTGCGGATCGGCGCGAACAGCACCGTCGGCGCGCGGAGCACCCTGCTCCCCGGCACCCGGATCGGCAAGAACGCCGTGATCGCGCCGGGCTCATCGGTGTTCGGGCGCGTGCGCGCGGGCGAGCGCTGGGCGGGTTCTCCGGCCGCGCGCGTCGGGCCGGCGTCGCCGTGGTGGGATGCGGAGCGTCCGGCCCGCCGCACCCGCTGGCTCGTCGCCTACGCGACCTCGGCGGTGGCGATCGCGCTCGTTCCGCTGATCGCTTTCGCCGCCGGAGGTGTGGTCGTCTCCGTCTTCATCGCCGGGTCCGGCTCGCTCGCCGAGGCGGCGCTGCGCTCACTCGCGGCTCTGGTTCCGGCGACGCTGGTGGCGGGACTCGTTCTGGCCGGCCTGGTGGTGGCCGGCGTGCGGATGCTCGGCATCGGCCTCACGGAGGGCGTCTTCCCGGTGCGCAGCGCCGTCGGCTGGCAGGTGTGGACGACCGAACGCCTGCTCGACCTCGCGCGTATGCTGCTCTTTCCCCTCTACTCGTCTCTGTTCACACCTGTCTGGCTGCGGATGCTCGGGGCGCAGATCGGCCACGATGTCGAAGCCTCCACCGTGCTGCTCATCCCGAAGATGACGACCGTGAAGGATGGCGCATTCCTGGCCGATGACACGCTGGTCGCGTCGTACGAACTCGGCGGCGGACGTGTGCGGGTCGCGCGCGCCGAGATCGGAGAGCGCGCGTTCCTCGGCAACTCCGGGATGGCCGGCGCCGGACACCGGGTGCCGCGCGACGGTCTCGTCGCGGTGCTGTCCGCGGCGCCTCGCAAGTCGAAGCCGGGATCGTCTTGGCTCGGATCGCCGCCGGTCAGGCTCCGGCGCACCGCGGCGACCGGTGCCGACAACCGCACGTACAACCCGTCGACCGCACTGCGCTTCGCGCGGACGCTCTGGGAGCTGTGCCGGGTCGTGCCGGTCTTCTTCACCTGCGTCATCGGTCTCGGCGTACTGTTCGCCCTCGCCGCGCTCACGGAGGCGTGGGGCATCCCCGTCGCCGTGCTGCTCAGCGGCGTCGTCATGCTCGCCGCCGGGGCCATCGCCGCCGCAGTGAGCACGGTCGGGAAGTGGGCGCTGGTGCAGCGCATCCGGGCGGGCGAGCATCCGTTGTGGTCGTCGTTCGTCTGGCGCAGCGAAGTCTCGGACACGTTCGTCGAGATGGTGGCCGCTCCCTGGTTCGCGCAGGCCGCCGCCGGAACACCCGCGCTCGTCTGGTGGTTGCGGAGTCTCGGAGCGTCGATCGGCCGAGGGGTGTGGTGCGACAGCTACTGGCTTCCGGAAGCCGACCTCGTGCGCCTCGGCGACGCATCAACCGTCAATCGCGGCTGCGTTGTGCAAACCCACCTGTTCCATGATCGAATCATGAGCATGGATACGGTGACGCTCGAGACCGGGGGCACGCTGGGGCCGCACAGCGTCATCCTCCCCGCCGCCCGCATCGGTGAACACGCCACCGTCGGGCCGGCGTCCCTCGTGATGCGCGGAGAGCTCGTTCCCGACCGGAGCCGCTGGAGCGGCAACCCGATCGGGCCGTGGCGCGACGTCTCGATCGCCGACTATCACGCGACGACCACGCCGTGACGGCACCGAAGGGCGCGGGTGCCCGCGACGCCGGCGATCCGTACCTGCCGAACTCCGGCAACGGCGGCTATTCGGTGGACTTGTACGATCTCGACCTCCGCTACCGCGTGGCCACGAACCGGCTGGACGCGAAGGCCGTCATCACCGCCCGCGCGACCCAGGAGCTGGCGTCGTTCAGCCTCGACCTCGTGAGACTGCGGGCGACCAAGGTGCGGGTGGACGGCAGTAAACGCTCCAGGTTCACGCAGACCCAGTCGAAACTCGTCGTCGCACCCGAACGGCCGATCGCGGCCGGAGACACCTTCATCGTCGAGATCGACTACGCGGGTTCGCCCGCGCCGCGCCGGAGCGCGTGGGGTCTCGTGGGCTGGGAGGAACTCACCGACGGCGTGATCGTGGCGGCACAACCGTCGGGGGCGCCCACGTGGTTTCCCTGCGACGACCACCCTTCCGATCGCGCGAGCTACCGCATCCGGGTCTCGGCGGAGGAGCCGTACACGGTCATCGCGAACGGAACCCTCATCTCGCACTCGTTCGTCTCGGGGCGTGGCACCTGGCTCTACGAATGTTTGGAGCCGACCGCGAGCTATTTGGCGACGGTGCAGATCGGGCGCTATGTGCGACGCCGGGTCGAGGTGGAGGGCGTGACGGTCGAATTCGCCTTTCCACCCGATCTGGAGGCCCGTGTTCAGGCGGATTTTGCGCCGTTGCCCGACATGATCGAGTTCTTCTCCGCCACGTTCGGACCGTACCCCTTCGCCGACTACCGGGTGATCGTCACCGACGACGAGCTCGAGATCCCACTGGAAGCGCAGGGCGCGGCGATCTTCGGCGAGAACCATGTGGACGGTGAGCGGGGATCGGAACGCCTCGTCGCCCACGAGCTCGCCCACCAGTGGTTCGGCAACAGTGTCGGGTTGGCCGCCTGGAAGCACATCTGGCTCAACGAGGGTTTCGCCTGCTACGCCGAGTGGTTGTGGTCGGAGCGAGCCGGGCGCGAGTCGGCCGACAGCCTCGCGCGTCGCTTTCATTCGGCGCTGCGCGCCCTCTCTCAGGACCTCGTTCTCTCGGATCCCGGACCGGCCCACATGTTCGACGACCGGGTCTACAAGCGGGGTGCGCTCACCCTTCACGCACTGCGGCTGACCGTTGGTGATGACGCCTTCTTTGCGCTCCTCCGCGCCTGGACCGACCGCTACCGGTTCGAGGTGGCGACGACGGCGGACTTCCGCGCTTTCGCTGCCGAGCAGACCGGCGCCGACCTCGAGACCCTGTTCACAGCGTGGCTCGACCGGATGCCTCTGCCGAAGCTGCCCCATTCATAGCGTCCCGTCCCTCGTCCCGTCCCGTCCCTCGTCCCGCCCTAGCGTCGGACAAACGGACGAAAGCGAGTCAAAACTCCGTCCAGACGGACTCCCGGCCGGCGTGGCGACCGAAATCTCCTGCTTTTACTCAGCCGTCGCCGTGCTGACGAACAGGTCATCACCCAGCGCGACGGTCTGCACGTCGTAGCGGCGCGAATCTCCGGGAACGCTCGCGATCAACCGACCACGCCGCGATTCGAAGCGAACGGATGCGGGGTCGACTCGCAGGCCGCGGCCGTCGGCTTTGAGCACCGCCTCGATGCGCGTCCAGTGCAGCAGGGCATCCACGTCGTCTTCGCGGTCGTCGTGCTCCATCTCCCCGCCGGACGAACCGGTAATCTCTCGCACGGCCGTGCGTCGGTCGGCGACCAGCGGACCGTCCCGTCGCTCCGCATCCACGCCGACCGCATGCCGACGCCGGGCGGCCGCGATCACGGTGTCGCCGGCATACGCGAGGGAGATGCGGATGCTGCGGGCAGCCTCCGGACCCATCACCACCGGCCGCCCGTGGGGTCCGCCGCAGTCGGGACACCGCGCCTCGACGAGCACGTCCGAGGGAGCGAGGCCGGCGAATTCGGCCACGAGCCCGCGCAGGATGCCGCGCCCCGCAGCGGAGCGGAGGGACCGGTCCATCGGAGCGGATGGCGGAACTATCACGTCGACGCGCCTGACCAGCACGTCACCGATGGTCGCATCCACGCAGCAAGTGTGGCACTTTCGCACTTGCGTGGTCGCAACTGTTGCACTTTACGATGCATTTGGTGATACTGAGCGGATGAGCTCGAACACCGCCGCCAAGGACACCGCCGCCGAGGTGCCCGCCATCGATGCCGCACTGGCCGCTGCCAACGTGATGATGCGGGTGGCCGCGCGATCGGTTCTCGAGGTCGAGGACATCGTCTCCACGCCCCAGCTGCGCGTGCTGATGCTCATCGCCGGGGCCGGGCCGCAGACGCTCGGCGCCGTCGCGACCGAGCTCGGCGTGCATCCGTCGAACGCCACGCGCACGTGCGAGAAGCTGGTGCAGGCCGGACTGATCGTGCGATCGGACCACCCGGCCGATCGGCGTTACGTGCAGCTCGCCCTCACAGCCGACGGGTCGGCGCTCGTCGAACATGTGCTCGGTCAGCGGCGTTCGGCGATGGCCGACGTCTTCTCTGCGATGCCCGAGGACGACCGCCGGGCAGTGGCCGGCGCCTTCGAGCGCTTCGCTGTTGCGGCCGGCGGCGAACCGATCACCGACGGCCGGTTCGCGTTCGGTCTCGGCCGCTGATGCCCCCCTCGCGACACCGGGTCGTGCATCCCCGGGTGCTCTATGTGGGCACGCCGGCGTTCTTGGTGGCGAGCGAAAACGACGACGCCACGTTCAACCTCGCGCCGGCCTCCTCATACTGGGCGCTCGGGCAGCTGATGGTCCTCGGTCTGGAAAGCGACGGGCAGACGATCGAGAACCTCAAGAAACGGCCCGAGCTGACGGTGAGCTTCCCGTCGCCCGATCACTGGCAGGCCGTCGAACGCCTCGCCGAGGTCACCGGACGCCGGATCGTTCCCGACAGCAAAGCGGAACGCTACCGGCATGTGGCCGACAAGTTCGCGCACGCGGGACTGCATCCGGACGAGTCCGAGCTGGTCGCGCCGCCACGCGTGCGTGAGTGCGCGCTGCAGTTCGAGGCGAAGGTGCGACGCAACACCGAGGGAGTCGACGGCGGATACTACCTGGTCGAGGCCGAGGTGGTGCGAGTGCACGCGGATCCGCGCATCCTCGTACCCGGAACGGATCGCATCGATCCGCAGCAGTGGGCACCGATCGTATTCAGCTTCCGCCACTACTTCGGCATCGGCGAACCGCTGGGGGCCCGCGGAACGGGAGCGGTCGAGTCGTTGGCGGCCGAAGGCGGTGACGAAGCCTGCTGGCTTCCTCGCGTGTGCACGTCCTGTGGGGCTCTCGTCGAGGGGGACCTGCCCTCTCCCTGCTGGCGCTGCGGGGAGCTTGTCGGAGTCAGCTGACGAGCGGCCCGATTCGAACGCAGCAGTTGCCGGCTGAAGGCTCCAGCCATACCTCTCGCTGCTCCGCGGATTCGTCGGCGATCCCACGCACGAACGCCGTGTTCGCGGAGCAGATGAGGTCTGTGTGGCGCGATGCCAGGCGATGGAATGGGCAATTGGTCAGGACATATCCGCCGTCGTCTTCGACCGTCGGTTCGTACCCGATGCCCGCCAGCGTGTCGGTGAGCGGTGTGCCGACGCCGCCGAGTTCGTGGCCGCGGCTGGCCGCCACCGCGATCAGGCAGTCGCGTACCGGAGTGCCCGTGCGATCGGACTCCTCCACGGCTGTGGCCAGAACGTCGCCCACCAGGTCGTACCGTCGAGGCGGCACGGATGTGCTCACCTCGTCGGCCGCGAGCGAGTAGAACTTCGCGGGGCGGCCGGCTCCAGGCCCGGTTCGGCCCGACCGCCGGGCGAACTCCGTCGTCAGGGCCCCGACCTCGACGAGCCGATCGAGGTGGAACGCAGCGGTGGCGCGGGGGAGGCCCGTCCGTTCGGCCAACTCGTCCCGTCCGAGCGGCTCCGAACTGGCCTGGACGATCCGGTACAGCTCGCGTCGCGAGGGGTCTGCGAGTGCTGCGATGACCGCGGCGGCATCGACCGGTTCTGACTCACTCATGACGACATTCTAACTCTAAAAAAGTTCTTCTTGACAAAAGAAACGGGACGAACCTACGCTGAGGTCAACGCAAGGAGCAGAGCATGTCGCTGGTGACCGAGATCGAGGGCGAGGAGCCGGTGGTGGATTTCGTGACCCGGCGCCGCAGTCAGACCTTCGACGCTCGCCGGGCCCAGGCCGCCGTGCACGAACTCCTCGCCGCGCTGGGCCGGGACCTGGACGATCCGAACCTCGCGGACACTCCGCGCCGAGTATCATCCTCCTTCCACGAACTACTGCACCGCGAGCCGCTCAGGATGACGACCTTCCCTAACGACAGCGGATACGACGACCTCGTGCTGGTGCGCGACATCCCGTTCACCTCGCTCTGTGCGCATCACCTGCTCCCTTTTCGCGGTATCGCCCACGTCGGTTACCTTCCGGCGGATCGGCTTCTCGGCCTCTCCAAGCTGGCCCGCGTCGTCGAGTACTTCGCCCGTGACCTGCAACTTCAGGAGCGGCTGACGATGCAGATCGCCGACCGGCTCGACGAAGAACTCGCGCCACGCGGTGTCGGCGTCGTGTTGGAGGCCGAACACCTGTGCATGTCGATCCGCGGCGTGCAGGCCGAGGGCGCGCGCACGCGCACGTCCCGCTTCACCGGAGCGCTCGCCCCCTCCGGCAACGACCAGTTCGCAGCATCGCGCCGCGATTGACGGCGCCGAACGCGCCGACCGCACCCGACCGCGGCGACCGAAAGAGGACCAGATGAGCAACAGTGCACCCGAAAACATCGTGATCGTCGGCGCATCCCTGGCCGGCGCGACGGCCGCCACGACCCTCCGCGCCGAGGGATTCGACGGCGGCATCCACCTGCTCGGCGCCGAGCGACACCATCCGTACATCCGTCCTCCCCTGTCGAAGGGTTTCCTCGCCGGAACGGAGGAACGCTCCTCGCTCGACGTCGAAAGCGAAGACTGGTACCGCGAGAACGCGGTGGACCTCCGACTGGGCACGCGGGTCATCTCGATCGACCCGGCCGGCACGTCCGTGACCACCGACTCCGGCGAGACCCTCGGCTATGACGCGCTGCTGCTCGCGACGGGATCGGTTCCGCGCCGGCTCACGATCCCCGGTTCCGACCTTGGCGGTGTTCTGTATCTGCGAACAATCGACGACAGCGTGCGACTCCGCGAGACGATCGCGGCCGGCGGTCGGCGAGTCGTGCTGGTCGGCTCCGGCTGGATCGGGATGGAGGTCGCGGCCACCGCGCGCACCCTCGGCAACGAGGTGACCATCCTCGAGCGGGATCCGATTCCGCTGGCCGTCGCACTCGGAGACGAGCTCGGCACCTATTTCGCTGAATTGCATGCGCAGCACGGCGTACGCATCCGCCCCTCGGTCGTGGTGGATTCGCTGGTCGGTGAGCAGGGGGCCGTCACCGGCGTTCGGCTGGCCGACGGCGAAGTGGTTCCGGCCGATGTCGTGGTAGTCGGCGTCGGCGCAATCCCGCAGGTCGACCTCGCTCGGGATGCGGGGCTCGAGGTCGACAACGGAATCGTCGTGGATGCGTCGTTGCGGTCGAGCGATGAGCGCATCTTTGCCGCCGGGGACATCGCGAACGCGTTCCATCCGCTCGCGCAGCAACACCTGCGCAGCGAGCACTGGGCGAATGCGCTCACCGGCGGAGCTGTCGCGGCCAAGGCGATGATCGGGCGCGGGGCGGTCCACGACGAGATCCCGTATTTCTACACCGACCAATTCGACCTCGGGATGGAATACGCCGGATTCGCGCCCCTCACGAAAGACGCCGAGATCGTCTACCGCGGCGACCGGTCCACGGGCGAATTCATCGTCTTCTGGGTTCTCGGGTCCCGCGTTGTCGCAGGCATGAACGTCAACGTCTGGGACGTGAACGAGTCCATCCAAGCGCTGGTGCGATCGGGTGAACCGGTCGATCTCGCCACCCTGCGCGATCCCGCTGTGCCGCTCGACGTAGTAGGAAGGCATGTATCATGAGCGCGACCGACGAGCTGAGTGCGGCGGGCGTCAGTATCTGGCTGGACGATCTCTCCCGTGACCGCATCGTCTCCGGCGACCTCACGAGGCTCATCGCCGAACGCGGTGTGGTCGGTATCACGACCAACCCGACGATCTTCGCCAAGGCGTTCGCCGACGGAACGGCCTATCGCGAACGGTTGGCGCAGCATCGCGGGGCGGGTGAGAGCGCGGCTGAGCTCGCCGTGGCCCTGATGACCGAGGATGTGCGCGACGCCTGCGACATCCTCCTGCCGATCCACGATTCGACCGGCGGACTCGACGGCCGGGTGTCGATCGAAGTGAGTCCGGCCGCCGCCCACGATGCGCCGGCAACGCTCGCCGAAGCGATCCGTCTGCGTGACCTGGTCGACCGTCCGAACCTCTTCGTCAAGATCCCGGCGACGCCTGCGGGCATCGTAGCCATCGAGGATGCGATCGCCCTCGGCATCAGCATCAACGTCACGCTCATCTTCGGGCTCGAGCGCTACCGGCAGGTCATCGGCGCTTACGTCGCGGGGCTCGAGCGTGCGCGAGCGGATGGACGCGACCTCGCGAGCATCCGTTCGGTCGCCTCCTTCTTCGTCTCGCGCGTGGATGTCGAAGTCGACCGGCGGCTGGCGGAGATCGGCAGCGAGCGCGCGGAGGCCCTGACTGGCGAGGCCGCCATCGCGAACGCCCGCCTCGCATACGAGCTGTTCGAGCAGTCGCTGCTCGACCCGCGCTGGCTCGACCTCGTGGATGCGGGGGCCATGCCCCAGCGCCCCCTCTGGGCGTCGACCGGCGTGAAGGATCCGACGATGCGCGACACGCGGTATGTGGAGCAGCTGGTGGCCCCGAACACCGTCAACACGATGCCGGAGAAGACTCTCGACGCGGTGTGGCAGCACGGCCGCATCCGTCAGAACACCGTCGACGGCACGTACGACGAAGCGCGGAACATCATCGCCGCCCTCGACTCGGTCGGAGTCTCGATGGCCGACGTCAGCGCGGGGCTCGAGTCCGCCGGGATCGCGACTTTTGCAGAATCGTGGGAGAAGCTGCTGCGGGCGGTCGCGGCGCCGGACTCAGGAAATTCACAGCATCCCGACACCTGAGCACGACACTCTTGGCTCATGGCGCAGAAGAAAACCGAACGTGAAGCAATCGAGGATGTCGTCAAACGCCTCAAGAAGAAGTACCCGTCCGTGTCGGGCAAACACATCGAGGGCATCGTGAACGCCGAACATGAGGCGCTCAAGAACGCGAAACTCCGCGACTACATCGCCGTGCTCGTCGAGCACAGTGCCAAGACGAAGATCGTCGCCGAGAAGCACAAGCACGACTGACCCTCGGGTCCCGCGCGCGAGAATCACGCCTCGGGCAGCGGCTCCTTTGGCAGCTTGCGCACCTTCGCCCGGCGGCGGCGGCGTTCGGGGATCATCGAACGCATCTCCTCGAGCTTGCCGAAACACAGCAACCGGTCACCAGCCTCCAGCTCGACCGCACCGCGCGGGTTGGGGATGACCGACGTACCGCGGTGCAGGGTGAGCACCGTGATGTCGCGCTCGCCTAGGCCGGAGTCGCGCATCCGCTTGCCCACAAGGTCGGCGTTGCTGTGCACCAGCAGTTCGGCGACGCCGTATCCGGTCGAGACGCTGAGGCGCTGGCGCACGTCGATCTCGGGGAACGCGACCTGATTGTCGATGAAGTCGATGATCGCGCCGGCGACATCGAGCCCGGTTGCCGTCTCGATCCCTTCGAGACCGGGCGACGAGTTCACCTCCATCACCAGCGGCCCTTCGTTGCCCTCGAGCATGTCGACGCCGGCGACGCGCAACCCCATGATCTGCGCCGACCGCACCGCGGCCTGCTCGTATTCGGGGGTCAGCGCGACCGGCTCGACGGTGCCGCCGCGGTGCACGTTCGAACGGAACTCGTCACCGCTCGCCCGCCGCCGCATCGCTGCGACCACGCGGTCGCCCACCACGAGGGCACGGATGTCGCGGCCCCGGCTTTCTGCGATGAAGCTTTGGATGAGCACGTTCTGCTTCGTCGAGTGCAAGGTCTCGATGATGGCCTCGGCGATCTTCACCTCCGGTGCGAGGATGACGCCGATGCCCTGTGTGCCCTCAAGCAACTTGATCACGACGGGTGCGCCGCCCACCTTCTCGATCGCGAGCCGCACATCCGCGCGGCTGTGCACGAACGCGGTCGCCGGCATCCCGATGTTGTGACGGGACAGGATCTGCGTTGCGCGCAGCTTGTCCCGCGAGTTGGTGATGCCGTTCGCCGTGTTCGGGGTGTACACATCCATCTGCTCGAACTGGCGCACGACGGCGGTGCCGAAGTAAGTGATCGAGCTGCCGATGCGGGGCAGGATCGCGTCGTAATCCGACAGCAGCCGGCCGCGGTACTGCAGGTCGGGTTCCGCCCCGGAAAGGTCGATCGCGAAGCGCAGGGTGTCCAGCACTTTCACCCGATGACCGCGCTGCACTGCGGCCGCGAGCAGACGCTGCGTCGAGTATGCCTGCGGGGCGCGCGAAAGGAGAGCAAGTTTCATCGAGAAGTCCCTGCAAAGATGGTCGGGTGATAGACGACCTCCATTCAAGCACCATCGTGGGCTGGCGCGAATGGGTGAGCCTGCCCGGTATCGGCGTTCCCTGGATCAAGGCGAAGCTCGACACCGGCGCCCGCAGTTCTGCGCTGCACGCGTTCGACATCGAAGAGTTGCCGAGGCCGCACGGCGACCGCGTGCGTTTCCGGGTGCGTCCCTGGCAGCGCACCGAAGACGACGTCGCCGTGGTCGAGTGCCCGGTGCACGACCGTCGAGTGGTGCGCAGCTCATCCGGTCACAGCGAGGAACGGATCGTGGTGCTCATCGACGTGCAGCTTTTCGGCCGCACCGTCACGGCCGAGACCACCCTCAGCAACCGCGACCAGATGGGCTTCCGGATGCTCATCGGTCGCGAGGCCCTCCGCCAGGGTTTCATCGTCGACCCGGGGGAGTCGTTTCTCGCGGGACGTGCGCCACGGCTCATCCGTCGGCGCAATCGCGGGCGGGAGTAGCTGCCGGGTCTGCCGGGTCTGCCGGGTCTGCCGGGTCTGCCGGGTCCGCCGGGTCTGCTCGGTCTGCCGGGTCTGCTGCCAGCGAACGGCGGCCATTCCGCTCGGTCGCGGACGTACGCTCGAAGCCTCATGAACGATCTCCCGGCGATGGACGATGACGGGCTGCTCGACGCGTACTCGCGCACCGTCGTCGCCGTTGCCGCCCATGTGCTCCCGAGCGTTGCCAGCGTCACCGTGCGCAGCATCCGCGGGTCGGGATCGGGCAGTGCCAGTGTCATCACGTCCGACGGGTTTCTGCTCACGAGCGCACACGTCGTAGCCGGAGCATCCACTGCCGAGGCTGCCTTCGGCGACGGCACGACGACGCGCGTCGAGGTGGTCGGCCGTGACACGCTCTCCGATCTTGCCGTGCTTCACGCCAGCGCAGACGTGCCGAGCCCGGTCGAACTCGGCGACGCCTCGCGGCTGCACGTCGGACAGGTCGTCGTCGCTCTGGGCAATCCGTTGGGGCTGGCCGGCAGCGTGACGGCGGGTATCGTCTCCGCGCTCGGCCGCTCCCTGCCCACACAGTCGGGCCGCGTGATCGATGAGGTGATCCAGACGGATGCCGCCCTCAACCCCGGCAACAGCGGCGGCGTGCTCGCCGACAGTTCCGGACGAATGGTCGGTGTCAACACTGCGGTCGCCGGCGTCGGGGTCGGCCTCGCCGTCCCGATCAATGCGACCACGCGCGAGATCATCAACGCCCTCATGACGAAGGGTCGGATGCGCCGCGCTTGGCTCGGCATCGCTGGCGCTCAGGTGCCGCTCTCGCCGCAGCTCGCGGCCCGCATCGGATCGCCGACCGGCCTGCAGGTCGCCGGCGTCTCGGCCGGAAGCCCGGCCGCCGAAGCCGGGCTGCGCCGCGGCGATATCGTGGTCGAGTTGGCCGGCAAGCATGTCGTCACGGCCACCGCGGTGCAGCAGCTCATGGTCGAGGATGCGATCGACAAGCCGATCGAGATCACCGTCTGGCGTAACGGCGCCCTCGTCGACGCGATCACCGTCCCCCGCGAGCTCGACGAGCGCTGACCCCGCCCCGCCCTCCCCATCCGCCCCCGCCCTCCCAACCGCCCCCAACCGCCCCCGCCCCCGCCCCCGCCCCCAACCGCCCCCGCCCCCAACCGCCGAGTCCGCTCAAAATCGCCCAAAAACCGCCGAGTTCGCAGACACTCTGCGGACTCGGCGGGTACTTTGTGCGGGGTCGGCGGGGTCGGCGGGGTCGGCGGGGTCGGCGGGGTCGGCGGGTCGGCGGGTCGGCGGGGTCGGCGCGCGAGGCGCTGCGCGGAGCGTTGGGCACGGGCCGGGTCGGGCCGGACGCGGCGACGCGGCGGAAGGCGCGGGCAGGGCCCTGGCTCAGAGCCCTTCCGCGACTGCGGCCGCCGCGCGCAGCCACGCGCGCCGGGTGGCGGGCGCCAGCGCGCCATACTCAAGGCGGCCGCCGTGGATCGACCGGTCGAACGGCACCGAGACAGACCTGCGAGCCAGCGTTTCGAAGCCGGCGGCGACCTTGCGGGCGTCGGTGAGCGTACCGGTCTTCTCCGACTGCGAGACGATGACGACCGCCTGCGCCGCGAGGCGGGCGGAGCGTTCGTCCCGCTGTGCCAGAGCTTCGAGCAGGAGGGCTCCCGCCTCGGCGTGTTCCCCGAGCGCGGTGGTCGCGATGACGAGCTGGTCGGTGTGGTCGATCATCCGGAGCCAGCGTTCGGCCGACTCGTCGTTGCCGCTGTCGATGAAGATCAGCCGGAAGTATTTCGCGGCGACCGAATGCAGCTTGTCGAAGTCGTCGGTCGTGATGCGCTGCTCCGTTGCCAACATGGTCGGATTCGACCGCAGAACGTCGTACTTGTCGCCCGTCTGATGGTGCACGAACGCGGACAGATCGGACGACTGAGCTTCGGGCGAAAGCAGGTGATCCACACTCGGCAGGAGGCTCTGCACCGTCGCGTCGTGCGGACCCTGCTCCGTGCGCCAGCCCAGCGTTCCGCGGGTTTCGTTGTTGTCCCAGGCGAGAACGCCGGCGCCACCGTTGCGGGCGAAGAGCGCCGCCAGCAGCGCGGTGGTCGGGGTCTTGTTGGCGCCGCCTTTGCCGTTGACGATCGCGATCGTGCGCGGCCCTGCCCAGTGCTGACTGACCGCGTGCGTCTCCGCCCTCTCGGTGAGCTCACGAGTGGATGCGGGGATGGGCAACCCGGTCTTGGCGAGCACGCCCCGCCACCCTTGCTTCGCGCGATCAGGCTTGCGCTCCTCGGCAAGGAACGACGCGCGACGCGGCGACGCCTCAGCGGGTTCGGTTGTAGGTGCAGGCGCGGAAGCAGATGCGGGTGCAAGCTCGGGTGCAAGCGC